>CAIKOL010000344.1 GCA_903829085.1 uncultured Anaerolineales bacterium | reverse complement strand
GGCAGGGGCGCCGTGCCGAGCAGGATCAGCAATGCAGTGATGAGGAAGATGACGGAAAGCAGGTTGAGCCGCCGGCGCAGCAGGCGGATGCTGGCATACGTGAGCGTGATTGCCAGCAGGGCCATCAGGCTGGCTTCGATTGGCAATTGGACGGTGGTGAATACCACTCCCACCTGGTCGGGCTTGAGCAGGCCAAATAGGAAGGTGGCGATCAGGCTGATGACCAGCAGCAGGCTGTAGGCTGCTCCCTTTTGTTTTGTCCGCATCTTTGTGAAGTGCACCTGGAACAGGTTCATGACCCCCACGAAGATGGCGAAACCTGCCAGGATGATTGCCCAGTTCAGCAGCGTCTGGCGCACCTCAGCCAGCAGGGAGACCGAGCCGTCACCCTTCTGTGCAAAGAAGTAGCCTGCCAGGACGAGCACACCCGCCGAAATGGCGATGGCTGTGCTGATAATGGTAATGAACCTGGAGGGGATGCTCTTGCGGTTCACAGCACACCTGCCAGGACGAGCAGCGCCCCCACCAGGATGGCGGCAATGATCAGCCAGCGCAGGATATCCTGCACGGACAGGCTGGCGTTATGCAGCGGGTCGGAATTGATATAGGCCCCGGCTGCATAGATTTCTTCACCGATGAGCGGTTCCTGGGCGCTGGCGTAGATCACGGCCTGGGCGGTCAGGTTGTCACTGCCGGCCAGCACGAAGGTATTCCCCCGTTCCACCGCGTCGGTCAGCAGGGCCACTTCAACGCCAAAATTCCCCATGAAAACATTTGCCGAGACGTTTTCGTCGCGGATGGCCGGGATGGCCCCGGCAGCATAAGAGAAGGGGGTCAGGCCGGTCAACCGTCCACCCGAAGGGTCGGAGCTGGCCAGTTCGGAAGATTCCACCGCCGCTTGGAGCGTATCCTGCGAAAGCATGGTCAGGCAGGCATCGCCGGAAGTGGCGATCGGCGGCTGGTCACCGGCGGAGGTCAGGTCGGCCAGGTGCCGCAGGAGCGCAAGACCTGCCAGGGCAGATGCGGATTGGGGGGCGATCAGCGCCCCGCGCCCGAGCGAGATGTGCAGCCGGCTGCCGTCTTCGACCACCAGGCCCACTGCCTGGCGCAGGCGGGTAAAGGCGGGAATGTCACGGAAAACAGGGGTTTTTTTGCGCAGGAGCGACAGCCCCAGCATCAGGGCTGCACTGAAGAATACCACCCCCAGACCGGCCACTCCCAGCCAGATGTTCATGAAGGATTTTCCTCCCGCAGGAAAGCGGCGAAGGCCAGCGCCTCATTGTGGTCTTCCAGCAGACTGGCCAGGGCGTCGATCTGTCCATTCGAAAATGCCGGACGCAGCAGCGGACCGCCGAAATACAGCGCCTGTGCCCCCAGGATCGCCAGCGGAGCGCCGGCTTCCAGCGCCCAGGCAGCCAGGCTTTCCAGCCCGCCTCGGCGGAGGAATTTGGCCCAGGCGGGCCAGGAAGAACGCGCTTCAGGAAGAGAGTCGGTCTGCATCCTTATAGAGTATAGCACAACTTGTGAAACAATAGAACAAACGAGCATGGTTTTCTACCATATTTTCCTTGAGAATCGCCGTGAAACAGGAGAAATAGGCGCGTTTTCTGCCTCGTCACGGAAATTCCCATACAGCCATTCTATATCCTCCCGCGTGGCTGGTCAAGGATAGTATAATCCAGTTAACTTCCCAACCTGCTGCCGTATTTATATGGAGGTTTTTCATGCTTTACGGGAAACGTATCCGCCTGCGCGCCGACGAGCGCAGCGACCTGCCCCAATTTGTGGAATGGCTGAACGACCCGCAGGTGCGGCGCTACCTGGGCATGCCAGCGCCTATCTCGCAGGACTATGAACAGCAGTGGTTCGAGAATATGCTCAAGCGCCCTGTCGAGGAGCATACCCTCTGCATCGAGATCCAGGCCGGGGACGGCTGGCGCTGCATCGGCAACTGCGGCATCTTCGACATCAACAGTCGTGTCCGCAGCGCGGAAGTGGGCCTCTTCATCGGCGACAAGTCCTGCTGGAACATGGGCTACGGCACCGAAGTGATGCGCCTGCTGCTGCGGCATGCTTTCGAAACCCTCAACCTGAACCGCATCTTCCTGCGTGTCGACGCCGGGAACCTGGGCGGGATCCATGCCTACCTGAAGGCCGGCTTTGTCCAGGAGGCCACTTTGCGCCAGGCGATTTTCCGCGACGGCAAATACTGTGATGACCTGGTCATGAGCGTTCTGCGCTCTGAATGGACTCCTGAAGAATAGGCGGCAAAATGGCTCAATCCAAAGAACTGCACACGTATGGCGGCATCAAGCTCTATGCGGGCACTGCCAGCCCGGAACTGGCCCGCAAGGTGGCCGAATACCTGGGCGAGGAATTATGCGGCCGGGATATCGTTGAGTTTCCCAACGAAAATTTATTCGTCAAGCTGCACAGCAGCGTGCGCGGCCAGGACGTATACGTCATCCAGCACACCGCCGCGCCGGTGCACCGCAACCTGATGGAACTGTTGATCCTGCTCCAGACCCTGCGCCTGGACTCGGCCGCCCGCATTACCGCCGTGGCGCCCTACCTGTGCTACGGGCGCTCCGACAAAAAAGACCAGCCGCGCGTGCCCATCACCTCCCGCCTGGTGGCCGATATGATCCAGATCGCCGGCGCAGACCGCTACATGACCCTCGACCCGCACGCCTACCAGATCCAGGGCTTCTTCTCCGTGCCCGGGGATGTGCTGAATGCCTCGCACATCCTCAGCGATTATGTCACCCAGAACCTGCGCTCTTACCTCAAGGACCCGGTGGTCGTGACCGTCGACCTGGGCTTTGCCAAGAAAGGCCGCGACTTTGCAGCCCGCATCGGCACCCCCGTCGCATTCATCGAAAAGCGGCGGGTGGCCAACGATGCCAAGGCCGAAGCGCTGACCATCATCGGGGAGGTGAAAGGCCGGGATGTGGTCCTGGTGGATGACGAGATCGATACCGGGCGCTCCATCGCCCAGGCTGTCAACCTGATCAAGGAGCGCGGCGCACAGCGCGTCTATGTGGCCTTTGTACATCCCATCTTCTCGGCGGATGCTGCCCACCGGCTGGCAGCCCTGCCCGTCACCGAATACATCACCACCGACAGCGTGCCCATCTCGCTGGATAAACAGGAAGTGTTCGACAAGCGCCTCACCATTCTCACCGTCGCTCCGCTGCTGGGTGAAGTCATCCGCCGCGCCCATGAGGGCCGCAGCGTGGGACAGATGTTCAACGAGTAAGGTTCCATCCGAAAATCATTGACTCTTGAATTTCCGGATGGATACTAAACGTTCATTTTCAACAGGAGAATACTATGAAAGGCAATGACAGGATCATCGTAAAGCTCAATTCCCTTTTGGCCGATGAGCTGACCGCCATCAGCCAGTACATGGTGCAGGCCGAGATGTGCGCCAACTGGGGCTACAAGCACCTGGCGGAGGTCATCGAAAAGCGCGCCATTGACGAGATGAAGCACGCCGAAAAACATATCGACCGCATTCTCTTCCTGGAAAACTTGCCCATCGTCAGTGAGTTGAATAAAATGCACATCGGCGAGGGCGTCGAAGCCTTCCACAAGAATGACCATCAGTCCGAATTCGATGCCAT
>CAIKOL010000343.1 GCA_903829085.1 uncultured Anaerolineales bacterium | reverse complement strand
TGCAGTGTAGCCGCACGCACACCCCCCAACCGCAGTTTACTGAGATTTTACATTTCGAGGCTTAAAAAGCGCGATATAATCCCGTCCGCTGGATCATTTTTACAAACAGGAGGTGTATCGGAAGCTTGGAACTGGGAAAGACAGCGCATGACCTTTAATGTAAATTAAAGGCGACGAGGATGAGGGTTCTCTGCCGCAAGGCAGAGCCAATCCCGGCGAAATAGATGCCGGGAAAAAATCGAACGATCAGCGGATGCCCTCCGGGGATGCCACAGCCCCGCCTTCTTTCCCTCCGAATTCAATCCCGCCCACAATGCTGACCGGGTGACCGGGCAGACAAAAGACGGGAAGCGGTAGAAGAGTAATTCGCGATTTGGGATTCGCGCCCTGACGAAGCTCCCAAATGACGAATACCGACTCTCGAAATCCTGGAGGAAACCCATGTGTGGAATCGTAGGTTATATCGGGCCGCGCGACGCGACACCGATCGTTTTGAACGGATTGAAAAAGCTGGAGTACCGCGGCTACGACTCAGCCGGGCTGGCAGTGCTGCAAGACGGCAGGATCGAAATACGGAGGGATGCAGGAAAATTAGCGCGCCTGACCGAACTGGTGAACGACTCTCCCATCCATGGTACACCGGGTGTGGGCCATACGCGCTGGGCCACGCACGGTGCACCATCAGCGCGCAATGCCCATCCCCACCTGGGTGCCACGGGGCGGGTGGTGGTGGTGCATAACGGGATTGTTGAAAACTTTCTGGAACTGCGCGAGGAGCTGACCGCCGAAGGCGTGGTGTTCAACTCGGATACCGACACCGAAGTGATCGTTCACCTGGTGGAGCATGCCCTGGCGAGCGGTCTCAACCTGACCGAAGCCTCCCGGCGCACTTTTCGCGAGATTGCCGGGGCGCATGGGATCGTGCTCATGTCTGCGGATGAGCCGGATAAAATTGTATGTGCCCGCATCGGAAATGCGGGAGGCGTGGTGCTCGGGCTGGGAGAGGGGGAAAACTTCATCGCCTCCGACATCCCTGCCATCCTCGAACATACCCGGCGGGTCATCTTCCTCGAATCTCACCAGATGGCCGTGGTTACCAAGGAAGAAATTCGGGTGGAGACGCTGGAAGGCGCAGCAGTGACGCCCAAAATCCACAACATCGCCTGGGATGCGGCGGCTGCAGAGAAGGGCGAATACCGTCACTTTATGCAAAAGGAAATCCACGAACAGGTGCGTTCCCTGACCGAGACGCTGGCCGGGCGAGTGGACTTCAAAGACGGGAGCATCAGCCTGCCGGAATTGCACCTGTCCTCCGAGCAAGCGCGAGCCATCCAAAAGGTGACCATCACCGCCTGCGGTACCGCAGCTTACGCTGGGATGGTTGGCAGGCAGCTCATCGAGAACATCGCCAGGATCCCCTGCCAGATGGAGATCGCTTCCGAGTTCCGCTACAGCAACCCCATCGTGGACGAGCACAGCGTGGTACTGGCCATCAGCCAATCGGGCGAAACAGCCGACACCCTGGCTGCCATGGAAGAAGGCCGAAGAAAAGGGGCCATATTATGGAGCATCGTTAACGCGGTCGGCTCGCAAGCCATGCGGATCGCGGATGGCTCCATCCCGATGCAAACCGGGCCCGAAATCGGGGTGGCCTCCACCAAGGCGTTTACCGCCCCACTGGTGGACCAGTACATGCTGGCGATATTGCTGGCCGACCTGCGCGGCACGCTGGATGAGAAAACCCGCCGTAGCCTGGTGGCTGACTTGCGCCTCATCCCGGATGTGGTCGGCCGGGCGCTGAAACGTGAAGCCGAAGTGGAGAAGGTGGCACTGGCGCTCAAAGATGTGCGCGACTGCCTATACCTGGGACGCGGGATCAACATGCCAATTGCTTACGAAGGAGCCTTGAAACTTAAGGAAATCTCCTATGTCCACGCCGAGGCTTACCCGGCTGGAGAAATGAAACACGGCCCGATTGCCCTGATCGATGAAAACATGCCAGTGATCTGCATCGCTCCAAAGGACCCCTGGCACGACAAGATGATCAGCCAGATCCAGCAGGTGAAGGCGCGCGGCGGGATGGTGATTGCCGTGGCGACCGAAGGCGACGAGCTGGTCGCGGGAATGGCAGACCATGTGCTGTGGGTGCCTGAGTGCCCCTGGAAGCTTTCCCCGGTGGTGACCGTGATCCCCCTGCAATTGCTGGCGTACCATATCGCTGTGATCCGCGGCCTGGATGTGGACCAGCCAAGAAACCTGGCGAAAAGTGTAACCGTGGAGTAAACGAAAATCAATTTTCCATTGACTTGTAACTGGGCTCGTGGTATATTTGGGTCCTAAGGATACCAGTAAGTTCGCTTTGGGAATGCAACCACATCGGCTCATGGGTTCAAATCCGTGAGCCTTTTGTTTTAGCTGTTCTGGCGAAAAACCGGGTCCGCCAATTTTCTTTTTTGCCTAAGGAGGCAAGCAATGTCAGATCGTATTATCGGCACAGTCAAATGGTTCAATGGAAGCAAGGGCTACGGCTTTCTCACCCGCGAGGGTGGCCCGGATGTCTTCGTCCACTTCTCCGCAATTCAAGGTGAAGGCTTCAAGAACCTCGAAGAAGGCCAGAAGGTTGAATTCACAGTGGAACAGGGTCCCAAAGGCCCCCAGGCCAGCAATGTGACTTTGATCACCGGCTAAGTTCGCTGAATGCCAACAAAAAACCTGGGACTAACGTCCCAGGTTTTTTTATTCTAATGCGTTAACTCCTCAATAAACGGGGGGTGAGCGTGCGACTACATCACAATAGTACGCGGATCAAACCGGGAGGAAGTGGCAATCAATTCCTTTAAAGAATCCCAGGGGGCATGGTCAAAGGATTCGATCCTGACAAATTTCTTGTATTTTTTAGGCCCATCAAGAAGATGGTGGGGGTCAGCGATAAATGCTCCGTGGATGACAGCCAAGCGAACATGGTCGGCGTGAATCTCGATCTGGCAGATCCCGGCGCTGACGATGCCTCCCCGGCCCTCATGGTAATAGCTCAAACCCCTCCAACGGACAACCTCAGCCGCGTCGGGAGCTACCGCAGCGATGATATTCCTCAGCTCGAACACGATTTCCTGCAAGGACAGCGGTGTGTGCTGAAGAAACGTTTCGATCTGGCGCGTCGGTAACATGCTCAGCCCGGGGCAAGGTAATTTTACTTTTCGGAAGAAGGGGCAGGTTTTTCGTCCGGCTTGATATTCTTCCTGATCTCTTTTATCCGGGATTTTTCAGCCTTCTTCTTCTTCTTGTCCAGTTCTTTTTGGCGCTTTTCGTATTTATAATTTACAGTTGGCAAGGGTCATCCTTCTGGAATATGCTTCCGGGGTTTTTTTTTCAAATCCATTATCAACATTATAGCAGATTGTTATTCCTCAATAACCAGGGTTCTTTGGAAATTAGCGTAGTGAGGCAGGAAACAGGGGGTGTTGGGCGAGCACAGCCGAACGCACTCCCTCGGCCCCAGTTTATTGAGAGTTTACATTAATCATTTCACAAAATATAAAATCCCGGTTGTCCCCGGGCCGCAATGGCTGGAGATCACACTCCCAGCGCGGGTGATGCGTACCTCCTGCGGCGCGGAAATCCGCTTCACACCTTCCAAGAGGAAATTCACATCTTCGGCATTATTGCTGGTGGTCGTGATGAACACGCGTTGGCGATCCAGCACAGTTAGGTGGTTTTCAAAATCATCCAGGATCATCTGGAGGCCTTTCCTGAGGGTTCCACGTGATCTTTCTTTCACCCCCAGGGTGCCATCCGGGCGGACTTCGATGATGGGGTGAATCTTCAGGACGCTCCCGGCAATGGCCTGTAAAGCCGTGCAGCGCCCCCCTTTATACAGGTATTCCATCGTTTCGATACAAAAGGATGTGCGCACTTTCCCTACTGAAGCCAGGAGCTCCTGCTCGATCTGTTCCGCTGCAAGACCGCGGTCCCGCAATTCAGCTGCGCGCAAAGCCAGCAACCCCACGCCAGTTGAGAGGTTAAGGGAGTCAATCACTCGCACCTTTCCAGCCGGGAGCAGATCCAATGCCAAGCGGGCATTCTGGACAGTCGCTGAAAGCCGGGATGAAATGCCAATGAACACGTTCTCGCCAGGGTGATCAAAGGCTTTTGTGAATTCACCCATGGAAGGCGCAGATGTCTTGGGCAGTTCCCCATGCTTTTCAACCAGGGAAAAAAGATCCCGCTGATGAAGGTCCACTCCATCTTGATAAACCTTGTCACCGATTGTTACGGTCAACGGAACAATAGTTAACTTGAATTCCGCCGCAATTTCTGGGCCCAGGTCTGAGGTGCTGTCCGTGATGATGTTAACCATTTTGTCTCCGGGGGATTAAGGTTCGTGTACTATACCACGGGAACCTCTGGGTTAGTCTCTTTGGGAATCTCCGTCTAGTAGGGAAAGAGATGGGGGTGTTGGGCGGGCCGCTTCGCGGCCTGCCCAACACCCCCTGTTTCCTGCCTCATTACGCTAATGCCCAAAGAACCCTGGGGTATTCGTCAGTACTTGATCGCCACGAATGCACAAAAAGGCAGCCCTTTATCGCTCAACTGCAATTTCGCGGTCTGCTCAACCGCCGAGCCAAGCCTCGTCTCGAGGAGAAATGCATCCATCCTGCACAATTCAGGGTGAGCGACAACAAGCGCGGCATAAGGACAATGACCAAGGATGAGACGCGGTCCTGTCGCGCCTGCTTCCCAGCGTGACTGATAGTGCAATTCGTTCAGCCGTTCAACAGTCCGTACAAGGCGTTGCGTAACGGGAGCTTTATCATCCACGGCGCCCGCCAACCTGCGTGCCACAGACCTCAGGCCTGCCTCCTGTACCTGGCCAGATGCGCCTCCCAACCAGACATCGAAGAGCGCCCCGGCTAGTTTATCCAACCCGTCGCCCAACAAGCGTGACGACAAACCGTAAATATTATCCGGCCGTCCGCGCCCCTCCTGGCGCTGACCGACAACCTCAATCAGGTTGTTTGATTCCAAGATTGCCAAATGATGGCGGATGTCCGAGCCAGTCAATTCCATCAAGCGACTCAATTCCTTCACCGAAGCAGTCTGGTTTTTACGGAAGTGGTCCAGAAGGCGCGAGCGGGTTGTAGGTTTCATCTTTCTGATTATACCAATTATGCAAATATATATTTGCATAATAAAATTGACGGGCGTACAGCTCTCGACTATAATCCGTGCGCTTTGCAGTACTATCTTTTTGGAACATTCGGAATCATTTAGAAATAGGGAAAGATAACTCACCTTTCGTCCAGGAGTTGCTGTATGGAATCGAATGAACTGAATTCACCCGAAACCAATATTCCTCCCGAACTGCAAGGCCAGGTGGCCATCACCAGCCTTGACCGGCTGTATAACTGGGGCCGGAGCGCATCTGTCTGGCCATTGATGTTCGGACTGGCGTGCTGCGCCATTGAAATGATCTGCGCAGCTGCGAGCCGTTTTGACATTGCCCGTTTCGGCATGGAAATCATGCGCCCGTCCCCACGCCAGAGCGACTTGATGATTATCTCGGGTACGGTGACAAAGAAAATGATCCCGATTATTGTGCGCCTGTATAACCAGATGCCGGAACCGAAGTATGTGCTGGCGATGGGTGCCTGCGCTTCAGGGGGCGGTCCATTCAAGGAAGGGTATAACGTCGTCTCCGGTGTGGACAAATTCATTCCAGTGGACGTGTACGTACCCGGTTGCCCGCCCACCCCGCAAGCCCTGCTTAACGGGCTGATGAAAATCCAGGAAAAGATCAGGAGCGAACCCATCAAGACTGCCCGCTGGTATCAAAAAGGCCCGGATATGGCTGAAATCCCCGTCCCGATCCTGGGCCCGGATTTGATCGACCCGCGTAATATCACCCTTTTCCCGAACGGCGAAAGGAACTAGGAGATATGGTTATTCCTGCACCAGCCCAGTTCGCTGACCTGACTGCCCGCTTCCCGGAAGTCTTGAAACCCGATACCCGTCCCGGATATGCAGGGTGGATACTGGATCAAGCAGCCCTGCTCGAATTCGCCAGCGCATTGCGCGACGAATTCGGCTACGATTACCTCTCTTCCGTTACTGCGGTGGATTACCTTGCAGAGAACAAGATGGAAGTGGTGTACCACGTCTATAAAACCACGGGTGGATCAGGTGTGGTATTTAAGATCCAGGTACCACGTTCAGACCCGATTGAAGTTCCTTCGCTGGTTTCCATCTACCCGGGTGCAGAACTCCAGGAGCGCGAAGCTTGGGACCTGTTCGGCATCAAATTCACAGGGCATCCCGATCTGCGGCGCATCTTTATGTGGGAAGGCTTTGCCGGGCACCCCATGCGCAAGGATTGGCATGAACCTTACTTCGAAGAAGAAGCCAAACCTTTGAAATCCCGCTGGCCGGACGGAAAGATAGTCATGGCTGAGAGCAAGAACCTGTACGGCGACAATATTTCGTATCCGGAAGGTTTCAGCCCGGGAAACCAGACCTTTGACCCGGAGAAGGCTCTCTATGAAGCCTTGCGAAACTATCAGAAGGACGAAATTGGCCTGGACACCGACCACATCATTGTTAACATGGGCCCGCAACATCCATCCACGCATGGGGTCTTCCGCGTGGCAGTCGTGCTGGATGGGGAGAAAATAGTCAATCTGAAACCAGTGATGGGCTACCTGCACCGCAACCACGAGAAGATCGGTGAACGGAATACATTTATCATGAACATGCCGTATACCGACCGGTTGGATTATCTCTCTTCGATGAGCAACAACTTCGGCTACGCGCTAGCGGTCGAAAAATTGATGAATGTCAAGCCGACGGAACGAGCTGAATACATCCGCGTGATGATGGCCGAGATGACCCGCATCGCCAACCACCTGATGGCAATCGGCGCGTTGCTGAACGATCTGGGAGCTTACTTTACCCCGATGCTATATGCCCTGGAAGAGCGCGAACTACTCCTGGACATTTTCGAAGCAGTAGCCGGATCGCGGATGATGTGCAACTACTTCCGCTTTGGCGGGGTTGCCCGGGATCTCCCGGAAGGTACTCTTCAAATGATCAAGGGCTTGTTTTTTGAACGCCTCCCCCGCAAAATTGATGAAATTGACCGTTTCCTGAGTGAAAATGAAATCATCCGTTCACGCGGAATCGGGCAGGGTGTGCTAAGCGCTGAAGATGCAATCAAGTATTCAGCCGCCGGTCCATTGCTGCGCGCATCCGGAATCCCATATGACGTGCGCCGTGCCGAACCCTATTCCATCTATGACCGCTTCGAATTTGATGTGGTGGTGCGGACGAATGGTGACATCTATGACCGGTTGATGGTACGCTTTGACGAGATCCGCCAGAGTATCCGGATCGTCCAGCAGGCAGTCAAGCAACTTCCGGATGGACCGGTGATGGCCCTGAAACCCATGTACCAGGTGCGGGTCCCACCCGGCGAAGCTTACGGACGGGTGGAGGGTCCCAAAGGCGAACTCGGTTTTTATGTGATATCAAATGGCAAGCCAACCCCCTGGCGATACCACGTGCGGGCGCCATCTTTCATTAACTTGACCGCTTTTGGTCCGATCTGTATCGGGCAAAAAATTGCCGACGTGGTGGCGGTTCTCGGCTCGATCGACATCGTGCTCGGTGAAGTGGACCGGTAGGAGAAATCCATGAGCGATATGTATGGCAAGGGAATTTTAAAAGGCCTCAGCGTCAGCCTCAAGCGCTTTATCGAAACCTATCTGGACGATCTAAGCTGGTGGGGAAAACGGTATCACACCGATGCAGGTATCGCCCACCGTGGCAGTAAGGACGCACGCGGCATTTTCACCGTGCAATACCCGGAGGAAAAAATACCGACGCCGGAAGAATTCCGTTTTGTCCCGTTCCTGGTCTATGATGAGGGTCCGAATGGCGAAAAAGCACTGCGCTGCACCTCCTGCGGAATCTGCACCAAGGTATGCCCACCGCAATGCATTTGGATCGTACGCGCCACCGATCCCGCCACAGGCAGGCCAATTCCCGACCCAGCCAAGTTTCATATTGACGCCGATATCTGCATGAACTGCGGATTATGTGCGGAATTCTGCCCGTTCGATGCCATCAAAATGGATCACGATTATGAACTGGCTTCCTTCCACCGGAACGTATTTGATGAAACGAGGTTATCAAAACCAGCCAGTTATTACGCGAGCATACGCCCGGCCAATGCCGCTCGCGAAGATGCGGCGCGGGCTGCCAAGGCAGCCTCCCGCATGGTTCAAAGCGAATAAGCCTGGCTATGGTCAATCCTGAAGAAACCGGTCTGATCTTCCCTGCACACGGGATCTCATTGCTCATGGATGTCCGCGGTGAAATGTGGCAAAACCTGGTGGCGGCGGTGGAAAAGAGCGAGCCAGATGGCAACGCACAGGTGGCTTTCATCCTGATGATGGCACGCCTTAATAATTGCGTCACCTGTAATTCCGATTCATACCGTGCCATGCATGGCTGTATTACCTGCGCCCGGCAATCGATCAAACGTTTCCACGGTTCGGACGAAGATTTAACTGGAATTTTTGAAACAGCCAGGACCGAGGTAATCGAATTTCTCCAGAAGAAGAATGAGACAAATACGCCGCCAAGCGGCTTTAAAAAATCATCCAAAGGAAGCTATGTCCCCAAAAATATCTACTGAGATAATTCTGGCTGCACTTGGAAAAGTACAGGAGCCCGAATTGCATAAGGATCTGGTCACATTGAATATGATCCGTGACCTGGAAGTAAATGAGCAGGAGGTGCGGTTTACCATCCTGCTGACCACACCAGCCTGTCCGCTCAAGGTCAGTATTGAAAAAGCTGCCCGTGAGGCTGTACTCACCGTCCCCGGAGTAAGAACGGTCACGATCAAAATGGATGCCAGCGTGCCGGCTGACGGACGCGTGCGTGGATTATTGCAACTCCCCGTTCGCAACGCCATTGCAGTCGCTTCCGGCAAGGGTGGTGTTGGCAAGAGCACGGTCAGCGCCAACCTGGCTGTGGCACTGGCACAGTGCGGAGCACGGGTTGGCCTGATGGATGCCGATATCTACGGTCCCAACATCCCAACGATGATGGGTATCCATGATGTTCCCGGAACAAAAGATAATAAACTTATTCCAGCCGAAGCCTACGGTGTCAAGTTGATGTCGATGGGTTTCCTGGTCAAGCCGGGTCAGCCACTCATCTGGCGAGGCCCGATGCTGAATTCCGCCATCCGCCAGTTCCTGACAGACGTGGAATGGGGCGAACTGGATTATCTCATCATTGATCTGCCACCTGGCACCGGGGATGTCCCTCTTTCGCTGGCCCAAAGCCTGCCACTTTCCGGCGTGATCATTGTTACACTGCCCCAGGCCGTATCACTCGAGGATGCCAGCCGCGGGTTGGAAATGTTCCGTACCCTGGAAGTGCCCATCCTGGGTGTCATCGAGAACATGCGCGGCGAGTTCTTCGGTTCCGGCGGCGGTGAAGACCTGGCACAGGTTGCCAGGGTGCCCTTCCTGGGTGCAGTGCCGATGGAGCAGTCCGTCAGGATCGGCGGTGATACCGGCGAACCAGTAGTAGCGTCCCGGCCCAATTCAGCCGCAGCACAAGCACTCATATCCATTGCCGAGAAAGTCGCGGCACGGGTCAGCATATCAGCCCTGGAACAGAATAATGCTCCAAAGATCAATATCATCTAATTTTCCAGAGACGACCCTGCGGGTCGTCTCTACGGTATAATTCCTTTCATGCAACCGTTTATTGTTGGTGTCCGTTTTACACAAATTGGTAAGGCTTATCACTTTGATGCTTCGGCAGTACCGCATATCAAGGTGGGCGACCACGTCATTGTTGAGACTTCGCGCGGAAAGCAATTAGGCGAGGTAACGCAATTTGTCGAGAAACCTTCTTTGCCCCCCGAAGGCACATGGAAATCCATTGAGCGGATCGCCA
This sequence comes from uncultured Anaerolineales bacterium, assembly GCA_903829085.1. Lineage (GTDB taxonomy): Bacteria > Chloroflexota > Anaerolineae > Anaerolineales > Villigracilaceae > UBA877. The sequence continues at coordinate 11,732 of CAIKOL010000343.1, read as the reverse complement.
CCCCGCGCGACCTGATCCTGCGGCGGATGTGGGCTCAAAAAGAACTGGAGGCGATGATCGCCTGCCGGGAACGCGCCGCTCAACTGAAATTATACGAGATAAAAATTGTCGCGGCCGAGTTTTCGTTTGATGGTACGCGCCTGACCCTTATGTACAGCACCGAAACAGAAGACAAAGCTGACCTCAAATCCCTGCGGCATGATATGCAAAAGCAATACCAGCAGTCCCAGGTAGAAATGCGCCAGATCGGTCCACGCGACGTGGCAAAGATGCTGGGAGGCATGGGTGCCTGCGGCATGGAAACACGCTGTTGTTCAAAGTTTCTGACCGAGTTCAGCCCCATCTCCATTAAAATGGCAAAAGAACAAGGCATTTCCCTCACACCGACTGAAATAACGGGCATGTGCGGACGCTTACGCTGCTGCCTGGTCTACGAATATGAGCAATATGCCGCAGCCCGCAAGGAACTGCCCAAGCGGAACAAGCATGTGGTCACCCCGCTGGGTGAAGGGAAAGTACTGGATGTCAACCCGCTGCAAATGTCCATCCGCGTGGACATCCCCGAAGTGGGTTGGAGAGAATTCGCACGTGAAGAAGTGGAACCCTGGGATGAATTGGAGGCCTTGCGGCGCAAATCCAAGGAACCGTGCGAAAATTGCCCCCAACCTGAAAAAGAGAAACATGAGCGCAGATAGTCAGAATGCCCCCGATGGCTGGCAGAAACCCCAAAAAATCCTGGTCATCCTGGCACATCCGGATGACCCGGAGTTTTTCTGCGGGGCCACGCTTGCCCGCTGGGCCAGAGCAGGTCATATAGTTCATTACTTTCTGCTCACCAATGGCAACAAGGGCGGCGGGCCGGAGGTGACGTCGGAAGAGTTATGCACCATCAGGAAAGCGGAACAACTGAAAGCAGCAGCTGTCCTCGGCGTCCGGTCGGTGCGTTTTCTGGACCTGGAGGATGGAACCCTGGTTCCCTGCCTGGAACTGCGCAAGGAAATTGTACGTATCCTCCGAAGCGAAAAACCAGACATCCTGGTCACCTGCGACCCCACCATGCTTTACAACTGGTTGGGCCGGGTAAACCACCCCGACCACCGCGCGGCCGGACAGGTTGTGCTGGATGCTGTCTTTCCTGCCGCTGGAAACGTACATTTCTTTCCCGAGTTGATCAAAGACGAGGGGCTTCAACCCCATACGCCGCGCGAAGTGTGGATCTCCTTGGCGGCCAACCCAACGGTCTCTCTGGATGTAACTGACACGTGGGACTTGAAGATGAAAGCGTTGAAAGAGCACAGGTCCCAAATCGGTGAACCGCGGGCTTTTGAGCTGCGGATGCGTTCCCGCCACACCGAGGACAGCACCGACGAAGCTCCACACTTCGAAGAAAAGTTCCGCGTGCTTAAACTCCAATAGAAAGAATCCATCCAATAAGACAAGCGAGGTAAACCATGCCCGATTTTCTCTCCGAAGCCCTGGCTCTATTCGAATACACGCAATCCTTGCGGCGCGACTTTCACTCCCATCCGGAACTCGGATTCCACGAAATCCGCACAGCTGGAATTGTGGCCAGGGAGTTGACCACTCTGGGCCTGGAAGTGCATACCGGTGTAGGCGGGACAGGCGTGGTTGCCCTTCTCGAAGGAGCCAGACCAGGCCCAGTGGTTCTTGTCCGGGCTGACATGGATGCCCTGCCCATCCGCGAGGAGACAGGCGCAGCTTATGCATCCCAGAATCCAGGCGTAATGCATGCCTGCGGTCACGATGGACATACCGCCATCCTTTTGACAGTTGCCAAAATGCTCCATGCCCATCGCAATGAACTATCCGGAACGATCAAGTTCATGTTCCAACCTGCAGAAGAAGGCATGGGCGGCGCAGAAAGCATGATTGCTGACGGTGTCCTGGAAAACCCCAAAGTGGATGGCACTTTGGCCTTGCATGTCTGGAACGAAAAACCCGTTGGCTGGTTTGGAATTGCTGGTGGGCCGGTCATGGCTGGAGCTGAAATCTTCAAGATCAAGGTACTGGGAAAGGGCGGGCACGGTGCGGTCCCCCACCTGGCCGTGGATCCGATCCTGGCCGCGGCACAAATAATTTCTGCCCTTCAAGGGATTGTCGCCCGTAACATCGCACCCCTGCAAACGGCTGTTGTCAGCGTCTGTACCATCCATGCTGGTGAGACATTTAACGTTATCCCGCCAGCAGTCGAAATGACCGGGACAATCCGCACTTTCGAGCCGTTGGTCCGGGAGCGGGTACTGGAACGCTTCGAGAAGACAGTCCATTTAATAGCTGAAGGAATGGGTTGCCAGGCAGAAATTGACCTGCAATTGCTGTCCCCAGCCACGATCAACCAACCTGAGACCGCAGCGCGTGTGCAGGCAGTTGCCCGCCAGCTTTTTCCTGGAGGGAACGTCGACAGCGCAAATTACACGACCATGGGCTCGGAAGATTTCGCCTACATTCTGGAAAGAGTGCCCGGGTGTTTTTTCTTCATAGGCTCAGCGAATCCCGAAAAAGGTCTGGATGCAGGCCACCATCACCCCAAATTTGATTTTGATGAGGCCGCATTGCCGCGCGGAGCGGCGCTGATGGCCGCTGCCATTACAGATTTCCTGAGATGAAATTCATTTTGCATCTACCAATGCAGGAGCAAGTATGATCGAAAAAGTAATCAATGATTTTTCTGTGACCATTGCAACTGTCAATGGATCAGGTTCGCAAACTGCCAACGTTACATTACTGCGAGCTTTGTTCAAAATGGGTATCCCGATCTCGGGCAAGAACCTTTTTCCTTCCAATATTCAAGGCTTACCCACCTGGTATACGATCCGTGTGAGCAAGGATGGATTCATTGCCCGGCGCGATGAACAGGAATTGGTTGTCACCCTGAATCCATCGTCTTTCGCCCAGGACCTGGCATCTGTTCAACCTGGAGGAGCATTTTATTATGCTGATGATATTAAACTACCCATTGCCCGCAACGATATATCCATCTATCCGATGCCGGTCAAACAAATGGCTCGCGCTGCAAATGTATCCCCGGCTTTGCGGGATTACATTGCCAATATGGTTTATGTGGGTATCCTTGCACAAATGCTGGGCATTGAATTGGAAACCATTCAGCAGGCATTGAGTTTTCACTTTAAAGGCAAAGCACAGGCAATTGACTCGAATTTCGGCACGATCAAAGCTGCCGCAGATTGGGCCGCCCAAAATTTACAGAAAACCGATCCCTATTCAGTCGCACGAATGGATGCCACATCCGACCTCATCATGGCTGATGGGAACACTGCCGCGGCTCTGGGCGCCATCTATGGAGGCGTGCAATTCGCGGCCTGGTACCCCATCACCCCGGCTTCCACGGTGGCTGAATCACTCAATTCTTTTCTCCCGCAACTACGTAAAACCAAAGATGGCAAGCAGACCTATGCAGTACTGCAGGCTGAAGATGAACTAGCCGCGATTGGCATGGCTATTGGTGCAGGCTGGGGCGGGCTGCGTTCGATGACCTCGACTTCCGGCCCTGGTATCAGCCTGATGGCAGAGTATGCCGGGCTGGCCTATTTATCTGAAGTGCCGGTTGTCATCTGGGATGTTCAACGCATCGGTCCCAGCACCGGTCTTCCGACCCGGACTGCCCAAGGGGATCTGACCGAGGCGTATTACTTGAGTCAAGGCGACAAACAAAACGTTGTTTTACTGCCCGGCTCTGTGAAGGAATGTTTCGAATTCGGTTGGAAAGCTCTCGATCTGGCAGAACAGCTTCAAACTCCTATCTTTGTACTGAGCGACCTTGACCTGGGCATGAACCAATGGATGACGAAACCTTTCGAATATCCGACCGCCCCGCTTGAACGCGGCAAGGTTTTATGGGAGCAAGACCTGGAAAAACTCAACGGAATCTGGAGCCGGTACAAGGATTCAGATGGCGACGGGATCCCTTTCCGCACCGTACCCGGTAACAAGCACCCAGCTTCGGCCTGGTTCGCCCGAGGCACAGGTCATGATGAAAACGCCCGCTACTCTGAAGATGCCACCACGTGGGAAAGTAACATGGCACGACTCAAAAAGAAATACGATACCGCCCGCACCTTGGTCCCAGAACCGATTATTGAGGTGGAAGAAGGGGCTACGATTGGAATCATCGCATATGGCTCGACCGAACCTGCAGTCGAAGAAGCCCGGGCTTTACTGAAACAGGCCGGAAATCTAAAAACCGCCTTCCTGCGGTTGCGCGCCTTTCCATGCACAAACGAAGTTCAGGATTTTATCAAGAAATATAACCCTATCTACATCGTTGAAGCCAACCGGGATGGCCAGATGCGACAGATATTGAGTGCAGTAATGCCCGAACTGGCTTCCAAATTCCGTTCAGCCTGCCATAGTGATGGTCTGCCACTAACTGCAAATTGGGTTAAAGAAAGCATCCTGAAACAGGAGAAAAATCAATGACCACGCCCACACCCTCACAGCTGAACAAAGCCGGGCTATCAAAAAACGATTATCGCGGCCAGCCCAGTACTCTTTGCCAGGGCTGCGGACACAATTCCATTGCCAACCAGATCGTCACCACCTGTTATGAACTGGATATTGTCCCGGAAAAGGTCATAAAATTAAGCGGCATCGGCTGCTCATCCAAAAGTCCTGCATATTTCCTGAATCGCTCCTTTGGTTTTAACAGTTTACATGGGCGCATGTCTTCGCTTGCCACCGGCGCGTTATTCGCCGATACATCCATACGCGCCATCGGCATCTCTGGCGACGGTGATACTGCCTCGATCGGGATGGGTGGTTTCAAGCACATGGTGCGACGTAACGTTCCGATTGTTTATATTGTCGAGAACAACGGCGTTTACGGGCTCACAAAAGGCCAATTTTCAGCCACAGCAGAAGTCGGGCTGAACCTGAAGCACCAGGGAATAAATCAGTATATGCCCGTGGATATTTGTATGGAAGCGCTGGCATCCAACGCAACTTTTGTTGCCCGCTCTTTTGCTGGAGATGCCAAACAGGTGAAGGAACTGCTTAAAGCCGCGTTCAGTCATCATGGTGTGGCAGTATTGGATATTATCAGCCCATGTGTAACTTTCAACAACGAGGGAGAGGCTGCCCACTCTTACACCTGGGGAAAGGATCACGAAGCGCCTCTGCATGAGATTTCCTTCATCCCGGCAATGGATGAGATCGAAATTCAAGGCGAATTCGCCGAAGGAAGCGTACGAGAAGTCTGTATGCACGATGGTTCGACCATCCGTCTGAAGAAACTCGAAAAAGACTATGATCCCACCAGCCGGGCAAATGCATTCCAGATACTGGAAAGCGCCCAATTGAATGATTGGTTGGTAACCGGGCTGCTCTATATTGATGAATCCAAACCCACCCTTACCGAAACTTTCAACCTGGTGGATACACCCCTAAACCGCCTGGTGGATGCAGACCTGCGACCTGAACGCGAGACCATTGACAAGATCAATGCAATGATGTTTTAATATTTCTCTGAAAATTCAGGAAGGGTTCATATTTTTAGTATGCTCGGCTCCGCCGCGCATACTAAAAATGCGGTTCTTCCATTTTTTCCGGAAAGAATCTTAAGAACATGGTAATCACCCCCACCCTTTCCATCTCCGACTCCGAATTAATCTTCACTTTCATTCGTGCCTCCGGCCCTGGCGGGCAAAATGTTAATAAAGTTGCCACAGCGGTCCAGCTACGCTTCAACGTGTGTAATTCACCATCACTTGGGGAGGAGGTCAAAGCCCGTTTAATTAAACTGGCCGGGAGCAGGATGACCCGGGAAGGCGTGCTTGTCATTGAAGCGAAGCGTTACCGGTCCCAGGAACAGAATCGCTTCGATGCTGAAAAGCGCTTGGTGGCGCTAATCCAGATAGCTCTGATCAAGCCAAAATACCGGCGACCCACCCGCCCAACCGTAGCATCCCAAAATAGACGGGTGGAGTCAAAGAAGATCCGGGCAGGCATCAAACGCCTACGCCAGAGGAAAGGAAATCCTGATTAAGAGAATTAAGAAACCGGATATCCTTATTTAAATTGAATGGTGCGGATATGGATCTGGGATGTATCGCCGGATAAATCATCATTTACTTCGATGTAAATCCGAGCAGAGGTGGTCGGGCCGTTCTCGAAAGTGATATTCACTACTGGATCGGGAGGCAGGTTTGAATAAGTCCGGGTATAAATCACAGGTTCGGTAGCATTGGGGGCGTAAAGCGAAATAGTAACCGTGAATTTGACCAGCGATCCTGTCTGGATGAGAACAGAATTGGTGGGAATGGGTTGGGCCGGGTACAAGTCAAGTGTGAATGGATTGGCTTCCAGTACCCTGGCAAGCGTGTCGGGGTTATTGTCAAAAATATCTTCCAGGCGACCACTGCCCAAAGGAGAGTGTACTATGCGGACGGATTGTCCGTTCAAGGAAATTGTATCTTCCACCGGCGTGCGATTCTTCGCATTTTCGGAGGCAATAATTGCATCAATGTTATCAACCACATTCAGGGTAAGCACATAAAAGCCAGGCTTCCCATTGGGGAGGGATAGTATCTGCGAAACGTTTATATCCTTGAATTTTGGATTGATGAGTAATTTATCATATTCATCCGATGTAGCCACGAAGTACATATCTGGTGTGGCTTTGCGAAGGTCGTCAAGAAAATCAATGGGTTGTCCCAGATTGATTCGCGATTGCAGGGTTGTGGGGATAAAGAAATCGACAAATTGTTCAGTCCCATTGGCCCATGACGGAGAGACAATATAACGTCTGTTGAGATCCTGTTCCAACCCCACCCGCACCACATTCTGAAACACCTGTTCAGCTCCATACTGCATACCATACAGGCCGTAATCTTGAAACCATATCGGTCCATTAACCAGGGCATCTCTGAGCATGTAGAAGCTTAAACTGCTGAGCACAATGAACAAACCGGCAGCAAGCCAAATCGAGCGGAAATGCCGGCGCGATTCGAGCCATTGCAGGAGCGTTATCAGTCCGATGGCCGATAGAATGGCGACCGGGATAGTCATCCAGAGCATGCGGGGCATGCCAATGGCCACGACAGAAGCCGGGATGGGGCAAGCCAGCAACGCGACCAGGATAATCCGATAGGATGGCAGGCGAATGTTTTTAATGGTCTGATACAACCCGATAGCTAGGAACGGGATTGTGTACCACAGCCCATTGCCATACCCTTTCATGATATGACGGTCGATATCGACCGGATTCTTGAAATACCAATAGGATGGGCTAAGACCGTATGCATACTGCTTAAAGAAATCGCCTATTTTTTGGAGCAAGTTCAAATTGCCATCGATCCAATATGAGCCGCGCCGTTTTAATTGATCGGCTGACTCGCCTGGGTGGTCTATTAAATAACGCACATAAGGCAACAGCAACAAGGCACCCAGGAGTAATCCGTACAAAACAGTTTTTCGCCGATCCGGATGAATGTGATAACGAAAATCAATGATAAAGAACGCCAGGCACGAAACTCCTATCAAGATCTCACCTAAACCATGGGTATAAAAAGTCAGAGCAGCAGCAATGATCGCCCAATAAAAGGATCTCAAGTGTCCTGCACGATAACGGCTGTAAAAATAGAGGAAAATACTATAAAACGAAGCAACTTCGACATACTCAAACGCTGTACGCGCATGTAAAAACCAGGCAGGCGTTGTCAGAACCATGAAAATGCCTACCCAGTAATACTTGAACTTGAAGATATCTTTTAAGAGCAGACCAACCGCTAATGCCCCCAGTAAAGAAATAAGCATCGAAACCAGGCGGGTAACAATGACAGATTTTCCAAACAGGATAAATGGGAGCACCTGTAGATAGACACTGGTGCCATTTACCCAGCCTTCAGAGATAAAGAAGGTGGGCAAGAGTTCGCCAGAATAATTCTTAAACCCATCTCGCAGAAAATTAGCAGCCAGGTTCATGTGGATGGCTTCGTCGGTAAAGAAATAGATCGGGAAACGATCAATACCAATACCTTCAACAAGCACATAAATGGCAAGAGCCGCCAGAAGTAAGTATTCATTGAATCGGGTTGGTCTAAATTTCCATCTAGAAGGATGTTGGGTAAACCATAGGTGGATTTTTGAGGTGGGGTGATTTACAATTCTTACAGTTCGTGGTAAAACAGGCAGCTTCTGGGTGAATTCAAAAGGCTGAGGCGCCTGTTGCAATGTGACCTGCCCTTGACCATGTTCAGCACGGATGGTTATATAAACAACAGTCCCTTCCGGAATATCTGCAGTAATCTGAGCATGGACCAGTCTGTCCGAATCCGGGTGATTGGAAGTTTCCTGGGCTGGTTCCTGGCTTGATAGGATGGAGGGGGTGTTTGCAGAACTCATCGCAGCGGTTGTCGAAGTAATAATGGGAGGGTTGTTTTCAATGGGGGCGAGGTTGTTTTCAGAAGATCCAGCAGCGATGTGGGAGGCTGAAACATGATCAGATAGATTTTCCTTGGGGCCGGGTTTATATTGAAATATGGATAGGTTTCTGACCCACGTGATTAATCGGAAGAAATAAGTTGTGAAAATACGAATTAACCACTTGTGGATGGAATAATTCCTTTTGCGGAAATAAAATAAAGCCATGTCAAGGCTGATGAATAATATTCCGAAGAAAATTGAGACAAAAATGTAATTGTTTGCCATCGAATAATCAGGGTTTATAACTCTGCAAAAGTTGTTTATCGATTTTGTAACTGTAGAATAAAACATCCTCAGGTTGGTAGCGACGCCTGACTTCGTTCCATTCTCCACCCGGGATCAGTTGGGCGATTATTTCCAGGTCGGCTGCGCGGGTTGAGGTCGCTATAAAAAGAGCGTCTTTATCGTTTGGTAATGCCGCAAGGGTTTGCGGTGTGACCTCGTTAAAATAGGCTTTCTCCACATCCGGCGAAAAGAAGTCGAAATTCATGAATGAAAGGTAGGGGACCGTGGGCTCACCAATCAGGAAAAAGCGACCATTGGTGTGCAGAGGAGCGATAAAGGTGCGGGTCTCATAGGTCAGTTCATTGGTTGGGTCTTCAAAATAATGGTTAACTTGATAATCGATGAAATAAAAAGAAATATTCTGGTAACAAGTAATAAGAACAATGATCAACAGACTCAGCGGCGCGAGCCAGCGAATAAATTTTCCGGTCTGTGGTAAGAACCCGACTGTCTTGGATATGCCTATTGCGGTGATAATCGCAAGAGCAGAAACACTTGCCAACATACGCTGGCTGCTCGGAGGGCCCGCCGTGAAGGCACTGCCCAGAATGATGGCTGCCCAGAACCAGACAAACAACGCCAGGTAGCGCGGGTCTTTGATGCGCCATAAAGTATTGGCAAGCCCAAGCATAAAAAAAATAGCTAAAAGCGGAACAAGATATGGTTTGGGTGAATTATAAAAATTCGAAGGCGCATCCGTGGCAATATAAACCAAGCTGGATTTCATTACCTGCCCGGTTATCACTTCAAAGGCGCTCTTGTTATAAGTCGTCATTTCATTTTGAAACGCGCTATTTGCGAAAATACCCACGCTGTTCATCCGGGCTGAAAAATCTTGCACATGAGAAACAAAAAAACCGAGAATAGGGGCTGCGGTAATCGCCAGGGCCAAGAAGTAGACCAGGAAATTACGCCTTTGCGCCTTTAAAACATCGCGCGTTCGCAGACACAAATACCCAAATATAAAGAGGCCAATGGCAGGCGCCAGGCGGCTCCCCGGATAAGTATAAAAACATAATCCACCGATTATGCCAGCTGCCAGGAAGGATATGGTTGAGCTGCGCTTTATGCCTCTAAACAGCAGCCAAAGTATCAGGGCAGTGGTGAGCGAATCCATGATATTGTCCACTCCCAGGCGACTGAAATGAACATGCACAGGTAGCGCTGCAAGGATCGAGGCTGCCACCCAGGCTGTTCTTTTATCAAATACTTCCCGGGAAAATAAGTAGACTGCCAGGATTGCAAGAGTGCCAATTAAAGCGCTGGGCAGCCGGACCGCCAGGGCAGTTGTGCCAAGAAGAGAAACGCTCAACCCAGTGGGGAGAAAAGCCAGCCTGGGCTGCTGAGACCAACCAGTTTCCATTATTTCGAGACAGGTGCCTTGTAAAATGCAAACCCCGTTCTTACCCATTTCACCTTCATCATTAATAAAGGAATAGGGGTTCAATTCCAAATTCACAAAACGAATCAAAAACGCAGCAACCAAAATAATCAGTACCAGTAACAATTCGGCTATGTGGGTACTGATCCAGGTTTTCGTTTGCCGAACTGAAGGGGGCAGCCATTTTTCATCGTAGAGAACGCTGAAGGCAAAAAGAGAAATGCTGATGCAAGAAACAATTCCAAACGATAGAGAATAAGAAAGTTCAGTTGAATTTGCAGCATAAAAAGCTGTCACACCCGCCAGACCCAGGCTAGTAATCCATAAGCCAAAGCGTGGTTTTCGTGATTTTGGGTTATCGGTCGGGATTACGAAGGGTACAGGTCTCTCACCCCAAGTGTGCAGTGCGACAACAAAAATCAATCCTGCAAAAGCATATAAGATCAGACCAAGCATGGGGGAAGTATTCTTGCCCAGGTTGGTCAACCAGGTGCTCATATCCCAAAATTCTGGTTGGAGTGTGGCATGGGCGAGTGTTAATTGAGCAGCAATAGCCAGGCCAACCCCGTCGATGAGCAAGATATAGCTGCGAAATTTCTGCCGGTTTCTGGTAAAAACCTCGAAGATTGGACCTGCCATTATTTTTTACGCCCGATTCCCAAAATGGTGGTGGCATAAATGACATGAATTTCAATCTCAGCCAACCCAAGGTGCTGCATAAATAATTCGAGTTCCTGGCGATGAAACGGTTTTTCGTCACCAAAAGGCCAATGCCGACCAAATGCTTTACGCACGATCAAATTGTACACAGAACTCTGCCAGGGAACCATGATCGCCACCATGCCACCTGTTCGCGTCACACGAATTTTCTCTCGGACAATCTGCTCTGCTTGCTCACGGGTAAAATGCTCGATCAACCCGATGCTAAACACGATGTCAAGCTTGTCTGATCCAAGCGGCAGTGAAAAAGCGTTGGCGATTGCCGTATTGAACAATGGGTTGATAGAGCGGACAAGGTGAATTGCTTGAGGAGAAAGGTCTAGCGCATAACATTCACAGGAGTCGTAAGTCTGATCCAAGTAGTGTAAAGTACGCGCAGACCCACAGCCAATTTCCAACAGCTTTGCTGAGTGTTGATCCCCGGATGCCTGGGAGATGCGTCTTGCATACGCGCTTGAGAATAAAAAGCGAATTAACCAGAGGAGTCGGTGAAAATAATCTTTTTTCGTGGCATGGGTTGCCCAAAAAGGATCCCATAAGTCTGTACTTGACGGCACTTTAAATTACCTCTCACGTTAGTATAATTCGTCAATTAGACTCCCTGCCCCATGCACCTACAGAACGAAAATCGCTAAGGAAAAGCTTGCCTGGTCTGTCGGAATGTTACTATGCTCAAATGGGGTTGGATTCCGGTCCGACCTGAATTGCCGTTATTATAGCACTGGTTAGCAAGGGACAATATAAGGTACACATCCCGAGTTTTTACCGTAAAACCTATCCGAAAATAATAGAAGAACCGAATTTTGAGTGTGTGCGGTGGAGCCGCACACACTCAAAATTCGGTTCTTCTATTATTTTCGGATAGGTTTTACGGTAAAAACTCGGG
>CAIKOL010000342.1 GCA_903829085.1 uncultured Anaerolineales bacterium | reverse complement strand
CTTTCGGAATCCCAGGCCATTTTGACAAGTTTGAAATTATTTCATCAGAAACAGTAGAGGGTGCTTTCCAACCCATCTCCCCGGATGTTTGCATTTGCCCGGATTGCCTGAGCGAACTCTTCGATCCTGATGACCGGCGTTATCGGTACCCGTTCATCAATTGCACCAACTGCGGGCCGCGTTTTACGATTATTACTGACATTCCCTACGATCGTCCCAATACGACCATGGCACCGTTTGCGATGTGCCCGGAGTGTGCGGCTGAGTACCAGAACCCCCTTGACAGGCGTTTTCATGCCCAGCCAGTTGCCTGTCCGGTTTGTGGACCGAAGGTATGGTTGGAATGGGTGACGGATTCTGGTCAACAAACTGTGGAAGGGGATGGAGCAATCCGGGCCGCGCAGCAGATGCTGGCAAATGGTAAGATCCTGGCTGTAAAAGGCCTGGGCGGATTCCACCTGGTCTGCGATGCGACCAACATCCAGGCAGTCACCGAGCTTCGCCTCCGTAAGTTACGTGTGGATAAGCCCTTCGCTGTGATGGTACCGGATCTTGCCACACTTAAAAAACATTGTTTCTTCAGCCAGGCTGAGGGTAAACTGATCTTATCTCACCAACGGCCAATCGTTCTGCTCCAGCGGAAGCCGGAATCAAGGATTGTTGCTGAAGTAGCTCCGAAGCAGGATACCCTGGGGGTGATGCTCCCATATACACCCTTGCACTATCTGCTTCAAAACTCTGATAACCAGGCGTTGTCTGCCCTGGTCATGACCAGTGGAAATTTATCTGAAGAGCCGATCGCGACCGCTAACAATGAAGCCATTGAACGCCTTTCTCCATTGGCGGATGCTTTCCTGATGCACAACCGGGATATACATGTGCGCTGTGATGATTCGGTAGTACGGGTAATAGACGATCAAGATTCAGAATCGCCAGGATGCTTGATACCCAAACCCTTTCTCCCACCCTACTTTCTCCGGCGTTCCCGCGGTTATGCCCCTGACTCAGTTCAACTTCCATTTGAAGCTCCATCTATCCTAGCGACCGGCCCGGAGCTCAAGAATACATTTTGTCTCACGCGCGAACGCTATGCATTCCTCAGCCATCATATAGGCGACATGGAGAATTACGAGACCCTGCGTTCTTTCGAAGAGGGCGTGACCCATTTTGAGCGCTTGTTCCGCATCCAGCCCGAGGCTATTGTTTATGATCTGCACCCGAACTACCTTTCCACCCGTTACGCCTTGGAACGCGCTCAGCGTGAGAATCTTCCGGCAATTGGCGTTCAGCACCACCATGCCCATATTGCAGCGTGCATGGCCGATAATGGGCTGGATGGTGAGCGGCCTGTGATTGGGGTGGCTTTTGATGGGACGGGCTATGGCGAGGATGGGGCCATATGGGGGGGTGAGTTCCTGGTAGCGGATTATGCCGGATGTGAGCGGAAATTCCATCTGGCTTACTTCCCGCTTCCCGGTGGCGATGCGGCAATTAAACGCCCGGCGCGTACTGCGCTGGCATTGCTCTGGGCTCTGGGGTTGGATTGGGATCAGTCGCTTCCGCCCTGCAGCAATCTGTGTTACGAGGAACGCTTGGCCTTGCGTATGCAATTGGAGAAAAACCTGAACACTGTGCCAACCTCCAGCCTGGGGCGTCTTTTTGATGCGGCTGCAGCTTTGGCGGGGGTGCGGCAAAAAGTGAATTATGAGGCGCAGGCAGCGGTTGAATTTGAAACCTTGTTGGATGAGAGGGAATTAGGCATGTACCGGTTTGATGTTCGGGATGGGACTGTGGATCCCCAGCCGGCCATTTCAGCCTTACTGGCAGACATGCAGGGAGGTTGTCCCATCCCAATCATTTCGGCGCGTTTCCATAACGGAGTGGCGGATATGGTTCGCCAGGTTTGCGGACAAATCAGATCTGAAACTGGCTTGAATGAAATTGCGCTAAGCGGGGGAGTCTGGCAGAATATGGCACTGCTGCAGCGGGCAAGGCGAGCATTGGATACGGATGGATTCGAGGTTTATATTCATCACCAGGTACCGGCGAATGACGGAGGCCTTTCCCTGGGACAAGCGCTCGTGGGCGCTACATTATACAAGCAGCAGTAAAATTCGGATAAATCTGTCATGAAAGCCTAATAATTTATTTACTGATGGTGTTGTATCATCGCAGTGGTGATAACAAGGGAATGGGATGAGTAAAATACTATTGGTGGAAGACGATGCCCTGTTGTTGGATGTTATACAAAACATCCTGGAGGCCGAGGGGTTTGAGATAGCCCCAGCGGTCAATGGGAAACAGGCGTTGGCTTATTTTTCGGGCAACAAACCAGACCTTATCGTCTCGGACATCATGATGCCTGAGATGGATGGGTTTGAGCTATTGGAATCAGTTCGCATGCTACCCAATGGTGTGACTGTTCCCTTCTTGTTCCTGAGCGCCAGGACAGAACGAGCGGATGTCAGCCGGGCGCGCATGTTGGGTGTGGATGATTATCTGTTCAAACCATTCGATGCACAAGAGCTTGTTGATGCTGTCCGCTCCCGCCTTGACCGGCGACGCATGGTTGAACTGTTTGATACCCGATCTGCTCACCTGCAGACGGTAATCATGCTGGCAAATGTAATCGAAGCCCGCGATCCTTATACAGCCGGTCACCTGGAACGTGTTCGCCGTTTGGCTCTCAACCTGGCCTTTGCGCTCGATTGGAAGAACGAAGAAATAGTGATCCTGGAATTTGGGGCGATATTGCACGATATTGGAAAGATCATTGTACCCAGCCGGGTTTTGAAAAAAACCGGCCCTCTTGATGAAGATGAATGGAAATTAATGCGCCAGCACCCGGATGTCGGCGCAAAAATGTTGGAAGGCGTGGACCATTTGAAAGCAGCGATTCCTTATGTACTCTGCCATCATGAGTGGTGGAATGGAAGCGGTTACCCGAGTGGATTGAGCGGCGAGAAAATCCCCCGCGAAGGGCGTTTACTTGCAATTGTCGATGCTTTTGATGCGATGACGACCAATCGGCCCTACCATATCAGCATGCTGGCCAAGGATGCCATTGAAGAGATAAGACTAAATAGGGGTATTTACTTTGACCCGGATATGGTGGATGTATTCATCCGTTCTTATAGATCTTAAGACCCGCCCGATGGAATTGAACCCATCGGGCGATTTCTTTAGGATTGAGTCAATAGGGGTCAGGGGGGTTCAGCGTGTTTCTCGATCCGATTCGCGTTCAGCATCCCGCCTGGCAATGGCCTCGCGTTTATCGTGCAATTTCTTGCCCTTGGCGATGGCGATTTCGAGCTTGGCACGTCCGTCTTTAAGGTAAACACGAATCGGAACAATCGTTACGCCTTTCTGGCGGACAGCATCCCAAAGTTCACGGATTTCTTTCTTATGGAGTAGCAAACGACGGGACCGTTTCGGGTCATGGTTATAACGGTTAGCCTGTGCGTATGGCGCGATGTACGCTTCCATCAGGAAGGCGCCGCGGGTGTCATCCACGCGGACGAATGCTTCTGCCAGGCTCATCTGGCCGGCGCGAATGGATTTTATTTCGCTGCCTTTTAATGCCAAACCGGCCTCGAAACGCTCGAAGAGGAAATATTCAAAACCAGCTTTACGGTTGGTGGCGACAGACTTTACGTGTTCAGGCATATTTGACCAATTCCTGAAGATTGTAACATACACGGATTTGAATCCGGGCGAAGGAAATCATCCCCACTTCAGAATGGCAATCCCGGCCAAGAAGCGAAGTATGCCGAAGACGATCAGGGCTGTGCCGATCCCGATAAATCCGGCCAGTAAGGGGCCAGCCAGCGAGCCGAAGAGTACAGCAGCATTCAGGATGAGGTTGTACCAGGCGAGATGGGAAGGGCGGTCGTCTTCCGGGATTCGTTCCAGTAAATAGTTGGCGTACGCACCTGCGACCAGCGCCCAGGCAAATCCCCCAACGATGGAAAGCAGATAATAGTGAAAGGCATTACGCGAAAGTGCCATGGCGATCGGGTAAAAGCATAGGGCGGATACTCCCCAACCGGTCAGCTTGTGATGCCCCACCTGGTGTTGCAAGTGGCTAAATTGGGTCGAACCGAGCAGAACAGTCAGGTAAAAGAGGGCGGTCCCAAGCCCAATATTGGCGTCTGTCAGGTGAAGGTAATTGACAGAGTAGAGAGTAAAAAGTGGGATGGCCAGGTATTGCGCGAGGTGAAAACCGAGAAGCACCAGCAGGGTATTCCGATAAGGGGTGCGCCAGATGTCAAGCCGGAGGGATGTATGCCAGCCGGGGCGTTTGGTGGTTTCTTTCGATTTGGGGATGATTACCGGGCTCGCAATAATTGCAACCGAACCAGGCTCTGGCTGCGGTCGGATGAAAAAAAGGTGGAGGGTACTCATGGCTGCGCTCAGGAATCCAATCCCAAAAACGACCTGGTATCCGATCGGAAATCGTAGATGATCGAGGATATACCCTGTTCCAAGGGATGAAATGATAAAAGTTAAGGATTGCAGCACATTCCGGACACCCACTACTGAAGCGCGCCATTCGGTTGGAACAGCCGCTGCGAACAGGGCGTTGAAACCGACACTCAATCCACACATCGGGATGCCCATTGCCAGGGTAATGGCAGCCAGCGCCCAGATCTGACCTTGATTCCCAAACAACCAAGGCAGGAGGATCCAAAGAAAATACCCGATGCGGGAAAGTGCTGCTGACCAGAAGACCGCCTTGCCCACTGGTTGTGTTTGCAGCCAATTTCCAGCTGGAATTGATAGTACCAGGCTGACCACGGCTGGCAGCGCCCCAAGCAAGCCAATTTGAAACCCACTTGCCCCCAGGCGGGCGGCATAAACGGTCAAGAAACTGATCGCGCTGCCGCTAAGAATGCCAAACCAGGCAATGTCAAAATATAGGTGGATGAAATTCCGCCGATATTCCCTAGGAATGGCCGGATTATCGAAGAAACGACGAATGGAAAGCACAAGCTTGATTATAATCAACACTATCCCAATTTATGTGGAGTTATTGATGTTTGGCCTTCGCCGCCATTTTCTTCTCGACCCCTCGGTCACCTTCCTCAACCACGGTTCTTTTGGCGCCACCCCCCGCCCGGTTTTTCGCGCTTATCAACGCTGGCAGCGGGAATTGGAGCGGCAACCCGTTGAATTTCTTGGACGCCGGTTTACAGGCCTGATGCACACGGCACGCAAAGTCCTGGCGGATTACCTGGGGACGGAGGCTGACAACCTGGTCTTTACAACCAATGTGACTGAATCTCTAAATATTGTCGCCCGTTCGCTGCAGCTTGGGGCGGGTGACGAGGTACTTGGAACTGATCACGAGTATGGCGCACTCGACCGTACCTGGCGCTTCCTGGCGAAGGAGCGTGGTTTTAAATACATCAACCAGGCAATCCCCATACCGCTGACAACGCAAGATGATTTTGTTGAAGCTTTTTGGAAAGGGGTTACTCCACATACGCGGGTCATCTTCCTCAGCCATATCACCAGTCCGACCGCGCTGCTCTTCCCGGTCAAGAAAGTGATCGAGCGGGCGCGCAGAGGTGGAATTCTTACGGTTGTCGATGGCGCACATGCCCCCGGCCAAATCCCGCTGCAGCTTGACGATCTTGAGGCGGATTTTTATGGCGGCAACCTGCACAAGTGGTTGTGCGCGCCCAAAGGAGCCGGATTCCTGTACGCCCGCCCGGAAGCCCAGCATCTCCTAAAGCCACTGGTAGTCTCGTGGGGGTATGAAGCCGAATTTCCAGGCCCATCAGAGTTTGTTGACCAGCATGAGTGGACCGGCACACGCGATATAGCGGCTTTTCTTTCTGTCCCAGCAGCGATCGAATTTCAACAGGAACACGATTGGGAAAAAGTCCGCCGTGCCTGTCATGAACTGGCACAAGAGGCACAGAAGCGGATTTGTGCAATAAGTGGATACCCTCCCCTATCTGATGACACCTGGTTCAGTCAACTTGTTGCAGCACCTCTACCTGAATCCACACAATTGGTTGCGCTTAAAATGCACCTGTATGACGAATACCGCATTGAAGTGCCACTTATTTTGTGGAATGGGCGCAAATTCATCCGCGTCAGCGTGCAGGGCTACAACACCCACCGGGATGTTGAGAAGCTGGTAAAAGCGTTGGAGGAATTGGTGGGAGAGTGAGAAATTTAACTTGATGCTACTGCTTCTTGCATAAATAACTGAATTGAAAATGTCATAAAGCAGTGGAATATAACCGGTATAAGTTCAATTATTTACGCAGTACTCTGTAATTAAAAAAAGCACAACACCTATGTACTATTGTTGTGCTTTTTGGTTTACCGATAGATCTAATTCAACTTCTAGTAAACTTACCAGATCCTCCGCCTCCAACCGACCTGTGACCGGGTTCAGGTTCTTTGCGACCCACTCCCGCAGCGGCTCCGCCCATTTGACCAGGGCGCGGGCGTCCGCCGGGTAGTGACTGGGGCGGGTACCGATATTGATCCAGGCCGTGCCTGCCAGGGCGATTTCCCAGTCTTCCCACGCTACCCGGTCCGGTGGCAACGAAAATGTTGCCAAGGGTGAGAAGAAGACCGGTTTTCCCTGTGGGAACTGCGTCCGCATTTCCTTCAGGTATTCCAAGCTGTCGTGTGTGTTGAAGATCAACCAGAGCGGCAACAAACCAGCCTGACGGGCGGCAGTGGCGTCGAACTGGCTGAACATTTCGACCAGCACACCTGCCGGGCTGCGGCCTTCTTTTTCGAGGAGTTCTCTAGCTGCTGCAAAGGCCAGCCGTGAGAAATCATTCGGGTGGGGCAGGGAGATGCGCACAAAGCGATAGCCTTCGCGTCGGCAGAAAGCCTCCAGCGCCTCTGCCAGGCCGGGTTCGGAACCCCATTCCGATTCCGGTCCATGTTCAAGAGGGTAATCTTTCAATTTCCAATCGGTGAATTTCAAACCTGAGCGGGATGCATAAGCCCGAATGCGGTCGCTGCCTTCCAGGAACTCTTCCGCTGAAATCCCGCCCCAGCCACCCACCTGGAATACGCTGCGCGTTCCAACCCGGTAACGCAACCAGGCGGCTCCCCCTTCCAGGTAAACCACTGCGCCACCTGGTTCCAGCCTGGACTTGATGAACCCGGCATACGCGGGCGGCAGGTCGAGTAATTTAAAGCGTATATGATTAACATAGCGCGTCATCCAGCCATCGTGAACCGGGTCGTAGTGCTGGATGGTCATCATTCCCGGGTTTTCATCGGCCAGGCGCAGGGCAGTGTCCAGGGAACGATGCAGGTATTCATCCACATTGCCTGATTTGGAGCCACCTTTAAGTGTGGTGACAAAAGCCTGAGGCAGGAATGGAGCACCCAGAGCAAGTGAAAGGGAAGCTGTTGCGCCACTGAGCGCGGCTCCCATTGTGATGGCTGGGAAGGTTCCCGATAGCTGATCGTAGTCGCCCAGGCGCTGGCTCACAAGCTCGTCAATCGAGAAATTGTCCAGCACGTGGGGATTCAAACCATTGACGGTCTCAAAACGACTGATGGCAAAACGCGCTACAGCCTGGGGCAGGGTCCCCAGCGCGGTCAAGAGTGCTTTTTGCCAGCTGGGAAATACATAGTTGTCACAGAATTCTCCACGCAAGCCAGCAGATACGGCGCGGGTCACGATGGGGGAGGAACTTTCATTGGATTCAATTGCGGGCATGGAATCTCCTGGGGAGGGTATAATTATTTTGTTGCGAATAGGGCTTATTCTACTTCATGAACCAAAGAAGGTGACCATGGATATTGCACTTGCACTCGGTGGTGGTGGGTCGCGCGGTTATGCCCATATCGGCGTAATTCGCCGACTTGAACAGGAAGGTTACCGGGTAAGGGCAGTGGCTGGTACCAGCGCGGGCGGCATTATCGGAACGTTTTATGCAGCTGGTTATACACCGGATCAAATGGAAGCGAAACTGATCGAATTGGATCAGACTCGCTTATTCGGCCGCTCCAATAGTGAAGGGCCGTCCATCCTGGGCCTGGCTGGCGCAAACAAGGTACTGGAAGAATTCCTCGGCGACCTGACCTTTGATAAACTAAAAATCCCGTGCGCAGTCGTGGCTGTGGATATCAAATCGGCAATGGAAGTCGTTCTGAACGAAGGCTGTGTGGTGGATGCCGTCCTGGCAACCATTGCCATTCCGGCTGTTTTTCCACCCAGGCTGATTGGGGAGCATCAATTGGTGGATGGTGCCACCCTCGACCCTGTGCCGGTTTCCGTTGCCCGTTTGTTGGCTCCCAGCCTGCCAATGGTTGCCGTAGTCCTGACGGAGCGTCTTGGGCAGAGGCAGGAAAAGTTAAATTTAAATTTCCCGTCGCGCATCCCGGCACCAATCGTGGAACGCCTCAGTCATTTGCGTTTGGCGCAGGCTCTCAACATCTACCTCCAGGCTGCGGATATAGAATCCCGTATGCTGACTGAAATGCGTCTTAAGCTTGATGATCCCGACGTGATAGTTCGACCTGATGTTGGTGGAATTGGCGTGCTTGATACGGTGGACGTACGCAAAGTCATCCGCCTGGGCGAGGAAGCTCTGGATGCCGTCCTGCCGGAACTCAAGCGCGCAACCGCCTGGCCGAACCTTCTGCGTAGAAGAATTTTCCTACCCCACCAGGAAAAATAATACATGACCCGGGACCTGCGCAAATATGTCCGCCAGACCAATATCCGCCTGATCGCCGGGGGACTGGGATTGCTGTTTATCATCGGCGACGGGTTGATCTACTTGATCTATGGGGCGAGTGCAGCTGTAATGGGGTTTTTATGCCTTCTGGGTGGTATGGTTCCGGTAGGGTTGGTTGTATTGATCATGATGCTAATAGATTGGATTGCCAAACGTGCCAACCCGGATTGATGCCGAACTCCGAGAGTTCCGCGATTGGACCTTTCGCTTTCGCCCGGCAGAATCCCATCCTGCCCGGTTGCTGGTGCTGATCCATGGTTGGACGGGTGACGAAAATTCAATGTGGGTTTTTGCCCGTCAGCTTCCACCTCAAGAGGCCGTACTGGCCCCGCGAGCGCCTTATTCGGCACCTGAAGGGGGCTATACCTGGCGTGAAATTATTCCGGGAACATGGGGTTTGCCAGGTATTGATGACCTACGTCCATCTGCTGAGGCATTGATCGGTTTTATTGATGATTTTTCAGCCTCAGTGGACATGACCGTCCGCCAAATTGATTTGGTCGGTTTCAGCCAGGGAGCAGCCCTTTCCTATACACTGGCCATCATCCATCCTGAACGGATCCGGGTGCTGGCAGCGCTCTCCGGTTTCCTGCCACAAGGTGCTGATGGCCTGCTGGCGTCTCGTTCCCTGGCGGGGAAACCGATTTTTGTTGCTCACGGGAGACAGGATAATATGATCCCGGTGGAACAGGCTCGCAAGGCTGTGACGCTTCTGGAAAATTCAGGGGCAAAAGTCACATACTGCGAATCAGATGGAGGCCACAAGGTTAGCGCAGAATGTTTCACCGGGCTGGCAGAGCTCTTTGTATAAATGGATCTCCTGGAGCAGTCCCCCTGGGGCTGAGAATGCATGTTTGCCCTGTGAAATCCATCTCCATCATTCGGGAGAATGAGATGAAACGAAAAGTTGTAATGTATGGAATTGTTCTAGCGCTGGCGCTGATGCTGCCGGCTTGTGCGAAATCGACGAATACGACTGCGGATGCCCAGACTGGAGTGGTGAACACACCGGTGAATGCATCCAATGTACTGGTCATTTCAAGTACCAACGCATTTGTGGATACCTACGGTACCTATCGCGTGGTAGGGATGGTTACGAATAACAGCAGCAACGCCATCACATCCATTGAGTTGACGGTTGGGATCCAGGACGCCTCCGACAATTCCTTGTTGAAAGATGACAGCGGGAACATCACGCCAGGGACAACCATCTCCACCGTGCTGTACACGCTTGCCCCAGGGGAAGCCTCTCCGTTCGAATATTCCTACGATACCACGAACGGGATACCGTCAGCTTACACGGTAAGTATTACCGGTCAACAAACAGGCACTGCGAATCGCGCAACTCTACATTCCGAAAACGTTCAATTCGTGGATGATGGCTCCGGGTGGTTCTACCTGACCGGAGAGCTGGTGAATACGGGCAGCCAGTGGGCGCATATCAATGCTCTTGCGGGGGCAGTGTCGGATGATTCCGGTAATGTGCTGTCGGCTGATTGGACTGCCACATATGCCACAGAATTGGCACCCGTGGGGGATGCATCCGGGCGGGATCGGACGCCATTTGAGATCAACTTTCCCAACCCGCGAGACTCGACGAAATGGTCGTTGTATTGGGATGCGGATGTGACCGATAGTGTGACCGATTATCCTGTGCAGCCTGAACTTACCAACGGATATTTCGATCAATATGGTTCCTTCCACGTGGTTGGCTGGGTGACCAACCAATCCGGTCAATCCCTGACCTCCCTGGTGGTTGCCGGCCTGTATGCCACGGATAAAAAAGTGGTGGATGCCAGCTATGGTTTTGTGCCTGTGCCGATGAAACCAGGTGTGCAGGCGCCCTTCAACATTTCGTCATTTGGAAGTGTTGACTACAACCCTGGCCAGGCCTCCCTGGTGAGTACTTATTCTGCGCAGGCTGACACCTGGTTCACCTATCCACCATCTTATGCGTCGGTTGACCTGGCTGCAGAGGGTGAGGGCGTGTTGAAAGATGGGGGCACCTGGACCATCAATGGCATTGTGACCAATACGAGCGGCAGGGATCTGAGCGGGATCACGGTGGTCGTAACGGTTTTGAATGCAGAGAACAGGCTGGTTGCAATGGAATACACTTCCATCTCTCCGAGCGGTGATGCCATTGCTGCGGGCGAGATGAATCCATATTCTGTTGCTGTGCTTCTGGACCCGAATGTTGACTCATCCGGTTTCACCACTTCCACGGTGGTGGTCGGAGATGTGAAATAGGAGAATGAGATGAAACGAAAAGTTGTAATGTATGGAATTGTTCTGGCACTGGCGCTGATGCTGCCAGCCTGTGGAAAAACAGCGGGTGCGACACCGGACCAATCTGGAGCCGTGAATACACCGGTGAATGCATCCAATGTGCTGGTCATTTCAAGCACCAATGCATTTGTGGATACCTACGGTACCTATCGCGTGGTAGGAGTGGTCACGAATAACAGCAGCAACGCCATCACATCCATTGAGTTGACGGTTGGGATCCAGGACGCCTCCGACAATTCCTTGTTGAAAGATGACAGCGGGAACATCACGCCAGGG
>CAIKOL010000341.1 GCA_903829085.1 uncultured Anaerolineales bacterium | reverse complement strand
GGCGGGCGAGTTCCCGAAGCTCAACTGGGATCCGCAGCCCGCCCCCTCCGGCAAGTCCCTCTCGGTCCTCTGCCTGCCGTCCGGCCCGGCCGATCCGCTGGAAACCTGCGCGCTGTACTTCATCTACGAAATCAACCGCGCGCAGAAGCGCATCTGGATCGCCAGCCCGTATTTCGTGCCCGACGAGCAGGTCATCACCGCACTCAAGCTCGCCGCGTTGCGCGGGGTCGATGTCCGCATCCTCATCCCGGAACATGGGGATAACCCTAAAGGGTGTATTGCTGCGGAGCGCGCCGGCTGAGGCTAGGGAATTGAGAGGATCGAGCTGGCGCGCGGAGCCAGCAACTACACCCATAGTTGAACAAGCCCGGTGGTGCCGTGCCAGGCTGTAGGTTAGCGGCTAAGACCTATGGCGCTTGTATTGAGGGGGTGACTCGTGTTTCCCAAAGGTTGAGGCGATGGGATACCACGCGGGCCAGTTGCCGCCCGGTTTGCGAGGTAAGTTTGCTTCGCCAGAGCCTGGCCGCCTCCGAAAACGCGCCGGCGGCTCAGAAGCTGCGCCATCAGCCCGGTCGTTCTTCGGTGCGAAGTACAAGCGGTGCGCGAGCGCGGTGCGAGGGGTTGCGTGCGCGCGGGGTTCATGCGGCCAAGGAGGAGCTTGGGACCTCAGTGCGGGGTGCGGGTGGTCCGCGCCCCGGATGGCACCGCGCCAGAGAGAAGACCAGTTGAGTGGCATGGCCGCACCTGGGACAAGGAGGGCAACCCGACTCGGTCCGTTCATCGGGCAGGACCGACTGGGTGCAGCCGAGGTCCACGGCTCTTCCGGAATGCAGTTGCACGCGCATCCGGCTGGCTTTGGCCCTGGGATGGCAGAAGCCGTAGTATCTGATGGAGCGCAGCCCGGCGGGTAATACATGGCGCAGGTAGCGGGTGGCGAACTCCACGCCCGGCAGGGTCATCAGCCGGGTCTTATTATTGTGGCCGCGGTCTTTCCAGCGGAAGGTGACGGAGCTTTGATCGACCTTCACCATCCGCGCATTGGTGATGGCGGTGCGCGAGACGTAAGCGCTGAGGTAGTTCAGGGCGCTGGCGCCCGCGCCGGCGGGTTGGATATGCACTCCCCAGGTTTTGCGCCAGACTTGCGGATCGGGCTGCCAAGGGTGTTCCTTCAATAAGCGATACATGCGCTGGCGGAAAGCCGCTTGCAGGTGAGGCAGGTAGAGCAGGTAGTTGGGGTTCTTAACCTTTACGAACTGCCCCTGCTGGTTCAGACCGGCGCCGGGCACCAGGCAGTGGATGTGGGGGTGAAACTCCAGGCGTTGGGTCCAGGTGTGCAGGACGGCGACAAAGCCATGGGTATGGGCCCGCAAGCCTTTATCGGCGGCGAGCTTCTCGCTCAAGGCGCCCGAGACGGCGGTGAAGAACAGATCGTAAGCTTCTTTGGCGTGGGGTCCGAAGAAGGCGGAGCGCAGCTGGGCCGGGAGAGTGAAGGTGACCATAAAATAGGGGGCATTGATCAGCTTTCGAGACTCTCGCCGGACCCAGCGATGCGCGTTGAGGGCGCCGCATTGCGGGCAGGCCTTGTGGTTGCAGGAATGGTAGGCGAAGTGGACATGGCGGCACGCTTTGCAGGCAAAGGCCCGCCCGCCCAATGCCGGTGTGCGGCAGCGGGTGATCGCCCGGATGGCGCGATGCTGATGAGGCGAGAGGGCTGGAGCGGTTGTGCGCAGCTCAGGGATAAAACGGCGCAGCGCCTCCAGCACGGTGGCCGGAGTGCCCACGAGCTTTGGCGAGCCTTAAACGTGCTAGCGGGGCAAGTCGCGGCAGAGCTGGTCCATCAACTGCAAGGCATCCTTGGTGCTCTGGTGGGTCAGATGCAGGTACACCATGGTGGAGGTGATCTGTTTATGACCCAGGAGCTTTTGGATGGTGTGCAGGTGAGCGCCGGCTTCCAGGAGATGGGTGGCAAAGGAATGACGCAGGGAATGCACGGAAGCGGCGGGCAGGTTGAGTTGCTTGCGGGCGACGATGACCAGGCGCTGGAGGGAGGAGCAGGGCATGGGGCCGGTGGCGGTGTGCATGCGCTGGGCCAGCGAGGTCGGGGAGTTGTTATCGCCTCGGCCCACGTTGGGGAAGAGCAGGAGCGGGTGACGGTGGAAGGCCCAGTAGCGGCGCAGTTCGTGATACAGGGAGGTGGGCAGCGGCACCACGCGATCCTGGTGGCCCTTGCTGTGGCGGATGAAGAGTTTGTTTTCGCGGCCCTTGATGTCGTGGATAGTCAGGCCGAGACATTCGCTCAGACGCAGCCCGCAACAGTAGATCAGCTTGAGCGGAGTGCGATAACGGCGCAGGCGGATGTGGGCGAGCAGGTCGTGGACCTGCTGGCGGGTGAGCACGGCGGGCAGCGTGTCGTGGTCCTTGGTGCGGATCTGGGAGAAGTGCGTCCAGTCCTCATGCCTGAGGAGCTTGACGAAGTACATGCTGGCGGCGGCCAGAGCCTGGCGGATGGTTTTGGGCTTCCAATGCTTCTGGAGCTTTACGAACAGGAAGTAATCGCGCAGTTGCGCCTCGG
>CAIKOL010000340.1 GCA_903829085.1 uncultured Anaerolineales bacterium | reverse complement strand
GCAGATTATGATTACCTCGCCTAAACCAGGCGATGTGATCCAAAGCCAGGTTACATTAGTGGGAACTGCAAATATCCCGAACTTTGGGTTTTTTAAGTATGAGTTTGCTGCTTCGGGTTCAGATATTTGGTCCACCATCCAGGCTAATCGTAAGGTCATCCAGGATGGAAACTTGGGAAATTGGGATACCAGTGAGGTTACACCGGGTGATTACAACCTGCGCCTGGTGGTCCTTGACAACCAGGGCAATGCGCTCCCCCCTTGCATTGTCCCTGTGCAAGTGGCTGCAGCTCCTTGAGGTGAAATATGCCTGAGATCCAGATACGCGTGGCGATTGCTTCTGATCTGTCCGCCCTTATGGCGATTGATCATTCCTGCCAGACCGATTACGTCTGGCAAATGGATGTACAACATGAAGAAGGGCAGATGGGCGCTATTTTCAGAGAGATTCGCTTGCCGCGCTCTGTAACGGTTTCTTATCCGCGGTCATCCAATGCGTTATCCGAATCCTGGAATCGACGGTCTGGTACACTGGTGGCTGTAATTGGCGATCAGGTGGCTGGGTATGTTCGTGTGAATGACGCGCTCCTCCTTCATACAGCCTGGATAATGGATTTGGCGGTTTCTTCCCGTTTCCGCCGCCAGGGGATTGCTAGCGGTCTGGTGCTGGCAGCGCAGTCGTGGGGGCTGCAACGAAAGGATCACCGGGTGTTGATCGAAATGTCTTCAAAAAATAATCCAGCCATTCAGCTTGCCCAAAAACTGGGTTACGAATTCTGCGGGTATAATGACCAATATTATGAGACACAGGATATAGCGCTATTCTTTGGGCATTTCATTCGGTAGATGTACGGAAGGCCTTAATGCTTAACGGTTGGTTGCACGATTTGCTGGTGGGGATAAGAACGGTCAATGATATTCTCACAGCCGGGATCGCCATCTCGGCCTTTTCATTATTTCTATATGCCCTGTCCTTTAATCTCCGTGACCGGGTCGCGCGCTCATTTGCCATAATCCTGTTATGCGTGGTGGTCGTTTTTACCTCTGAGGCCTTGGAGAGTTCAGCCACTGCCCCGGAGATGATTACCCTGTTCCTGCGCCTGGAATGGTTGGGCATCATTTTCCTGCCCCCTGCTTATTTCCATTTATCCGATGCCATACTGGTGACAACCGGCCGGCCTTCGCACGGGCGAAGGCGGCTGGCTGTCCGGTCGTTATATGCTGTTTCAACGATTTTCCTGTTGATGCTGGGATTCGGTTTCCTGCTTGGCCCGATGATAATGACAGGGCAGCCTGCCCCTCACCTCCAACGTACGATTTGGACGGAGGTTTTTACAGCTTATTATGTCATCACCATGATCCTGGCGTGGCTCAATTTCGGACGTGCTTATCGAACTACGATAACTCGTTCGGGTCGCCGCCGAATGATTTACCTGTTGGCTGGAGCCACTGCCCCAGCACTCGGTTCCTTCCCGTACCTTCTTTATGGTTCGGTTCTGGCAGAGAATCATCCTTATTTGTTCTGGGGAATGGCGCTGGTCAGCAACCTGTTGGTGGGTGGCTTGATTATCATTATGGCCTATGCGGTGGCATTTTTTGGCGTTTCCTGGCCTGACCGTGTGGTCAAGAGTCGTCTGTTCAAGTGGATCATGCGCGGACCTGTAACCGCCTCCGCTGCCCTGGGTGTTATGACCATCGTCCGGCGTGTGGGCGAGATGTTTGGTACCGTCTATTCCGGCGCAGTCCCGGCTGCCATGGTAGCGACAGTTCTTCTTATGGAACATACTATCACGCTGTTTGCCCCATTTTGGGAACGTTATATATTCTTCGGGCATGATCGCGCCGATCTGGCCTTGCTGCAAAACTTTGAAGAGCGGCTGATCACGCAAAACGATCTGCGTCAATTTCTCGAATCTGTGCTGGCTGCTGTGCGGGATCATTTGCAGGCACCTGCGGCGTTCGTTGCCGCGTTGGATGGAGAAGAACTTGCCTTGGTCGAATCCACCAAGAACCTCCCCTTGCTGAAAGGATCCAATCTATCCGAAGCATTACAGGTGGTCACCCATGCAGGCAACGGGAATGGTGACGAATATATTTGGGGTGATTACTGGTTATTCCCGCTCCACGAGCCACCGGACTCAGTCGAAAGCGAGCCAGCCTTGCTGGGTCTCTTGGGGGCAGTCCGGCGTCCGGACCAGGTCATTCTTCCCGACCAGCGCCAGGCCCTCCAGCTTCTTATCCGCCGGGCGTCTTTGGCCTTGCAGGATCGGCGCTTGCAGAAAAGCGTTTTCCGCTCTCTGGAAGACCTCCGGCCTCAGGTGGATATGTTCCAGCGCCTGCGGGCAGTCGGACGTTATGACAGCCAGGCCAACCTGCTGGAGGAAATTCTGCCTCCCGAAGTGGATATGGCGGTCTGGGTACGTGACGCCCTGACACATTATTGGGGCGGTCCGAAATTGACCCAGAATCCTCTTCTTAATCTTCAAATCGTCCAGCAAGCCTTGGATGAACACAACGACAATCCTGCCAATGCATTAAGATCCATCCTGCGCCAGGCGATGGATAATGTCCGTCCGGAGGGTGAACGGCGTTTTACAGGAGAATGGATCTTATTTAATATTCTTGAAATGAAGTTTGTTGAGGGTCGAAAAGTTCGTGAAGTGGCATCCCGGCTGGCAATGTCTGAAGCGGACTTGTATCGTAAACAGCGCGTTGCGATAGAAGTCGTTGCGCGCGAGATTCTCGAGATGGAGCGCCAGACCCAGGAACGGATTAATGGGAAGGAGGTTGGACAAGTTAATGGTACATGATCAATTTTCCGAACAGGATGTTCCTGTTTATGATGATGGTTGGTGGGCTTCGGTCTTGGCGGAAGAAGAAAGCCGGCCCGTGCAGGCCGTGACTCATACCCAGAAGGTCGATGAAGGTTCAAAATCGGTGTCGGATTGGGAACGGGCGAAGTCTTTATATCGCCAGGATGGAATTGTTGCTCTTACGGTCACAGGCTTTAACCGGGGAGGCCTGCTGGTCGAAGGCGAAGGTTTGAATGGCTTTGTACCTTGTTCGCATTTGGTTGACCTGCCTTTTCAACCGACCGAAGACCACCGTGAAGAATGCCTTTCTGCCTATCTCAATCGCGAACTGCGATTAAAAGTGATCGAGTGTGTACCCGAAGAGGGCCGCATGGTATTTTCAGAACGCGCCGCCCGCGCGGAGGCAGGCAAGAGACCAGCTCTTTTCAACACCATCCATGCAGGTCAACAGGTTTCCGGCGAAGTGACCAATGTCACTGAGTTCGGAGTTTTTGTGGACTTGGGAGGTGTTGAGGGACTTATCCATATTTCCGAACTTTCCTGGGGGCGCGTCTCTCATCCTGGTCAAGTGTGCCAGGTTGGGCAGCACGTTGAAGTTCAAGTGATGGAAGTGGCACCGGAACGTTGCCGGATTGCTCTCAGCCTGAAACGACTATTGCCTAACCCATGGGAATATGCCCAGGAGCGCTACCCGGTCGATGCCATTGTTCCGGCAGTCGTAACTGCGCTGGCGCCGTTCGGCGCATTTGCCCGCCTTGAAGAGGGTCTGGAAGGTTTGATCCATGCTTCCGAAATTCCCCTGCCTGCCAACAAGACCATCAAAGAATTCCTTTTACCTGGGCAGGTCGTGCAGGTGCGGGTTTTGCAAGTGGAGTCCACCCGTCAACGCCTTGGTCTAAGTATGAAGGTCAACTGATATGCCTTCCGCTCAACGCAAGTCGCCTGATCCATCCGAAGATGTTCGCTCCACAGCCACCCGTTCGAACGACTGGGTGGACCGACTGGCCCGGCTTGAAACCCACTTTGGCCGTTTTCTCTGGGATATCCTGGGTGTTCTTCTGCTGGCCTTTGCTTTGATGACCCTCTTGGGCATTTTTGGCCTTTCAAAAGGCACCTTGCTTGAAAAATGGGTCTTGCTTCTCGAGAACTGGTTGGGCTGGGGGTCTATTCTGGTGATCCTTGCCAGCGCTGCAGTGGGGTTGTTGGCCTTCCGCCGCAGCCGCCAGACTCTGGCAGTCCGCTGGGGACAGGTGATTGCCCTCGAGTTGCTTGTATTTATGACCCTTGCAGTATTGGCGGTTATTAGCGGAAATCAATTGACCCAGGGGAGCATGTGGGGTGGTCAAATTGGTTGGGGACTCTCCATGTTGGTAGGCCAGTTTGTCGGCCCGATCTGGGGTGGATTGATTATCTTTCTGGTCTGGGGTCTGGCTTTGATGTCTGCTTTTCGACTCTGGCATCCTCTGGAAGCCTGGCTGTTGAAACTCTCTGGCGAACAGGGCATGCCGCAAACCTCTGCTGATTCCGCTCTGGAAATCCCAGTCGTTTCCCCGCTTCCGATGGATAAACCTTCCGCTGGTAGCATCACCAGCCTCAAAAAGCCTGTCCAGAAGTTGCCGCCGGAATTTCGAAAATCGTTCAAAATCCCCGAGAAACAGGATAGCCGCCCGGCTTCTCCGCTCCCGCGTGGAGAACGCCTGCCTCCGCTCAATGTTTTACTCGGTGAACAGGTTTCCCGTCCGGATGAGCGTACCATCAACCAGACGGCGGGGCAGATAGAAAAGTCTCTTTCGGAGTTTGGTATTCCGGCCAAGGTGGTTGGTTTTCGTATCGGGCCCACAGTCACACAATTTGCTGTCCAACCTGGCTTCATTAAGAAGGGTGCCGAAGAAGATGCCCAGCAAATGAAGGTTCGCGTAGCACAGATTGCCAGCCTTCAAAAGGATCTGGCCCTATCCCTCTCCGCTGAACGGCTGCGCATCGAAGCGCCTGTCCCGGGGCGTGCATACGTTGGCATCGAAGTACCCAACCCGCGTTCTTCGCTTGTGCGCCTTCGCCCTTTGTTGGAGACCGAAGCTTTCTACAAAGGTGGCTCACCGCTGACAATTGCATTGGGGCGGGATGTATCCGGTAATCCGCTTGTGGCAGACCTGGCACGCATGCCGCACCTCCTGATTGCCGGAACCACTGGTTCAGGCAAATCGGTCTGCATAGCTGCGCTGGCGGTTTGTCTTGCCATGAACAATGCCCCCGAAGACTTGCGCATGGTGATGATCGACTCGAAGATGGTCGAATTGATCCGGTTCAATGGTTTGCCGCATTTATATGGAAAAGTGGAAACGGATGTCCAGCGTATCCTGGGGGTGCTGCGTTGGGTGGTGGTTGAGATGGAGCACCGTTACAAGTTGCTCGAAGCAGCCAAGGCCCGTGATGTGGATGCGTATAATCGCCAACTTCAACGCCGCAAGGATGTTCAGACCCTGCCGCGTATTGTTGTCCTGATAGACGAGATGGCCGATCTGATGATGTCGGCTCCCGACCAGACGGAACATAACCTGGTTCGCCTGGCACAAATGGCGCGTGCCACTGGTATTCACCTGGTGGTCGCCACCCAACGCCCCAGCACGGATGTGGTCACCGGCCTCATTAAAGCCAATTTCCCCGCTCGCCTGGCATTTTCTGTGGCTTCGGGTGTCGATTCTCGCGTGATCCTGGATTTACCTGGCGCAGAAACCTTGCTCGGACGTGGCGATATGCTCTTCTTGAATCCGGAAGTGGGGAACCCTGTGCGTGCCCAGGGAGTGTTGGTCACCGACCAGGAGATTGAGCGCGTCATTTCACACTGGCAGAAGACAGTACCCAAAAAGGATACTCCTCCGCCTTGGGAATCCATGCTTTCTGAAGCTGCTGATGAAGGCAGCGATGATGTATTGCTTGAGCAAGCCATTACAGTGCTCAAAAAAGAACAGCGCGCCAGCGCTTCCATGCTCCAGCGGCGTTTGCGGATCGGCTACCCGCGCGCTGCCCGGCTGCTGGATCTCTTGGAGGAGACCGGGGTGGTTGGCCCATCCATGGGAGGCGGTCGTGACCGTCAGGTGCTGCTCGAACCGGATGAAGACAATGGGGATGCCCCTGTAGGTGATAAAACCTAGTGTGGTATGATTGCCCAGTTTTGAACCCTGTTTCCAAGAGGTTTCCTTTGAATCAACCTTCCGAAAACAAGAAGATGAGTTTCACCGATAAGATGCGAGTCTGGTTCCGTTGGTATCTGAACCCAATTGCAGGATTCTTGAATCGCCTGGGGATTCGCCCCAATACGGTTACCTTATTCGGTCTCATGGGTACCATTGGCGTTGCTGTCTTGATTGCTTTTGGGCAAATGACCTGGGCCGGGATCCTGTTACTGGTCATGGGGCCGGTGGATGCCATGGATGGAGCGCTGGCACGGCTGCGTAACGAAGCCAGTGCTTGGGGAGCGTTCGTGGACGCAGTTACCGACCGCTATTCCGAGCTTTTTCTTTTCTTGGGCTTCTTGCTATATTACATGGCCCATGCCAATGCGCTTGGCGTGATTTTTGCGTACCTGGCAGCAGCCGGGTCTGTGCTTGTGTCTTATGTTAAGGCGCGCGCCGATGCCTCGAAACTGGATGCCAATGTGGGCTTGTTGACCCGTGTGGAACGCTATGTTGTTTTGATCCCCGGTTTAATTTTCAGCTTCCTAACGCCTGTATTACCGTTGGCAATTCTGGTTATTATTGCTGTTCTGGCCAATTTCACCGCCTTGCAGCGGATTTTCAGTGTGCGGCGGGATGCCCATCGTCGCTTATCTAAATCTTAGGAGTAAATCATGCCAACCTTGCCAAATGGTTTTGATATTCCCATTCCCTTCCTGAATCAGACTTTTCATATTTATTTTTATGGGATTCTGATCACCATCGGTGTGATTGCGGCTGCCTTTCTGGGGCAGGCTGAGGCCAAACGCCGCGGCATGAACCCGGAATTCATCTGGGATGCTCTTTTCTGGGTGGTCCTGGCTGGAATTGTTGGGGCGCGCATCTGGCACATTCTGACCCCGCCACCTTCGATGGTTGCCCAGGGCATAACCACCAGGTGGTATTTAATGCACCCGCTGGATATGATCAACATCCGCAACGGAGGGCTGGGCATCCCCGGTGCAGTGATTGGCGGGGCGCTTGCGTTATGGATTTATTGCCGCCAAAAGAAGATCTCTTTCCTGACCTGGGCGGATGTGGTTGCGCCCGGTGTAGCCCTTGCCCAGGCCATCGGTCGCTGGGGAAACTTCTTTAACCAGGAAGTCTACGGCCTGCCGACCAATCTTCCCTGGAAGATCTACATTGACCCTCTCCACCGCGTGGACGGGTATCAAAATTATGATTATTTCCACCCGCTGTTCTTCTATGAATCTCTATGGAATGTGCTCAACATGGCAATCCTGCTCTGGATGGCGCGCCGCTTTGAGAAATTGCTGAAACCCGGCGACATCTTCTTCATCTACATGATTATGTACTCTGTTGGCCGTTTCTTTCTTGAATTCTTACGCTTGGACGCCTCCCAGGTGGGTGGTATCAATTTCAACCAGACTTTTGTTGTTATCGTTGCGCTGGCGGCTGGTGTCACCATCTTCCTGAACCACCGGCTCCGTCGTGCTTAGCTGCAATGATCCAAACCGAAGACCTGAGCAAGAAATTTGGTGAAACCTGGGCCGTGGATGGCGTGAATCTCGACGTCCAGCCCGGGCAGGTGCTTGCTCTCCTGGGTCAGAATGGCGCCGGCAAAACCACCACCATCCGCATGCTTACTTCAGTTCTTGCTCCCACCCGTGGCCGGGCGCACATTGCCGGCTTCGATGTCACCCAATTCCCTGAAAAAGTGCGTGCCTCGGTTGGCGTGCTGACCGAACAGCATGGTCTCTACTTGCGTATGACCGGTCTGGAATACCTGGATTTTTATGGGAAGATCTATCGGCTCGATTCAAATGTCCGCCTGAAACGCAGCCGGGACTGGATGGAATATTTTGGCCTGACGGAGGTTGCCAGGCGTCCCATTGGTCAATATTCGAAGGGCATGCGCCAGAAATTGGCCCTGGCGCGTACTCTTATCCACGAACCGCCTGTTCTATTACTGGATGAGCCAACCTCTGCCATGGATCCTGAGTCCGCGCAGCTGGTTCGCAATGCAATTGCCAGTTTGCGCACCGAACAGCGTACCATCATTATCTGTACCCACAACCTGGTCGAAGCTGAAATGCTGGCAAATAAAATTGCCATCATTTATCGCGGCCGTATTCTAACCAGTGGTACGTTGGCAGATTTAAAACGCAGCCTGCTCGGACCTCCTGAATATGAGCTGCGTGTCCGGGGACAATGGCCGCGCGGGACTCTGGATCTCCCTGCGGGTGTCACTCCGCTCAAAGATGGCGAGGCGGGTCTCCGCTTTCGAGTCGAAGACCCCCAGGATTCGAATCCTGTTTTGCTCAAAGAGTTGATGAAGCGCGGGGTGGAAGTGGTGGCATTGCAGGAATTACCCCGTACCCTTGAACAGATCTATCTGGCAGCCATGGCGCAGGTGAATCGTGTTTAATCGCTATCGTGATGATCTCCGTATGGTATGGCTGGTGGCGTGGCGTGAGTTGCATGACCAATTGCGCGATTGGCGCATCATATTTCCAATGGTGGTATTGACCCTGATTCTGCCCTTCCTGGCCGATTTAGGCGCCCAGGCAGCCATAAACTTTACCACTCAATATGGAACGCCCCTGATCGCAGAGCGGTTGGTTCCATTCCTTCTCATGGTGGTGGGTTACTTTCCGATTACAGTCTCATTGGTCATCGCCCTGGAATCGTTTGTCGGCGAGAAAGAACGCGGCACCATCGAGCCTCTCCTGGTCAGCCCGCTCAAGGACTGGCAGCTTTTCACGGGTAAATTGGTGGCTGGCACGGCCGCTCCGTTGGTGACTTCCTACCTCGGCATCACGGTTTATATGATCGGTCTCTATTTCCAGCGCATACCCTTCCCCGATTTCAACCGGATGATGCAGACTCTCGTCCTAACCTCCGTACAGGCGCTTCTCATGGTCAGTGGAGCCATTTTAATTTCCACTCAGGCTACTTCTGTCCGGGCAGCCAACTTGATGGCCTCGTTCATCGTCATTCCCATGGCAATACTTATCCAGGGCGAGAGCATCATGTTGTTCTGGGGCAACGATCAGGTGCTCTGGCTGGCGGTGCTGGGCGTGGCGGTTCTGACAGCCCTGTTGGCGCGCGTTGGCATTGCCCATTTCCAACGCGAGGCCTTGCTCGGGCATGAAATTGATGTACTCAACTTGCGTTGGATCGGACGGACTTTCTGGCTGGCGTTCAAAGGGGATGCCAGGTCCGTGTGGGGCTGGATCCGCTTCGAGATCCTGAAAACGGTTCGCAAACAGGTTCCCTCCATCCTTATGACCATTGGTATGGGCCTGGTTGCGGTTGTGGCAGGCTATCTTTGGGTGAACTCGAATTCAACCCGAATTGTTGGTCAATTCAACGCTGGTGACCTTTCCAGCCTGATTTCCTCCACCGGGATGGGTGTGCCGGTCTCCAATTTCACAATTTCCTTCCCGACCATCTGGGGGCACAATTTGCAGGCGATCCTGGTGATCCTTCTGTTGGGGCTGTTCTCATTTGGCGTCCTCGGCACGTTGGTCTACCTCCTGAACATGGGTATTATCGGGGCAGTCCTTGCGTTGATTGGGGCGCTCGGTGGTTCACCCTTGAAAGTGGGCGCCTTTGGGATCCTGCCGCACGGCATCTTTGAGATCCCGGCCCTGATTCTTGCCAGCGCAGCGATCTTGTACATCGGGATCATGCTTGTCACGCCTCGTCCTCAACGCACGCTTGGCGAAGTGCTCATTGAAGCCATTGCTGACTGGACAAAGATTGCCCTTGGCTTGGTGCTGCCTTTATTGACCATTGCTGCCATTATTGAAACATGGGTTACTCCTGTGCTATTGTCATCTGCCTTGAAATAGGGGTAATATTAAGCAAGAATGGTATCTTCACAATAAGTGGCGGAGGATTGGGGGGAGTGCGTGCAGCTACGCCGCACGCACTCCCCCCGCCCCCAATTTATTGAGAAGTATCCAAGAAAGGCAGTTTCAATATGCCAAAACTATATTTTCTCGGAACTTCGAATGCCATCCCTGATGAGCATCATGAAAATACCCACATGCTTCTGGTGGGGGAAAAACGCGTTGTCTTGATCGATTGCGCCAATAGCCCAATTCTTCGCTTCAAGCGCCTCGGCGTGGATTTTAATCGTTTAAGCGATTTGATCCTCACCCATTTCCACCCCGACCATGTTTCCGGTGTGCCCCAATTGCTCATGAATATGTGGCTGATGGGGCGCCGTCTTCCCCTCAATATTTATGGTTTGCACCATACCCTTGACCGGATTGAAGGGCTGATGGGCTTTTATAACTGGTCTGAGTGGCCTGACTTCTTCCCGGTGGTTTTTCACCGTCTGCCAGCACAGGAAATGGGTTCTGTTCTGGAATGTGAAGAATTCCATATATTCGCCTCTCCCATGCAGCATTTTATTCCGAACATTGGGCTGAGGTTTGAGTTTCTCACGTCCCGGCAGGTGGTGACTTATTCCTGTGATACTGAGCCCTGCCCTCAGTTACTGCGCCTCGCGTCTGGGGCGGATGTGCTTATTCATGAGGCTTCCGGGAAGATTCCCGGGCATTCCTCTGCCGCCCAGGCGGGACAGACTGCTGCAAAGGCTGAGGTCGGCGCGTTGTACCTTATCCACTATCCCACTGGGCAGTTTGCTGTTGGCGACATCCTCTCCGAGGCTCGTTCCCAGTATGAAGGCCCGGTCACCCTTGCAGAAGATTTTGATTCATTAAGCTTTGAATAAAAAAAACGCCCGCACTGCCGGACAGCGGGCGTTTGTCTGATCCTGGTTCTTCACCAACCCAGGATGAATGCATCCCATTCAGAGTTTTCCTCCAGGTGCCGCCCGAAGATATAATATGCACTGGCAGGGGGTTCCTTCGGAGCGCGCAGGAGCATCATCTGGGATTCTCCCAGTTGCCGTCCGCCCTTGCGATGGTTGCAGGCCGGGCAGGCTGCCACCACGTTTGTCCAGGTATGTTCGCCGCCCAGGTGTTTTGGCCAGACGTGGTCAAGGGTCAGGTTGTTGGAATGCCTTCCGCAATACTGGCAGGTATATTTGTCACGCCGAAAGACCTCGCTGCGCGTGAGTTTGACCTGTAAGCGCGGACGGTGCACCATCTGCTCCAGGCGGATGACGGAAGGGATCGGGATTGCTTGTCTGACGGTCTGAATACTACCGCGGCCGTTCATGACCAGATCGGCTTTCCCCGAGAGGATCAGGCCAACCGCGCGACGGGTGTTGCAGACATTAATCGGCTCAAAATTAGCGTTGAGTACCAGAACTGGCGCATCCATGGCGCCTCCATATTGGCGTGTATTATACTCCACACCTTGTACGTTAATGAATAGGAGCATCCCATGCGTATAATCATTTCTGGTGGCAGCGGGTTTATTGGCACTGCTTTAACGAAATCTTTGCTTTCAGATGGACATGCAGTCTGGATATTGACTCGCAACCCGCAGGCTGCCCGGTTGCCCGCCGGCGCGCAGGCCGTTGGTTGGGATGGCCGCACAACGAACGGGTGGGGGCAGCTGGTCTCCCGGGTGGATGCCATCGTTAACCTGGCAGGCGAGAACCTTGGCTCTGGCCCCTGGAACCCGGTTCGGAAAAGCCGCATCCTGTCCAGTCGCGTGGAAGCCGGCCTGGCCATCAGCAGTGCCATTGCTCAGGCCGACCCTCGCCCAAAGGTTCTCATTCAGGCTTCCGCGGTCGGGTTTTACGGCCCGCGCCGCGTTGAATCTGTGGATGAAGGTTCTCTCCCGGGCCGTGGTTTCCTGGTGGATGTTTGCCAGGCGTGGGAGGCTTCCACTCGATCTGTGGAAGGTTTGGGCGTGCGCAGGGTTGTCATTCGCACGGGGGTGGTGCTCGCGAAGGACGAAGGCGCTTTGAAGCGCATGCTGTTGCCCTTCAACTTGTTTGTGGGCGGTCCTTTGGGAAATGGTCGTCAGGGGCTGCCATGGATTCATCCTGCCGACGAGCTGGCCGCCATCCGTTTTCTGTTGGAGAATGATCAGGCTTCTGACGTTTATAATCTGGCTGCACCCCAGCCGCTTTCCAACGCTGACTTTGGCCGTCTCCTGGCGAAAATAATACGCCGGCCGTATTGGCTGCCTGTTCCGGCGTTCGCTTTGCGACTACTGCTTGGTGAAATGTCCACCCTGGTGTTGGATGGGCAATATGTGCTCCCTGGCAGACTTCTAGAACTTGGTTTCCGTTTCCGCTTTGAGAATGCCGGGTCTGCCTTGCAGGATTTGATTAATCCGTAGTTGCCTTAGTCCGCATTCCCCGGGACAACGCCTTGGACTGCACAGATTTTTCGATAGAACTCACCTGGTCGATCAGGCTTGCTTGCCCATCAGTCCAGTAGACTTTCCTTTCTCCCCACCAACCAACCAATCTTGTCCCTCCTATTTGACTCTGCCTTTCAGACTCACCTCTCGTTATCTGCCTTTTTAAGCTAAAATAACCCCATGCCTGTGATCAAAATTCCAACCCCCCTGCGTTCCTATGTCAACGGCCTGGCAGAAGTGCCGGTCGCTGGCGCTACCGCCGGAGAAGCCTTCGAGAACCTGCTGGTGCAATTCCCAGCCATGCGTCCGCATCTTACCAATAGCCGGGGTGAGCTGCGTCCGTTCGTCAACCTCTTCCTGGCTGAGAACAATATCCGCGACCTGCAGGGTCTTGCCACCCCACTTTCAAGGGATGACAGGCTGAATCTTATTCCTTCAATTGCAGGTGGTTGATATGCTACCCGAACTCACTCGTGAAGAGATTCTGCGTTACTCCCGCCATCTGCTCATCCCCGATGTGGGATTGCAGGGGCAGCGCAAGCTCAAGGCTTCCTCGGCGCTCCTCATCGGTACCGGTGGTCTGGGTTCCCCGGTGGCTCTTTACCTGGCTGCTGCCGGCGTGGGGCACATCGGGCTGGTGGATTATGATGTGGTGGACGAGTCGAACCTCCAGCGCCAGGTGGTTCACGGCACTTGGAACGTCGGCCAGCTCAAGGTCGAATCCGCCCGTCTCCGCCTCCTGGATTTGAATCCATCCATTGAAGTGGAAGCCTATAACGAACCATTCACCTCGCTCAACGCCATGCGGATAGCCGAAGGGTATGATATTCTCATCGATGGCACGGACAATTTTCCCACTCGCTATCTCACCAACGACCTGTGTGTTCTGACCGGCAAACCCAATGTGTATGGAGCCGTCTACCGTTTCGATGGGCAGGTCAGTGTTTATTATGCCCGCGAAGGGCCCTGTTATCGCTGCCTGTTCCCCGAGCCGCCTCCGCCGGGTCTGGTGCCTTCCTGCGCCGATGCAGGCGTCCTGGGCATTCTGCCGGGCACCATTGGCACCCTCCAGGCCACCGAAACGCTCAAGTTCCTGCTTGGGATCGGTACCTCCTTGGTCGGGCGGCTGCTGCTCTATAACGCCCTTGACATGTCTTTTGAGTACGTCAGGCTGAAAAAGAACCCCAATTGCAAAGTCTGCGGTCCGAACCCCACTGTGACCGCCCTGATTGACTACAATGAATTTTGCGGCGTTCCGGGAGTGGAGCATGATGAAGGCTCCGCTGGTCGCGAGTGGGATATCACTCCGCTGGAATTGTCCACCCAACTGCACAGCACCAATCCTCCGCATCTGGTGGATGTGCGTGAGCCGCACGAACTGGCCATCTCGTCCATCCCGGGCGCGCAGAACATCCCGCTGGGCGAACTGGCGGGTCGGCTTTCCAGTCTCGATTCGGCGGAGGAGATGGTCCTCTTCTGCAAATCCGGTACGCGCTCTGCACGCGCCCTGGAGATCCTGGTTAGCGCCGGTTTTCGAAAATTGAAGCATTTAAACGGGGGGATTAATGCCTGGGCCAGGCAGGTGGATCCCAGCCTGCCGGTTTATTAATTTACCCTTTGACCTTCAACGTTCGACATGCGAATGTGTCTTTGTACTTTCTCTTCGTGTTTTTCGTGGAGTATTTTTGCCCTTTGACGTTCAGCGTTCGATTTTCAACGTCTACTGTGCCAACCTTCCAACGTGTCATTGCCGTTCAACGTTCCAACATCCCACCGCATCCGTTGTATAATCGACAAAATAAATCCAATTTGGAGTCCTGATGACAGACAAGAAGGTTCTACTGGCGATTTTGGCCCACCCTGATGACGAATCCTTTGGCATGGGCGGCACCCTGGCATTGTATGCCTCGCGCGGGGTCGAAGTGCACCTGGTCTGCGCCACGCGTGGCGAAGTGGGCGAAGTAGCCCCGGAATTACTGGCAGGTTTCGCATCCATTGCTCAATTGCGTGAGTCAGAACTGCGTTGTGCCGCTGGGGTTCTGGGCCTTTCGGGTGTCCACTTCCTGGATTACCGTGACTCTGGCATGGCTGGTTCACCGGATAACGATCACCCGCAGGCGTTGGCTGCCCAACCGTTGGATGAAGTGGCAGCCAGGGTGGTCGGTTACATCCGTGAAATTCAACCCCAGGTCGTTCTGACCTTCGACCCGATTGGAGGCTACCGCCACCCGGATCATATCGCCATCCAGAAAGCCACGCTGCGTGCCTTCGAGCAGGCGGGCAACCCCGCTTTCAGTTCCGATCATCTTCCGGTTTTCACACCGGAACGCTTATATTTCCATAAGATGCCGAACGGCATGTTGAAACTCGCGGTCAAATTCCTGCCGCTCATCGGCAAAGACCCCCACAAGTTCGGCTCCAATGGCGATATTGATCTGGTACCCATAGCCGAGGCGAGTTTTCCCACCAACGCCCGCATTGACATCCGCTCCGTCCTGAAGAAGAAAGAACAAGCCGGAGCCTGCCATGCCAGCCAGGGTGGCGGTCGTATGGGTGGAGGCGCCGTCAGCTTCCTGATGCGTCTGTTCAGCGGTACGGAAGTGTTCATGCGTGCTTATCCGCCGGTGGTGACGGGTGAAAAGGTGGAGCGAGACTTCTACGCATAGCCAATACAATTGACTATCGTAGGGGAACAAAACCATCCTGGAGTACGTCTGATTTTGAGGTCTGTGTTCATGATAGAATATCGGGATTGTTCAAAAAGGCGCAAACATGACTGAACCTACCCCCCAACCAAATCGTTTTAAGCTCAGCCAGATTCCAGCATTTTTGATTCATCCCCGCCAGGAGGTACAGCGTTTGGCTGCCGAAGAAAGATCCGCCTGGCTGGTGCCCATGCTGGTCTTGACCGTCATGTTGCTCCTGCGTATTGCGGTCAGCGGTCATTATCAAGCCCAGGCTGCCGCTCTTGGGCAG
Organism: uncultured Anaerolineales bacterium; assembly: GCA_903829085.1. Classification (GTDB taxonomy): domain Bacteria; phylum Chloroflexota; class Anaerolineae; order Anaerolineales; family Villigracilaceae; genus UBA877. Next base: position 17,595 of record CAIKOL010000340.1, on the reverse strand, counting down.
ACCACCCTGCCGGCCGACTGGCAGTGGTGGACCACCGATATGCAGAACAACTACATGCAGGCCATGCAGGCCACCCAGGGGCCGGTATTTGTCTATATCATCCCCGCTTTGACAAGTCTGGCCAGGTTGTGGTTGGGCTGGCTCATTCTGGGTGGGCTGCTGCACCTGGCTTCCACGTTGCTGGCAGGGCGCGGCTCGATGCGCTCGGTCCTGAACCTTTCAGCTTGGGCTCTCCTGCCCTTCGCCCTGCGCGACCTGTTGCGGGTGGGCTATATGCTCATAGTCCACCATGCCATTGCCAGCCCGGGACTTTCGGGTTTCGGCGGGGTATTATTCGTCACCCAGGTGCTGGCCAGCCTGGACGTATTTCTGCTCTGGTTTGCCATCCTGCTGGTGCTGGGGCTGCGAGTCACCGACAACTTACCCACACGTAAAGCTGTTTTGGGAGTGGCGCTGGTATTGCTTGTCGTCCTCCTGGTGCAGGGTGGCCTGGGTACATTGACCGCCACCCTGAGTGGCATGATGATTACCCGTCCGTTATTCTAGACACCTTGATTTCAATGGAAACCTCGTTGATCCAGATTTCGAATCTGACCAAACACTTCCAGATGGGCGGTACAACGGTGCGCGCCCTCGATGGGGTTGACCTGGATATTCCGCAGCAGAGTTTCACCGTCGTGATGGGTCCTTCCGGTTCGGGCAAGAGCACACTGCTTTATCTGATTGGCGGGCTGGATCGTCCCACCGGCGGGCAGATCTCGGTGAATGGCGAGCGTTTGGACGGTATGGATGAAAATAAACTGGCCCTGTTCCGTCGTCATGCAGTCGGATTTATCTTCCAGTCATTCAATCTCATCCAGAGCATGAATGCTGAGGAAAATGTCGGCTTTCCCATGCAGTTTTCAGGGATCCCACCGAAGGAACGTAAGCGTCGTTCGAAGGAACTATTGGAACAGGTCGGCCTGGCGGATCGGGGTCGTCACAAGCCGGGTGAACTCTCCGGCGGGCAGCAGCAGCGCGTGGCGGCAGCCCGCGCCCTGGTGAACAACCCCGGCCTTATCCTGGCGGATGAGCCTACCGGCAACCTGGATTCTGCCAGCGGGGTCGGCATCATGCAGTTGCTTTCCGACCTGCACCACTCCGGGCGCGCCGTGCTGGTGGTGACCCATGATGCCCGCATGGTTCGCTTTGCCACCCATAAGGTTTTTCTCCTGGACGGAAAGATCGTCAGCGAAGACCAATACCACCGTGCCAGCCTGGAATAAAGGAGTCACTCATGAAACGGCAGACCAAACCCTTGTTCGGAATTGTCATTCTTATGATTATTATCGCCGCCGTGTTTCCCATCTCGGCTCTGGCAGCCCCTTCCATTGTCAGTCTTTCCCCCAATCTGATCGTCAACGATATTCTCAATGAAATTACCCTGCATGGTTCGGGATTTGAGGATGGCGCGCTGGTTACGGTTGGCAGCACCCCCGTTACGACCACCTTTGTTGCTGGCGACACGCTCCAGGCGATTATCCCGGCTGGTTTTGCACCCGATGTGTATAACGTGCTGGTCACTAATCCGGATCTCTCAACGAGTTCCCTGACAGCTGGGTTGACCGTGGTGGCTCCCACAGCCACGCCCACCCCTTCTCTCACCCCTACGCTGACACCCACAGCCATCCCCTTTTCCCGCCCCCAGGTCGTGATCGATTCAAATTCCCTGAGTGTCGCTTCCATCGTTTATGGACAGGATTTTAACCTGAGCGTGAGCCTCGACAATGCCGGTGGTTCGACCGCCTATGGTATCCAGGTAACCTTTGCCTCCACCGACCTGTTGATGCTACAGAACGGCGGGGTCATCAGTGCCGGGGACCTGGGAGTGGTGGGCAAGTCACATTTCAGTCAGACCATGACAGCTGCTGCTTCGTTGTCCGGCCTTTCCCGGGTAAGTGTGGATATGAATGTCAGCTATTATGATAGTGTCGGGACGGCTTTTTCCGACAAATTTACGCTTTTCTTCCCGGTGGCTCAAGTTAACAATGGCTACGTTGCCAGCACCGCCACGCCCACTGCCTCGGGCGTGCATCGCCCTCAGTTGGTGGTGATGAGTTACCAGACCGATGCCGATCCGCTGCAACCGGGCGTTCAGTTCACTTTGACCATGTCAGTCCAAAATGTAGGCAATGTGACCGCCAAGGGCGTGACCATGATCATTGGGGGCGGCTCCTCCGGGTCCGGCAGCGGTACTCCCGAGGCGGGAGTATCCGCCGGGAGCGGCACGTTTACTTATTTTGCCCCGGTTGGATCCTCGAATGTCCAGTCGTTGGGGGATTTGAAACCGGATGTCATTCTGAATGCCACCCAGAAACTGGTGGTCAATGTTTCCACCGAGCCGGGAGCCTACCCGATGGTTGTCTCGTTCTCGTACCTCGATGACCATGGGAACTCGGTTACCGATGCGCAGGTGATTACGCTGCTGGTTTATAACTTGCCAAATGTGAATGTGAGTTTTTATCAACCGGTGGGTACGCTCGTGGCTGGTCAATCTAACCTTCTCCCGCTCCAGGTGGTCAGCCTGGGTAAGCGTACGGTTGTGCTGGGAAAGATGACCGTTCAGTCCAGCGGCGGAATGGTGGAGAATGGCGAGGGGCTGGTTGGTTCGTTGGACCCCGGTGGCTACTACACCCTGGATGCAACCATTACTCCGGGTGGGCCTGGGCCGCTTGATTTGAACATCACCATCGAATACACGGATGATTTCAATCAGGTCCGCACCGTAACCCAGACGATCACGCTCGATGTTGCCGATATGATGATCGAACCCACGCCGGACCCGTCTGCATCGAATGGAAGTACCGGCGTGGTGACCGCTCCGGAGACTTTCTGGCAAAAGGTCTGGCGCTTCATCCTTGGGCTGTTTGGCCTGGATAGTGCCACTTCTACCACCACCACCCCGCCTGTCGAACAACCCACTGCCGTCCCGGTCTTTCCTGGTGGCGGATCCGGTGGTAAAGGGTGACCATTCTCTTACCAGAGCGCTTTGGGTATCAGCATGAAATTGCTTGATATCGTGCGTCTTATTCTTGGCAACCTCAATCGCCGTATTGGGCGTGTTGCTCTGACTGCTGTAGGCGTGGTAATTGGCACGGCCGCGGTGGTCATCCTTGTCTCGCTTGCCATCGGGCTCCAAAAGAACGCCAATGAGCAACTCTATGGCATTGGTGATCTGACCCAGATCCAGGTTTCTCCCACCTATGGCGGTCAGGTGATGATGGCTTCCGGCATGGGTGGCGGCGGCGGTGGAGGCAGTTCGGGAAGCGGTGTTCAGCAAACCGCACTGCTCACCAATCCTGCCCTGGATGGTTTGCGCGCCATCTCCGGTGTGGTGGCTGTCATCCCGCGTGACTACCTGATGAGCAGCCTGACCCTGAAATTTCATCGCCTCGAATCAGGTTCCAACGTTATCGGCATCGGGACAGATGATCTGGGCCAACTGGGATTGGAAGCCTCCCAGGGCGTGGTTTCTCTTGCGCGTGGCACCATCGTCATCGGCCCGATGGTTGCAGCCAATTTCTACGATCCCAACCAGCGCCCCGGCCAGGCAACCCCTGCCGCTCCTGATCTCTATGACCAGAATTTGACTTTTGTTCTGATTAAATATGACCAAAACGGCAATGAGATTCGCAAGACCATGACCTATAAGGTTGTTGGCGTGTTGGCTCAAACGCAGGGGGAATCGGATTGGTCCATTTATTTACGGCTGGATGAATTGAAGGCCATGAATGAATGGGCTATGGGACGCCGAATTAACTACAACAAGGATGGCTACAGCCAGGTGATCGTCAAGGTGGATAGCGTGGATCATGTCTTGGATATCACCAACCAGATCACAGCCTTGGGCTACCAGGCATATACCCCCCAATCCTTTGTGCAGGGTATCAATAACTTCTACTTGATTCTGCAGATCATTTTTGGCGGCGTGGGGGCGATTGCCCTGCTCGTGGCTGCCATTGGCATTGCCAACACGATGGCCATGGCTATTTTGGAACGCACCCGCGAGATTGGTCTGATGAAGGCAGTCGGAGCCACCAACCGCGATGTTCTTTCCATTTTCCTGGGCGAAGCTGCCGGTATCGGTTTCCTAGGAGGCCTGGGGGGAGTGTTGATTGGCTGGCTGGCAGGGCAGGGGATCAACGTGATCGCTCTGGTTTACCTGGCCCAGCAATCCGCCAGCCAGGGGGGAACGCCGCCCAGTGTGGCAGTCTCCACTCCGGTCTGGCTGCCTATCTTTGCTCTCGTTTTTGCCACCCTGATCGGCCTCATATCCGGGCTTTATCCAGCATTACGGGCTGCCACTCTGGTACCGGTCCAGGCGCTGAAATACGAATAGTATTTCTTTGTACCCCTTCGTGAACCTTTGCGCGTACAATCTCAATAAAAGGGGGAAAGTGGGGTGTTTTTTGGCGGGCTTCACCCACCAAAAAACACCCCACACTCCGGATTTTTGAGAAGATACCTTTGCGCTCTTAAATTTGAAATTTCCGGCAGTTTGGTTGAAATGACTATGATTCTTTGGAGATTTGCGTTGTAATGAATGGAATATGGGGTGTTGGGTGGACCGCTTCGCGGCCTACTCAACACCCCATTCCTATCCCTGTTTCACGGAAATTCCTAACGTGCAAGGATTATTTCGGGAAGGAAAATGGAGGCAGAAGGTTGAGCGCCACCAATTTGACCGCCGCACCTTCCATTTCCAAGACGGTTACCGAACCGGTGTGCGCGCTCAAGCGTTGGAAGCCATTTAACGGCAATCCAAGATAATGCGCCACTGCCAGTTTTATCGGGTCGGCGTGAAAGACCACGGCCACCATTTCCCCGGCATGCCTGCTTGCGATGGCCTCCAGGCTGCGGACTACCCGTTCCTGGGTCTGGACGAAGGATTCGCCCCCGGGAAATTGAAATTGGTCAGGAGTCTCCTGGATCACTTTCCAGTTCCTGGTGCGGGCCAGCCCCTTCCACGATCGCCCTTCCCAGTTTCCTACATCGGTATCCGTCAATTCGGGAACGGGTCGTATTTCCAGCACCAGGCTGCGTGCCAGTGGTTCGGCGGTCTCCTGAGCGCGTTCCAGCGGGCTGGAATAGATCGCCTTAATGGGCAGCCGGCTCAAGCTGTGTTCCAGTTCTGCAGCCTGCTCCCTCCCGCGCTCATTTAGATGGATGCCGGGAATACGTCCGGGCAACCTGTTCTTTGCCAGGTAATCATTTTCGCCGTGACGGATGAGCAGCAAGGTTGGCATGCAGATCACTCGCGATCCTATTGTTCGTTGCCCATCATCAGCCGGGCGGCCCGTCTCCCGATTTCCACGGCGTAATTCGTCCCACGGTCCCAGGGATAGACCTGGCTCATGGAAGCGAAATATATCCCTTCCACGGGCGTCTGGATGTTTGGAATATTCTGGGAATGGTTTAGCAGGGGTACCGGCTGGGCATAAGCTGTGCGGAACAGCCAGGCCTTGCGCACCCATTCCGGTTCGAACTTCGGGTTGAACTTTTTCAAAACGGGCAGGAAGCGCTCCAACAATTCCTCCTGGCTGAGCCGGAAGAACTCGTGCTCCGGTTCCAGGTAGTCGCCCATGTAAACAATATGGTCGCCGCCAAACTTGTTGGCTGGGACGAAATTGGTATGTTCCACCAGCGCCAGGAATGGGAAGCCAGCCGACTTGGGCAGGTTATACCAGTAGTAACCTTCCTCCGAAAGCCGGTGCTTGAGCGCCAGGGTGATCACGACTGCCCCCATGGATTTCAGGTTCCTTAACCCATGCAGGTACGCTTCCGGTAAAGAAGGGACGAGCCGGCTCATCGCTTCAGGTGAAAGCGTGACCAGTACTTTATCGTATACTTTACCTGTTTCATTGTGAACTGTTAATGCCCCCGATTCTGTATCCCGTTCGATGAGTGTGACCGGCGCCTGAAGCTGGATCTCGACACCCATATCCCGCAGCCTGCCAGCGAAAAGGTCAGCGAAGTTCTGGAACCCGCCCTCGAATGTGCCCAGCCTGGTGCTGCGCGCTTTGAGACGTGCCCACATCCAGGCCATATTGACCTGCTTGTAATAGCGTTCCCCAAACTTTCCGATCACCAGCGGTTCCCACATCAACTTATAAACTTTCTCCCCCGCCCATTTACGCAACCATTCGTCGACTGTATATTTTTCCAGGGCTTTCCAGGCATTCGTCAGGCGCAGGAACAAGCCCACGAACCCGAACCGGACTTTATTCACTCCCCATCCCAAGCCGGGGAACAATGCCATTTTTACGATTGAATCAAAAGGGTAGAACTTCCCGTTGTGATACATGACTGTCAGCGGGCGTGGGAAAAGGACTTTCTGCTCCCAACCCAACTCTTTGATCAACCCAAGCATGTGCTTATCGCTGGCAAACCAGTGATGATAGAACTTCTCCACCGACCATTCCCAGCCCGGTTCCTTGAACCCGCCTGCCAACCCCCCGACGTGATCGGCGGCTTCGAAGATGGTCACTTGGTGACCGGCTTTGGTCAAATCATACGCGGCTGCCATGCCGGAAAACCCGCTGCCAATGATCGCGATTTTCATTTTCACTCCTGGTGTAATCGTTCCAAGTTATTCCTGTTGATCAGGAGCAGCCATTGATCAGGCCGTTCCCTCTGGCTGCTTTGGACCCTTGGGTTCTTCCACCTCTGTCCGCAGTGAGTCACTCCACTTGATGCCTTCCCGTGCCATGTACCATGCCCCCAGGACAGTGATCGGGAACCAGAGCGCGAAGTGTAATACCAAAGTATATGCGCTGGCTACACTCTGGCTGACCTTTTCGGCAGTAAGGATGGCAATCGCTGGTGCATCGAATGTGCCGAGATACGCTGGCGCTGCCGGGATGGTGGTTGCCAGGTTGACCACACCGTTGATAAGCATGAGTACAAAGAAACTGACGTGGAAGGGGAAAGCGTGCATTACGAGCCAGTATTTGAAGGTTTCTAGTAACCAGATGATCACAGATGTGAAGAACACCATCAAAATGCTGAACGGTGAACGCAGCGATTCCAACCCATCAAGGAAACGGTGCATGATCCCGGAGGATTGTTCACGGATTCGCGCAGGTAGGAAATGGTCAATGAACATTTGCCCGATCTTGGCAGTTGTCTTGGGGACCATGGCTGATAGCAGGAACACAAGCAAGGCGCCAAAGAAGGCAACGCTCCCCCACACAGCCACATCTTGGATTGTGATCTGCCATTTCCCTACGGGGATCGCCACCTGGGCCAGGTTTGCCAGCTGTGTCAAGTTAAAAAATACAAATGCCAGCATGACCACACCATCAAAGATGCGTTCAACAATTATGGTAGCCAGGGATGCGGAAATTGGTACGCCCTCCCTTCGTTTAAGCACCACTGCCCTCAGGATCTCGCCTGCACGGGCAGGATAAATGTTATTTCCCATATACCCGATGCAGGTGATCGGAAACATGATCCGGGTGCGGATGTGTTTGATCGGTCGGAGCAGGTAATGCCAGCGCCAGGCCCTCACCCAGACTGCCACGAAGTACACGGCCACGCCAGGGATGATCCACCAGTAATTGGCATTGATGATAGCTTGCCACAGATCAACCGGTTTCAGTGTGTGCAGGCTCCACCACAGGAACACCGCACTAATAAGTACGCCAACCCAGAATTGCCATTTTTTCATGAGAATGATTTTACCATGTGGAGGGAGCAAGTTGATTGCAGGCTCTTCGGGAATCTCCGTGAAGTAGGGAAAGAGGTGGGGGTGTTGGGCGGGCTGCGAAGCGACCTGCCCAATACTCCCTGTTTGTTGCCTCACTAAGCTAATTCCCTAAAAACCTGATTGCAGGATGTCGGAAGGTGGTTTTGGTTCCTTTGGATAAGTCCGCACTTATCCTGACAATTCAACTCTTGGTTAATAAACAGTGTAGAAACACCGTATTTGTAAGACTTTCAGATCACCTGTTTCGTGCTAGAATTACATTGAGATGCGTAAATAACCGAATTAAACGTTTTTTCGGAGCTATTTGTTGCATACAAGTTCACCTCTTTATGCAAGAAGCAGGAAGTATGTCCATCGGAACTCCTGAACGGGTAGAGTTTCTAAACCGCATTCATCTTTTCAACGGATTGAACGAGGAACAGTTCCAGGCCGTGGCGGACGCGTTAACGGAAGCAACTTTCCCAGCCGGAAAAGAGATCGTGAAACAAGGCACGGAAGGCGATAGTCTTTTCCTGATCTGGAGTGGAAAGGTGGTTGTTACCCAGTCGGGGAAAGAAAAGTCGTTGGCTACTTTTGTGGTAGGCGATTATTTTGGGGAAGAATCGATTCTCGTCGATCACCACCGGCGGACAGCAACGGTTACAGCGGCTGAAGAGACGATCGTGCTGATTCTGACTCGTGACCAGTTTCGCGAATTGTTAAAACTGGCGCATGGCCTGAAAACAAATTTTACGGTTACAGCCAACAGCCACCGCTTGGGACGGCGAATCCATTTCAAGTGGATCCAGGAAGACGAGGTCATCTATTTTCTGGCTCGCAAGCACCCAATCCTGCTTGTGCGAGTCTTAACAGGCCCGGTACTGTTGGCGGTGGCAGCTGTAATTGGCATGGTGGCATCCTGGTATTATTCACTCTGGTTTCCAGCGTTGGCGGGTCTATGGTACGTGTGCTTGTTTGCGGTGATAGGCGCAGCCGGTTGGGGCGTATGGAACGGTATCGATTGGGGAAATGATTATTACATTGTCACTGACCGGCGCGTGGTCTGGGTTGAAAAAGTTGTGGGTCTCTATGAGAGTCGTCAGGAAGCACCTCTTTCCGCAGTCCAGCGAGTGAATGTGGAGACGGAACTTTCCGGCAGGGTCATGGATTATGGCGACCTCGTCATCCGTACGATAGTCGGAAGTACGCTCACATTAAGAAATGTTGATCACCCTTACCAGGCTGCCGCATTGATCGATCAACACTGGAAACGTTCCAAGGAAACAACCCGCAAGATAGAAGAGAAGGAGATGCAGAGTGCTTTGCGTGCCCGCCTCCTGGATGGGCAGGCCAAACCTGCCGAGATCAAGGGGGTTGTGGCGAAACCCAAGGAGAAGAAAAGTCCTTACCAGGATCAGCAGGGATTAGCCAACCTCTTTCGCTTGCGCTTTGAACACCTGACGATAGTCACTTATCGTAAGCATGTCTTTGTACTCTTCGAACAAACATTGCTGCCTGCTCTGGTCATCCTTATCCTGTTAGGAATCCTGGGTATTGAGATATTCAGCCCATCTGCCACCTTTGCCTCGCTTTTCAATGCGGAACCAGCGATCCTCTCACTCCTATGGGCGGTATTGTTCATTATGGCATTGCTCTGGTGGATTTACCAGTACGTGGACTGGAGTAATGATATTTTCCAGGTCACTCCCGACCAGATCATGGATATTGACAAGACTCCGTTGGGCCAGGTGACCAGCGATATTGCCTCTCTGGATAATATCCTGTCCATCGAGTACCAACGGATTGGCATCCTGGAACTACTCTTTAACTACGGAACCGTTTTTATCACCGTAGGAGGAGGCAAACAGATGACCTTCGTAAATGTTTACAACCCCTCCGCTGTGCAAGAAGATATCGAGCGCCGCCGGCTGGAAAAGATTAACAAGAAGGAGCAGGAAACCATCAAGGCCGAACGGGAGCGAGTAGCCGATTGGTTTGCAGCCTATTACCACAATGAGCAGCAGTTCCGGAACGAAGATGTTGCTCCGGATGCTATAAAACCAGAAGACATCCAACCGGAGAATGGAGTAAAATAGGCGCTCAGACCTTTAAATTTGTTGCAATGGTGAATCATGACACTCCGTGAAATTATAACCCTGCCCAATCCCATCCTTCGCCGTAAAGCCCGAACTGTTACCCTCTTTGACTCAGATTTACAGACCCTGATAGAAGATATGATCGAGACCTTGCGTGATGCACCTGGCGTTGGGTTGGCTGCACCGCAGGTGGGTAAATCGGACCGCCTGATCGTGGTGGAGTATCCCGAAGATGATGAATTGGAAGACTCCCCCAAGAAACTTTATGTGGTGGTCAACCCCGAGGTAAAAGAAGCCTCTGAGGAGACAGAAATGGGCATTGAAGGCTGCTTATCCATTCCCAATTTACATGGCGAAGTGGAACGTACAATAGCAGTGATCGTAAAAGGTCAGACCCGCCGTGGACAGGCAATCAAGATTAAGGCCCAGGGTTGGTTGGCGCGCATTTTCCAGCATGAGATTGATCATTTGAACGGAATAGTGTTTACCGACCGGGCCACCAAGGTTTGGAAACCTGCCCCGGAAGAGCCGGTGTTGGACAACGTTTGAAAGGTTTTCCATTCTATTTTGTAACCCTCCATGCACCTCACCCATCTTTCCCTGACCAACTTTCGCAGTTTTACCCGCCTGGATATGGACATCCCCCGGCGGGTTATTTTGCTGACTGGCAATAATGCCCAGGGTAAGACCAGCGTACTGGAAGCGGTCTATTTTCTGGCGGCCTTCACCTCCTTCCAAACTCACGCCGACCGGCAACTGGTAAATTTCCTAGAAGCCAGGAAAGAACTGGCTGTGGGACGGCTGGTGGCTGAGTATGTACGCGGGCCGACCAAGCACAAGCTGGAGGTGCGCCTGGTACTCGAAGCGGTAGGCGCGATTAACCAGCGTCTGCGCAAGGAGATCCTGCTTGATGGTATCAAGCGCCCGCTATCTGAAGTCATCGGGCATTTCAACGCGGTCATCTTTGTCCCGCAGATGGTGCAGATCATTGAAGGGGGACCCGAGGAAAGACGCCGCTACTTGAATCTGGCGTTAGCACAAACCATCCCTGGTTATGCCCACCTTCTAAACGAATACAGCCAGGCGCTGACCCAGCGTAATGCCTTATTAAAATTGCTAGCCGAACGGGGTGGAGACAAGTCCCAGCTGGATTTCTGGGATGAGACCATCACCCGCTGCGGCGCGACGATCATCCTGCGACGAATCGAAGCGGTTTTCGAGATTGAAAAACTGGCCTCTCAAATCCACCGGGATCTGACCCATGGAACTGAAATTTTACGGATCCATTACCAGCCGGCTTATGATCCATTGCTCTCTCCGGTTGGGCAGATTGCCATGCCACTCAAAACCACTGTGCAGCGGAACAGTTTAAGCGAGGAGGAAATCCGTCAGGGTTATGCCACGGCTCTAAGAAATAACCGGAGCGAGGAAATCCGCCGCGGGGTGACAGTACTTGGTCCACACCGGGACGAATTGCGTTTCCTGGCTAACGGGATAGACTTGTCTGACTTTGGCTCACGTGGACAGGTACGCACGACCCTCCTGGCTCTTAAATTGGCTGAGACCGAATGGATGAAAGCCCGTACCGGTCAGTGGCCAGTGTTGCTTCTGGATGAAGTTCTGGCAGAGCTGGATACACAGCGCCGCCTGGATTTGTTGGCGTATCTGGAAAAAATCGAGCAGGCGATGCTCACCACAACGGATTTAAAGCTATTTTCCTCCAATTTTGTGCAAAAAGCCGAGAAGTGGGAAGTGGCTAATGGAACCGTCAAGATCTTTGAGAATGGAAAGGAAGGATGAAATGTCTGTAAAACACGCACGGGATGTGGAAAAGCAAATTGTCAAAGCAGGAGATAAGACCACCATCCAGGTGTTGATTTCGTCCCAGGAAGGTCCGAATTTTGCATTGCGTCGTTTTGTAATGGAGCCCGGCGGTGGGATGCCAAACCATACCAACACGGTGGAGCACGAACAATATGTTCTGGCAGGTCACGCCACAATTGGTATTGGCACTGAAACCTTCGATGTATATGTCGGCGATGTTGCCTTCATTCCGGAGGGTGTTCCGCACTGGTATCAGAATACAGGCGAGGAAAATTTTGAATTCCTGTGCATCATTCCTAATAAGCCAGATGTGATCGAAATTCTTGAAAAGGAATGTTGAGGTGGATTACGATGCGATCGTCATCGGCTCCGGCGCGGGTGGACTGACTTCTGCTGTGGCACTGGCACAGGCAGGGAAGAAGGTTCTGGTACTCGAACAGCACGACCGACCGGGTGGATGGACACATTCATTTACGCTCCAGGGTTACCGTTTCAGCCCTGGTGTCCATTATATAGGTGACTTGCAGGAAGGCGGGGGGTTGCGACAGATTTACGATGGACTTGGTGTTTCACAGGACCTTACCTTCTGCGAACTTAATCCAGATGGCTATGATCACATACTCATTGGCGATAAGCGGGTGGATTTTCCCAAGGGCAAGGAAAACCTCATCGAACGGTTGAAGGGCCATTTCCCGCATGAGTCCAGGGGAATAGATGGATATTTTGCAGACCTGACGAAGATGATGGATGCACTCTCCCGTATCGGCGACCTGAATCATCCATTAAAATCTGCCCTGAGTGCGCCGACTATTCTCAAGTGGATGCGTGCTTCAGGTGCGGACCTGATCAACTCACACGTCAGCGACCCCTTCCTGCGCGGCGTTCTGGCTGGTCAGGCTGGCGATCACGGGCTACCGCCTTCGCAGGTCTCGGCGTTCATGCTTGCCGGCATCACAAATCACTATCTTGACGGTGGGTACTACCCCCTGGGTGGGTCGTTTTCGATTCCGCGAGCGTTCGTCAAGGCATTAAAACGCGCAGGAGGAGAAATAAGGCTACAATGCCGGGTGAAGAGGATTCTTGTCGAACAGAAAAAAGTAATAGGAGTGGAACTGGACACGGGCGAAGAGATCCGCGCGGAAGTGGTTATTTCAAATGCCGATCCAGAGGTAACGTTCAGCCAGTTGATTGGAAGGGATAAGCTCTCTTCTCGACTCAAACGCAAGGTCGATTCCATCCAATTTTCCACTTCATGCCTCAGCCTGTTCTTCGCAACCGATATGGACATGCGCTCTGCGGGACTCGATTCAGGCAATTTCTGGTTCTACGATCATTCTGATCTGGACAAGATTTACTCAGACGGTCTTACCAAGGCCATGCTGCAAAATGAAACGCCACCCGGCATGTTCCTTACCGTGACTACGTTGAAAGATCCGTCGAAGATGCACTCGGGGCACCATACCTGCGAGTCATTCGCATTTGTGGGGTATGAAGCATTTGAGAAATGGGCTCACACCAGCTACGGTGCACGCCCAGCGGATTACGCGGCTATGAAGGAAGACCTGGCCTGGCGTATGGTGCGCGGGCTGGAGAAGCATATCCCTGGTTTGAGCAAGCACATTGTCTTTTCCAGTCTGGGCACCCCGCTAACGAATGAACATTACCTCAATGCCACGCGCGGCAACCTATACGGAATCGCAAAGAGCCCCTCGCAGGTGGGACCTTGGGCATTTCAACCACGTACAGAGTTTAGCGGGTTATTCTTGTGTGGGGCGAGCACACTCAGCCATGGAGTGGCAGGCGTGACTGCATCGGGGATTGATGCGGCCAAAGCAGTGCTCAACTGCCATAGGAACGAACTATTCACCCAGAATGGCGCCAGCCTGACCTTCTTGCCATCCGAGGATATCAGCCAATGGCCTGAATATTTGAGGAAAAAGATGGAAAAGGGGGAAGTGGCTAATGAACAAGATGAGAGGGTAGTGTAGACAGCAGAAAATTGGGGAATCGTTTACAACGGTTTTTTCGCTGGAATGCCCGGTTTGCGCGGGTATTGTGGTGGAGTAGCCGCCACTTTATCCACCACTACCAGGAAACGTTCATCAGCAACTCCTGGTAAGGTGACGGGGAGCAAATGACGCACCTGACCGCCGAGCAGTGTGAGTGCCATTCCTGCTGTGTGGGTTTCTACTGGACCGCTTAGACCTTTTTGCGCCAGCATTGCCCCGCCCACCTGCACCAGAGGCAGAAGATATTCAGCCAGCACAGACATTTTTGCAACGGCGCGTGCCACGGCCCAGTCGTAAGCTTCTCGGTGAGCAGGCATCTGTCCCACTTCTTCGGCGCGGGCGGTAACCACTTCCGTGCCTTCCAGTTTAAAGATCTCAACCAGGTGGCGGCAGAAATTGGCTTTCTTGCCCACTGATTCAACCAAGGTGAGCCGCATGGAAGGGTAAAGGATCTTGAGCGGGATGCCTGGAAAGCCAGCACCGGTGCCGATATCGATCAACCGGCGGGGCGGTCTTTCCTTCCAAGCCAGCGAACAGGAGAATGAATCCAGGAAGTGCTTGGTGCGAATTCCTTCCGAATCACGGATGGCGGTCAGGTTGAATTTATCGTTCCACTCCAGCAGCTCGCGTTCAAATGCTATTAACAGTTCCACCTGGTGCCTGGTCAGGTGGATCCCAAAGAGTTGCTGAGCTTCAAGGACAAGTTTCTCCACGAATAAAATTATACCCCTCTCCTTTTGGGAGAGGGGCGGGGGGAGAGAATGGTTATGCTTTATTGGCTTGGGCTTTCTTCCTCTTCTGCCGTTTTACCAGGGCGACGATACCCCAAATTATCAGTGCTATCGGTCCGAAGATGGTGATCAAGATCGGAAGAACGAGCAGGAAAATTTTGATCAGGAAGTTCACGAAATTCTGCCAGAACTTGATCAACGACTGGATGGCATCCCGTGCAACACCTTCGGGTTTCCACCCGCCAATCTCAATTGGCTGAATGGTCTCTTCAGCGACCAGGGTTACATTGATAAGCGAGTAGGCGGAAGACTGTTCGTAATACTGCATCTGACCTTTGATCGACTCTATTTGTCCACGCACGGAAATGATTTGATTGTAGACATCCAATACGTCTTGTGTTTTGGATGTAGTACTACTATTAGGGTTATTCTTGGCTTCATCCATGATTGCCTGAAGATCCGTTTCGGCCATTTCCAGGTTGGTTAGCTGGCTTTGCAGGTCTACGTACGTGGATGTGACATCCTGACCGGAACGGGTCTCGTTACGGACTTCAACTGCGTCTGCCTTGATCTGGGTAAGGGCATTGTCCAGTTTATCCGACGGGACCCGAATGGAAATGGTGCCTTCCGGGGCGGTTGCTCCATTTTGGGTGTAGGTCTGATACATGTTCATTGAAATAACAAAGCCGCCCAGGTTATTAGCCAACTGGTTTATGGCGTCCATCTTGGCCTGTGGGTCAGGAATGACAATGGTCAGATCGGCGTTCATGATCACCAGCCGGTCCTGGAGGGCGGCAGTGCTGGCGTTTCCTGATCCGGCTGCTTTGCTGGCATCAGAAACGGCTGAATAGGCCTGGGTGGGAAGGGGAGCATTTTCATAGGCAGGTGCCCCACTGTTATCAATACCCGGCGAAACCAGTTGTACTGATGGTGTGGCAGCTGCCTTTACTCCACATGCAGCCAGCACTATCATCAGGATAACAATTGCTAAAACGGTTTTCTTGTTCATGGCATTCTCCTCTTTCGAAATATAAGATGGATCAGGTTATGCCATAGACGCCTGTCCGACAGGATATGTTCCATTGAAAAGAACGTGGCAGACTAATGTTGGATCAACCACCAGAAAATAAAAAAAACACCAGCAGCTCAATTCCGCTGGTGGTGCTTTTTTTATTTGTTTACCAACCTCCCGCAAGACGCTCAGCATGACGGGATGGAAGGCCGGCATCGAGAATCATTTTCTGAACAGCCTTGATATCATATTCCACACGGCGTGGCTCCCAAGTGTGCGCTTCCGGGGAGAAGATGGCATATGCAGCGCGTGGATCCCGGTCGCGCGGCTGTCCGACAGAACCGGGGTTCAGAATGGCACGTTCTTTAAGTTCGTATGGTTCTGCAGGGCGCGGCACCTCAATGGACAGGTCATCGCTCGTGGCATGGAACTGGAACACTGCTTGAAAATGAGTGTGTCCTACAAAACACCAGGAGGTATCAAAGAAAGCCAGGTTGATGCGTGCAACCAGCGTATTCATAATATATTCCCAGATCGGGTCACGCGGGCTGCCATGTGCCAGGGAAACATCGCCGTGCACAACCAATTCATCGGGCAAGGAACTTAAGAAACTCCTACTGTTTTCGTTTAGCAATTTGCGCTGCCAGAGCAAGGCTTTTCTTGCATCGGTATTAAATGTCTCCAGTGTCATATCGCCTACGGCAGCGAAATCATGGTTACCCATCATGCAAGTCAAATTGGGAAGGGAGCGAATGCGTTCAATACATTCATTGGGCTGTGGGCCGTAACCAACCACATCGCCCAAACACCATGTCTCGTCCACGTTTCCAGCATCATTCAGGACAGCTTCTAGTGCGATGGCGTTTGCATGAACATCAGAGATTACCAAAACTTGTGTCATCTATTCTCCAGGAGTACCCCTAAATGTGTGATGATGGTCTCTGCCACTTCAGTCTTACTCATCAATGGCAAGGTTTCTTCTTTTGCATTCGGGAACATCAATGTGACGCGATTAGTCTCCACGCCGAACCCGGCATCGGGAGCGGAAATGTCATTGGCAACGAGCATATCCAGCTTCTTGGATATTAATTTAATCCCGGCATTCTCCAGCAGATCACGACTTTCAGCGGCGAACCCGATAACAACCTGCGGTTTTCTGGATCCCAAATTCGCTACTGCCAAAAGGATATCTCCGGTGGCCTCCAGTTCGATCTGTGGAATTCCATCCTTCTTCTTGAGCTTGTATTCTGCGACCGTCTTGGGATGGAAGTCGGCAACAGCGGCGGCCATTACCAACGCATCCGCTCCAGATGATTCAGCCAGCACTGCATCCAGCATCTCCCGGGCGGTTTGGACGGGTACAACTTTAGCTCCCACCGGTGGAATCGAACTCGCAGGTGCAGTGATCAGTACAACAGTTCCTCCAGCATCTATGGCAGCTTGTGCTATCGCATAACCCTGTTTCCCTGAGGATCTGTTCGTCAACATTCGCACCGGATCGAGCGGTTCCTGGGTTCCGCCTGCGGTGACAACTATTTTTTTCCCGGACAATTTTCCTCCAGATCCTAAAACAAAGCGGATATACCCCAGCAGTTCTACAGGTTCGATAAAGCGGCCCATACCGATCAAGCCGGAGGCCATTCTGCCTTCAGCGGGACCGGCGAAATAGGCGCCTCGTTTTGCCAGGATGGAGAGGTTTTCCTGGGTAGCGGAGTGGGTGTAAATACCCACATCCATGGCCGGAGCGATAAGCAACGGACAGCGGGATGCCAGTGCGGTGATGGTCAGCAAAGTATCAGCCAACCCGTGAGCCAATTGGCCGAGAGTGTTGGCTGTGCACGGGGCGATGACCAGCAGATCAGCACTGTGTCCGAGACCGACGTGCAGTACATGGGCTTCACCACCCCAAAGATCGGCATCAGTGAATGCTTTTCGCCCGGTAACGGACTGGAAGGTGAGCGCAGAAATAAATTTCTCCGCGGAAGGAGTAAGAATGCAATCAACTTGTGCACCAGCCTGGGTCAGCTTGGATGCCAAGTCAGCAGACTTATAAGCGGCGATGGAACCGGTTACACCTAAGAGAATGTGTTTGGATGTGAAGATGGACATACTAGGCTAATTATAATGCCAACCGGTAACGCTTAGTGAAAAAACCATATGGCTCTTTGGGAATCTCCGTGAAGTAGGGAAAGAGATG
>CAIKOL010000339.1 GCA_903829085.1 uncultured Anaerolineales bacterium | reverse complement strand
CGGAAGAAAGCAGGAAAAAGAACCGAATAACACCACCAGTTTCCTGCCTCACTACGCTAATTTCCAAAGAACCTGATTTACTGAAGAAGCGAGCCCTAAGGGTACAAATGGCTTCCTGGCTCAGTAATCTTGTTTTAATTGGGCCAAGCGCTCGGCTTCGGAAAATTCTTCGGGCGTGTTGACGTTCTGGAAGGTCAGCCCTGAAGGATCAATTACCGCCACTTCCTCCAGGCCTAATTCACGCACCCGCACAGATGAAAACCAGTCAATAATTTTGAGCTGGTTGGCTGTGATGGCTGCCTGGATAAATGGCAGACAGGCCGGGCGCCGATAAACGGCGTGCAGCGGTTCAAGCCCGCCGGCAGACCTGGGGATGACAACATCGACCTCTTCCCGGAGCAGGGTGGAAATGGCCGCTTCGAGCAGGGCGACGCTGGCAAAGGGCATATCACAAGCCACCACCGCCACCACAGGCTGTGAGGCGGAAGCCAGGGCGGTGTAAAGACCTCCCAGGGCGCCGCGTCCCGGGATCAAGTCCGGGATGAGAGGCAGGTTGAGAAAGGCATAATCGGCAGGGTGGTTGGTCGTCACCAGGATCTCGGCAGCCAGCAGCGAAACCCGCTCCACCACCCTCTGGATCAGGGGACGCCCCAGGAAAAGTTTGAGCCCCTTATCCTCCCCCATGCGCCGCGAATTACCGCCCGCCTGGATCACCAGACTGATATTTTCAGGCATACCTGACCCCTACATTCCTGCTCAAGAACCGGCTTTCGATCAGGTCGGCAATTCCCGTAATATTCCCCAGGTTAAAACAGGGCACACCGGCTGCCACGGGAAAATCCGCAGCCACTGCGAAGCGTTGTTCCGGCGTGCCGACCAATTCAGTACTGACCTCAGCACGCAGCACTTCAAGGGAAGGGCAGCCGGCCTGTTTATAGCCCTCCACCAGCACCAGGTCAGCATCGTGCACCTCCTGCACGATCTCAGCCAGGGTCAGTTCCGCCTGAAGCATTCGGTAGGAGGCGATCTTATCCGGCGCGGCGATGATCACATGCACGCTCCCGGCCCGGGCATGCCGCCAGCTATCCTTGCCGGGTTGATCCACCTCGAAACCCACGTGGGAATGATGCTTCAGGGTGGCGATCCGGTAGCCGCGCCGGCTCAGTTCCGGGATCAGACCTTCCATCAAGGTCGTTTTCCCGGAGCCGGATTTACCAATGAGTGTTACTACAGGAACAGGCATTTATTCATCCTTTGAATACTGGCTCTTTGGGAATCTCCGTGAAGTAGGGAAAGAGATGGGGGCAGTGGCGACCTCAGGTCAACACGAGTACGCCCGCCAGGAATACCAGGCCTACGGGGATCAGCCACCAGTCCAGGTGGCCAATGCGGAGAGGGGCAGCCCGGCTGCGATCCGGGCGAAAAGCCCGCGCCTCAGCCGCCAGGACGATATCCTCGGAGCGACGCAAGGCGTTGGTGAGGACCGTGAGCAGGAACAGTTGCAGACCCCGCCACCATTGGGCACGCATCCCGCCCCGCATGCGCAGGCTGTGCCAGGCATTCGTACTTGACTGGCGCAAATTCGGCAACTGGTTGGCAGCCACACCCAGCGAAAATCCCAGGCCCTGCAACCCCAGGCGTTCGAACAAGCCGGCCACTTCGGTGATATCCATCGAAGTGGAAAGACCGTCCGCGGCCAGGAGGATGACAATGGCGCTCAAGGTCATCCTCACGCCGACCAGGATCCCCTCCGAGGAAAGAGGAACCCCCCACAGTTTCAGGTCAGGCTGGCCGCCTCCAAACAGGATACTGGTGACCAATAGGATCCCCAGCAATATCAACCAGCGGGGACGCAGAATACGCCGCAGGGCAAAGGGGTAAAGCAGGCTGAGCAGCAGGATGCAAATGCCCGGCAGCAGAAAACCACCTCGCAATTGGGTAAGCAGGATGGCTGCCAGTGACCATAGGAAGATCAGCAGGTGCCCCAAACTGCCGATCAATGGCTTTGCGGGTGCGCCATGCATCAAGGAGGTATGGAGCCTGCTGGCCGTCATGGAATGGCGTCAAGCTCGACCAGCAGGCGGGGATTCAGCAACCCGCCCTGGTCGGGAAGCACCATGCGGAAAATCCCCTCATCCGCGGTCAGGGGGCCATCCGCCCGGGCATAAGCCACCAGCGTGTCATCTGCCAGGAATTGGGAGGCATCATAGTTGGAAGTGAAGCCATCCGAGGCAACTGCCTTGACCGCCGAAAGCGTGGCCGGGTCGATCCCGGCATCCTGCAACAAGGTCTTCAACGGTACACCAATATAGGCGACCCCTTTATCGGAGGCTTGAACCGCTCCCAGCGCTTTCAGATCGTCGACCGTGTAGGTCTTCACGATCGTGCCATCCGTGACTTTCAGGGTGTCTCCGGCGGGGGCGGCCTGCTTGGGGGCGCAGGCCGTCAGGGCCAGCGCCAGGACAAGAAGGACAAATAAAATGCGTTTCATGGGGTTCTCCTTAAATAATTGGATGGATCAAACCGTGGTGGGGGAATGTCCCCGCAGGCGGACGCTCACCATCTGGCCAAGGCTCCAGGCCAGCCAGCCGGCAACCGCACCCACAGCCAGGTACAGAAGGACCAGCGCCAGGACGATCCACAGAGCGGCCTGACTGCCCAGACCAAAGAGCCGGCTGCCCTGGTCAACCATATCCAGCCAGATGGGAAGCAGCGTGCGGCCAAAGATCAGCAGCCCGGTGACGAAGGGCTGGATCAACGTCCACAGGGAACCGCCCGCCACCGCCAGCATGAAGGACAGGCGGGTCGGTTTTGGAAAGATATCCAGGATCAACTCAGCCACCAGCGCCTCGGTCAGAATGCCGATCATGGGCCCAATGAGGATGTTGCCAATGCTGAAGAGCTTCAGCACGGTGGCGATGACCCCGATGAAGAAAGTTGAACCACGCCTGGGAACGAACAGGCGTCCGATCAGGGCGATCAGCAGTCCAATCGCGGTCAGGCTCAGGCCGGTGAGAGGAAGCTTAATGGCATGCAGCACCGATCCCAGGCTGATCTCGATCCCTCCCCACAGCGCTCCAAAGACAGCCATGGTTACAAGTTCACGGGTTGAAAATTTCATCACAGGTTCCTTTCTTTTCATGTCAGGGGATTTTCCGGGCTACCAGTTGGGCGATCCTCCTGGAAGAAAGCGTGTTACCACCTTGTTTCCGCCAGGTTTCTGCCCAGTGCAGGATCTCCCAGTCTTGAAATGCAGAGTAGAGTTCTCCAGATTCCAGATAATGGGCCGAATTGCACCTCCTGTCAGGATCTTGAACAAAGGTCTCAAAGAACAGCCAGCCTCCTGGTTTGAGGGCCTGGCGGTAGGTTTCAAACAAAGGGCGGGACAGATAATAAAAATTCAAGATGATGTCGAATCCAGCGGGCGGCAGCCAGGGATCACTCATATCCATGACCACCAGGGCCAGCGGCAGGCACAACTCATGGGCGCGCTGCTGTGCCAGGCGCAGACCGGCTTCCGAGATATCCATGGCGATCACACGCAGACCCCGCCCGGCCAGGAAGATCCCGGCAGGAGCCGCGCCGGCTGCCACTTCAAGCGCCAGGCCAGCCGCGGGGAGCTGGTCAGCATAGGAGCGCAGCAGCGGATAGGGCTGTCGCCTGGCCCAATGCGCCTTGTCTGTCAGGTAACGGGCATTCCAGAACTGCGCCTCAGGGTGCGGCATGGTTCACCTCCGCACCTGCAGCGGTGAGAAAGTTCTTCTGCGCAGCCAGGTTGTTATGACCATCCAGCGAGATGCGACCGGCCTCCATCAGGATCACCCGTTGGGCGTAGCGGTAGACCAGCTTGTAGTCATGCGTAATGAGGAGGATGGCCGTGCCCTGATGATTGAGCCAGACGAGGAAGTCCATCAACTGTTGCAGGTGGCGCCAGTCCTGCCCGAGGGTGGGT
Source organism: uncultured Anaerolineales bacterium (assembly GCA_903829085.1). Classification (GTDB taxonomy): domain Bacteria; phylum Chloroflexota; class Anaerolineae; order Anaerolineales; family Villigracilaceae; genus UBA877. Next base: position 4,039 of record CAIKOL010000339.1, on the reverse strand, counting down.
TCATCCAGGATGACCAGTCGGGGGCGGAGAGCCAGGCAGGAGGCAAGTGCCGTGCGCTGCTGCTGGCCTACGGAAAGGGAGAAAGGGCGGCGTTCACGCAGACCCAGCAGGTCAGCGCTCGCCAGGGTTTGCTGATGCAAGCTGGGATCGAAACAGCGGTAGTTGCGCGGCCCGAAGGCAACTTCCTCGTCCACGGAATCGGTGAATAACTGGTCAGCCGGGTTTTGGAAAAGCAGGGCAATATCCAGGCCGGGACGCGGGCGCACACCGTGGTTAAAAAGCACCCGTCCGCTCAAGGGGCGGATCAAGCCGGCCGCGGCCAGCGCCAGGGTGGATTTTCCGGTGCCGTTATCGCCCACCAGGGCGGTAAACTCACCCGGGTAGAAGCTGATATTTACATCATGGATGGCCGCCTGCCCATTGTAGCCGGCGGAGAGATGCTGGAATTCGAGCAGGGGTTGTGCATTGGCGGGAGGTTTGCCGTTCTGGATGAGCAGGTCGGGCCAGGCCATCAGCGCCTCCTCCGTGGGGCGGCGCAGGCCGTACCGGTGTAAAAGGTCGTAGTCGCCCAGGATGGTTTCGAAGGCCCCCAAAGCCACCAGGCGTCCTTCATCCAATACCAGCACGCGGTCGGCCAGGCGGCGGATTTCGGCCAGGCGATGTTCGATCAAGACGATGGTCAGGCCATATTCGCGGCGCAGGTGCGCCAGGGCATTGATCACGCTGGTGGTTCCCGATCCGTCCAGCGAGGCGGTCGGTTCATCCAGGACAAGCACCTTGGGACGCATGGCCAGGGCGGCGGCGATCGCCAGGCGCTGCATCTGGCCACCGGATAGAGAGGCAGGGTTTTGATCGCCCAGGAGTTCCAGGCCGACAGCCTCCAGGGCCCAATCCACCCGGGCTTTGACCTCTTCGGGAGGCAGCCCCAGGTTGTACGGCCCAAAGGCGACTTCGTCGCTGACACGCAGGTGGAAAAGATGCGTCCTCGGGTTCTGGAAAATGACCCCCACCTGCTGCGCCAATTCCGCTGTCGGACAGTGAGTCGCATCCAGACCGGCAACTTCAACGCGGCCCTGTATTTCGGCCGGGATCACCTGCGGGATGAGCCCGGTCAGAACGCGCGCCAGGGTGCTCTTCCCGCAGCCGGAAGGGCCGGTCACCACCAGGCATTCGCCGGGGGCCACATCGAATGAAACCGCCTGAAGAACGGTCTGACCCGGGTAGGAGACGGTCAGGTCACGAACATGGATCATGCGGAGACCTCTGAAGGTTGGTCGTAAGGGACGAAGAAAGTCGCCCCCCAGGGCCATCGTTCCTGGGCAGCCTCCAGCAAGGACGGCCGCACCACCACGCAGGCCAGCCGGTAACGGCGTGCGGTGATCAAGCCTATGCCATTCGCCAGGCCAGCGTCCCGCTTGAACTCAAGCGGGCCAAGCTCATCCAGAATGAGAAACTGGCAGCTCCCCAATTGTTCCAGGATCGAATTTCCCCAATTAATAGTCTCAGCATCAAAGCGCCAATCGGGAGTAATTTGAGTGTTGTCAGGTTCCTCCCGGCGGACAGCCAGGCGCCGCTGCGCGCCGGAGCCCAGGTCAAGCAAGTCGATGCCAACCTTTTCGTCACCCTCGAAAACCGCCGGAGACAGCAGGCCATGCGCGCGGATCCCAATGGCGTTGGCATGCCCGGCCAATGCCTGGCACCAACGCGTCTTGCCCGCCCCGCTTGGGCCGGTCACCAGGATCAGCCGCCCCGGTTCGTTTCCTGACGGAAAACCCGCCAGGAGAGAATCTGGCGAGTTAAACAATACCTGCACAGAACTTTCTCCTTTCCAATTCCATCCCTTGAAGGGATTTCGGGAGGTCGCGGCGTTTCCATCGCGACCCTGGTCCTCACTGGGAGAGGACTGCCTGCCGGACCCTGGCACCTGGCGTTAGGTCATGCAGATCGGAGTGGTTTTGATTCGTATTACACTTAATTCTTCTATATCATAAACAATCAGGTCTCATCTGACAACACCCATTCGGGTAGTTTAACCCACTCATCGGGTTGAGGTTAAACAGCCAAGGGTTTATTTCTTCAAATCCTTCTTGACTTCCTTGAGATCGTCCAGGATGTCCAATTCCGATTTCAATTCACCGGTCAGGGAAGATAAATATGCTTGCAGATTACGGATGTGCTTGCCAGCCTGGCGCGCCACCCTGACCATGCGTTCGGGCCCCAGCACAATGGCGGCCAGAATGAAGATGACGATCAGTTCATTCATCCCGATCCCAAAAAAGCTGCTATCCATTTCGAGGTCTCCCTACAATGGCGGCCAGAACGACACTGATGATATTTTACTGACTTATTTTACCTTCTATTCTTTCTTATCCGTGGTTTCGGTTTCCTTCTTTGCGTCTTCACCCGCTTTGCCAGAGAGGCCCGAGCGGAAGGCGCTCACACCCTTGCCCAGCTCGCCGGCGATCTTGCCGATACGACCCACACCAAAGAGCAGGATGATGATGACCAGGATGATGAGCAGTTCCGGGGTTCCAAGGTTTAACATGCGATTCTCCTTATATATCTACAGACTGCCTGAATGATTGTGGCGTGGTGATATCCAGCTTTAACTCCCGGATGTAACGTTCCCCTTGGCGGGTTTCAAAGACATTACTGGAAATACCGATCTCGATGTCAAATTTCTTCAGAGACCTGATTTGACTGACGTGAAATTCCAGATAATTGTACTCCTCATTGATCTGGTGGTGCTTGTACCCGGTCTTTTGGAAAAAACGCTCCACCGGTGGAATATCTTCTCCAAATACCTTGGCACTCTTGAGAAAGTAATCGGTCGGAGAAAAGAACATGGTTTTTGGAAGCGGGTGAATCGAATTCTGCTGATAGATCTGGCCCGTATGCTTGTTTTCCAAAGAGCAATAATGAACTCCCAGGTTGAGCCCCGCATCCAGGGCAAAATCGACCAGATCCAGACAGACTGCCTCGCTGCCAGCAACCGGCAACCCCCCGCCATACCCATAGTTGTAAAGCACCCGGTACGGCCTGGCCTTGATCTTGTAGCCACGCTCACGGTAGACATCAGCATTGTTATACGGGAAGCAAAACTCCAGCAGGTTGATGCCAAAGATCCCCAATCTCTCCAATTCTGTCAGTACTTCTTTCATCTCCTCCAGCGTTCCGGGCAGTACGGGCATTTCCACCATGACATGCGGGATGTACTCGCGCGCCAGGGCGATCTGGTCGAAAGTATGTCGCTGCCCCTTTTCCAGGTCATGCATGCGAATACTGAAGCGGATCTCGTCCATACCTGCGTCTTTCAGCGCCTGGAGCGCCGGACGATCCAAATGGTCACCGCAGGTATAGAGACGGGTATACACACTTGGGAAATCCTGGCGTGCCGCCCGGAAAAAACGGATTGCCTCTTCCTTATAGAGCAATGGTTCACCACCGGTCAATGCCAGGTGGCGTACCTTCGCCCGGCTGTCATGCAGGCTCTTTAATTCTGCAACCGTGTCACGCGTGTGCTCGCGGAAGTAATCATAGTCTTCCTGGTTTGGATTAAAGCAGTAAAAGCAATCCCGGTGGCATTTCAGCGAGATGAAGAAGGTGGCACTCCCCACCCCTTTCTGGCAGGCCTGGCAGGCGGGAGAGATGCGCTTGGTATAAATACTCTTGGAATCATTCCTGACAACCGCCCCCTGCTTGTGTAACGCCGCAACCCTGGGCTCGAACTGCCCAGCCTCACCGCTAGAATCAATTTCCATCCCGCTCTGGCGGACCTGTTCCATAAAATCCTGATAGATGCGGACATACTGCCCGGCATAGGAGCGCAAGGGAGGATTGCGAATGGATGCAAGCGTAGTCTCGTTCACCTCGATCCTCATACGCGTTTTTCCTTAGGGTGTTGTAACATGATGCTCATCAATCCAAGCGGCAACCAAGATAAATACTCTGGTAATTGGTGGCACTGGCGTTCTCATCATGGTTTCTGTTATAATTGAAACGATGCGACAGATTCAAGCTCAGCTAGTCATGAGGCAGT
>CAIKOL010000338.1 GCA_903829085.1 uncultured Anaerolineales bacterium | reverse complement strand
CGCATATATCCTGGCAAAGATAGTTTCGATTCTGGCCCTTTCTACGAGCAATATCCTAATTGGTCAATGGTTGGTAAAAACCTGGAGGACTCAAAATCAGCCATCGATGTTTTATGTGCGCTTGATTATGTAGATAAGGACAGGATTGGGGTTATCGGGCATTCTCATGGTGGACATAATGCTATCTTTGCCGCGGCGCTCGATGAGCGGATAAAAGTAGCCATCAGTAATTGCGGTTTATCGGTATTTTCTGAAGAAGAAGAGCGAATGGAATGGTCATTGGAAGATGGCTATATCTACATCCCAAAACTGCGCAGGTATTTCCTGGAAAACATGGATCCGCCATTTGATCTGCACGAAGTAGCGGCAATGATAGCTCCCAGGCCTTGGTTGAACATCTCATCCTATTTTGACAGAGCTTATGGGAATCAAGAATTTCTGGCTGAGGTTGGGAGGCAATTGTATCAAGTGTACAACCTTTATAAAGTATCCAGAGCCTTCGGTTATTACATGCATGGAAATAACCATAGCTTTCCGAGGCCGGCAAGAGAATTGGCTTATGGATGGCTGGACCAATGGTTGAAAGAATAAGCGCCTGACGCCGGCTCCCCCGCAAATGCAGCGGGGCAGGTGAGCCACCCCGTTGGGTGGCTCGTATGTAAACTTCAGGAGTATTAGGTGTGGCAACGCTTCATTTGATGGTCGGGCTTCCCTGTTCAGGAAAAACAATGCTTGCTCAAAGGCTTGAGAGCGAGAAAGCGGCGCTTCGATTGACGCCCGATGAATGGCAAGTGCGTCTCTTTGGTCAAGATGCAGAAGAGCCTGAACACGATGCAAGGCATACACTAATCGAGGCCATGCTGTGGAACATGGCAAGTCGGGCGCTTGTATTGGGAACGAATGTGATCCTCGATTATGGCTTCTGGGCACGCGAGGAACGCGAAGATTTCCGGTTGCGAGCCAAGCAGCTTGGGGCCAGTAGTGAAGTACACTTTCTCGATGTGCCGGAAGATGAGCTGATGCGGCGGCTTGCGGCAAGGAATTCGCAACTTTCGCAGGCAAGTTTCCACATTCCCGAGGATATGATGAAGCCATGGATTGCATTCTTCCAGAAACCGACACCCGACGAACTTGAGCGCAGAGAATAGATAAGATTGGAGAAAACCATCGGGGAGAATCAGCCAGCCTGTTGGGCGGTTCCCTGAAGGTGAAAATCCAGAAAGGAGAAAATAGATGGATTTTACAGTAACACGCACATTCAATTCGCTTTACATCATCCTGGACATCGTTTGGCTGATGGTTCTCCTTGGTATTTTGCTATATTTCAAAAGACGCCTGGCTGTCATTGTGGGGCTACTGGCAGGTGTGGTGTATTTTCTGGTGGATTTCGGGATATTCTACAAACTACTTGGCACACGACAGATCATTGGAGCAGATCCCTTTTGGTTCCTGCTGTGGATGAGTATGAGTTATGGATTTACCAATTTTGCATGGATATGGCTTTTATTCGATGGCGATGGCCTTGCTATTGAATGGTCCCTTTTACCAATTCTTGGCTGGGTGACGGTTGGACAATTGAGCCAAAATTTAGGGAGCGGGTTTGCGGAGATTACCAGCTCGCGCGGCACAGGAACCTATCACGGTATCATGGCACTGATCCTTTGCGCCGGTTATTTGTATATTATCGTCAGGAATTTGAGGGGAAAAGAAAAAGTAAATATCATCTGGTTAATGGCAATAGGAGTTGGTGTCCAGTTTGCCTGGGAAACGTCTCTGCTCATTAACGGAATCCGGCCACCCCTTTGGCAACCAATCGTAGTAAATTCTCTGATCGAAACCAATCTTGGAATACCGTATATATACTTTATTCATAAATTTGTTGCCAAGCGTAGGAAAGAAAACCTGTCTATAAATGAGTAAAAGGTATGTTCACCGGGCAGTAGTAGATCGCCCAATACTGGCTCCCCCTCAAAATACGCTGGACAGGCACCTGATTGCTTTCCCCTTCGCTACGCTACGCACCCTTGTAAGCGTCGCGAATGCAAACCGTTATGCTGCAAATAACAAACAAGCGTTTCTCGCCAAAATGAAAAGGCAAAGTGTTATCTAAAGCAGGAGACAATAATATGGCGATTATTCGTGAAGGCAATAAAGCCGTTCTCTTGGTAGTAGATGTCCAGGTTGGAGTAATGCGAACCTCCTGGGATTCTCCCCGCATCATCGCATTTGAGTACTCATGGCACGCTGCAAATCAACGGAGAAGAAGTGTGTCCAAAGTGCGGAGTGAAATTGCAACGCTGACCGAAAGGCTTGTTCAGGTACTGGAGTGAGTCCTCCAACGGGTTTGTCCCTTTCAGGCACAGATATACCAGAGTCGGCTCACAGGACACTGAATTGGCGATAGTATGGAATGCAATCCCCGAAACTCTTGCCGGGGAGGTAAAAGCCAGCAAAATTGACCCGGTACCATATGGGTGAAGGTTGACGGAACCTGGTAACAATTTTACATGGAGGTACGAAGTGGAACATGCTGAAGACTTGCCCCCCGGCTTCCGTATTGTTGACCCTGATGGCACGCACTACTTTTTCTTCACCGCTGACATGCAACCCTCAGACAGCAAGCACGCTGCCATAATGATTGTCAATTACCCAGATGGCTCAAGCAGTTGGGCATTTCCTGCCAGAGAGGGAAAGAATGGAACTCATAAAAAACGCCCACCAATGGTGGATGGGGAGTGACTGACAAAGAATTGTAAGAATCAAAAAATACCCGCCAGGGTATTTAGACTGGACACGGCGATAAAGTAGCCGTGCCCAAACGGTGGGTAAGGATCAGAGAATGAAAAACATCCACCCTGGAATCCCCTCTCAAAACTGATTTGTTTGTTTCCTCGATTGGGAGGAAACAAACAAATAATCCGCTCTTTGGCCTTCCGCTTTTCGCCTTCCTCTTTCAGCTTCCCTATCTCCTTCTCCCTTCCCCTGTCAAGTGTTCCTTATTACCAGGTTGCCATATACCGGCTCCATTATAACTTCATCCAGGTAAGCATCACCTGGCTGCCTCCCTGGGGATCGACATCCGGGGTGACAGTCACCAGCCAGCCTGAGGTCATCCAGCCATAATTGAGGTGTCCGTTTGCGTCGGGCGTGGGAGGCTGCTGGTCGATCGACTGCCAGCCAGCCTGGGTCAGTTCCTGGTTGTAATAAGTGCGCACCTGGTCGGGGGTGTCAGAAGTATGGAAGGTGACGTACTTGAGCCCGGTTCCGCTTGGGTCTGCTGCGGAGGTTTCCAGGGCGGTTGCACCCGGATAGATGGTTAAGCCCGCTGGCAGCCCCAGGGAGGCCACGTCCGGCGTGCCGGCCGGGCTGGGCGTTTCCCCTGCCTGGCTGACCTCCGTTTCATCGGTGGGGAGGGGGTCGAAAAGGCTCAGGTCAAGTTGCGGGGTCGGGTAGGGCTGGCCCGGAGTAAGCACGAACACGCCTTCCGATACGCTGACCACGGCCGGTCCGCCCGGGTTGGCCGGGTTTCCCGATGCAGGTTGTGCTGCCGTGGTTGGGGCTGCGCCGGGCTGCGCCTGCAGGCTGCAGCTCAGG
>CAIKOL010000337.1 GCA_903829085.1 uncultured Anaerolineales bacterium | reverse complement strand
GGAACCCGTTCAGGGTGCAGGAGCTTTTGGCAATATTGAGGAACGGCCGGCTCAGGTCAAGTTGCACCACCCGGGCCGCCCCCCCGGCGCAGGCTGCCACACCCAGGCTGCCAGTGTAGGCGAAGGTGTTCAGCACGGTCTTGCCGCCCACGTGCTGGAGCAGCCACTGGCGCAGGTTGCGCGTATCCAGGTACAGGCTGGCATCCCGGTTCATGCACAGGTCCAGGGCATACCAGACCCCGTTTTCCTGCACTTTCCGATCAGGTGTTTCGCCAAAGATGAGTTTTCCCCGCTTTTCCTCCGCGGAAGAGCTGTTACGAGTTTTAAGGATCCCGGCCCGCAGCCAGGGAAAGCGGGCTTGCAGGAAGGCCTGTGCAGCCTGGACCAGGGGCAGGCCCTGTTCAGGGCTCTTGGAGTAATCGTACAGAACCGCGGTGGCTGCGTAGATTTCCACCACCAGGTCGGGACAGCCCTCCAAAAAGCCATTGAACAGCCGCAAGGCGGTGGTATGCCCGGCGTCGAACAACGGCTCACGCGCTGCGCTGGCTTTTTCAAGCAGGAGGGGGACTGACTCGGACATAGGCCTACGAGGGGGGCGGTTCAAGCCCGGTTTGTTCCTGGCGTGCCAGCCTGCCTTCGTAAATGCGCAGGAAAACCACCCCGCCCAGGATCAGCAGCCCGCCCAAGAACTGGATACCGGTCAGGCGTTCACCCAATAGAAGGTAAGCGATCAGGGCAGTGAAGACCGGTTCCAGCGTACCGACCAGGTTGACTACGCTGGATGGCAGGTAGGTCAGGCTGACATTGTATAGCCCATAACCGGTCAGAGTTGGCCCGGCTGCCAGCAGGATTAATATCCCCCACCCGGCCCAGTTCTTTCCCAGCCACAGGAAATCAGCCGGACGGGTGGCTGCGCCGGGGATGTGCCCGCCGGACAACAGATTGAAGGCCAGCAGGAATAGCGTTGCAAACCCAAAGGTATAGAGCAGCGTGGTCCATGGATTGAGCCCGCGTTGAGAGGCGGAACGTCCCATCAGCGTATAGATGGCATACCACAGGCCGGAGAGGATCCCGGCAATGATTCCCACCAGGTTGGAGCGCCAGGCTCCCGGGTCCAGCGCGTTTGCCACCAGCACGCAACCCGCCAGGCTGAGAGCCACTGCCAGCAGTTTACCCCAGTCCAGCCGCTCCTTCAGGATCCACCAGCCCAGCAGGGCGGTAAACCCGGCCGAGCAGTACACCAGCACGGTGGAGACCGCCGCCCCATTCAACGAGACGGAAAGAGTCCACAAGGAGTTGAAGAGGGCCAGCATCAGTCCGTAGAAAACCAGGTAGCGCAGGTGTTTGCGTTCCACCCGCAGTAATGACCGGCGGACCAACGCCAGGATGGACAGCAGCGTCAGGAAAACGAAAAATTCCCGCCAGCAAGCCAGGATGAGGGCAGGCAGGCCATAGGTCTGGGTGAGATAGCGGATGAAGATGGCCGTGGTGGAAAGGATGGCCACGCTGATCAAGGCGATGGTGTAGCCGCGGGAGATCTGAGAGCTGTTGGACATGGGTTGATTGTACCGGATTACTTCATTCCCAACCGTTCATTTTTCTCCAGCAAACGGATCGCTTCCTGGATGCGCCGCTGGCGGGTCTCTTCCTTTTTTGCATCCGAGAGCCAACCGATGTATTCTCTTTTGTGGGAAGGGGGCAGACTGGTGAAGTTTTGCCAGGCCGTGGGGCTGACCATCAACCCCGTCCGCAACCAATCCGGCAGAGGCAGTTCGGGACGTTTTGGCCGCGGCCCATCCGCCTCGGGAAGGCTGAAATCCAGTGTGGCGAGACCGGCCGCGGTCATGCGGCCTTCCCGGACCAGTTTTGCCACCAGGTGTTTGTTCAGTTCAGACCACTTGGAGCCAACCCGGCGCGGGTTGAATTTGCGGGCATATTTCTCAGCATCAATCTTCTGGATAAGGCTGTCAATCCACCCAAAGCACAACGCTTCTTCAAGAGATTCAGGATACGTAACCGATGGTTTGCTGCATCCTTTTTTAAAATAGACCAACCAGACTTCCTTCTCGGTGGCGTGGTGTTGTTCGAGCCAGAGGCGCCATTCGTCCCGGCTGGCAACCTGTACGATCAAATTCATTTCCATGCCTGGCAGTATACAACAAATCTTTGGGTATAGGGTCTTCCAGCAGGGCTTTCACAAAGTAAGAAAGCCAGGCTGTCCCCACCCACTGCACCCCCGCTCGAAAGGCGGGGGAAATAAATTCTTGGGGTGTTGGCGGGTGGCTTGCCACCCGCCAACACCCCAAACCCCTACTTTGTGAAAAGCGTGGGCTTTCCAGAAACAAGCGAAACCCCGGCTGTCCTTCGCGAGTATAATAATTTTATGAAAAAATCCCTGTGGATTTTGTTCATCGTGCCACTCCTGCTCAGCTCCTGCAAATTCGGAATCGGAGGCGGCTTTTTGACTGGCTCCTCCCCCACACCGACCTCCACGCTCACATCGACCCCTACTGTCACACTGACCTCGACCCCCACTGCCACCCAGACAGCCACGCCCACAGCCACCAGTACCCCTACACTCACTTTGACGCCCACTCTTAAACCGGCCGCTGTCTGCCTTCCCAATGGGCAACTCACCTGCCAGGATCTCACCGTACCCAACCTGACCGGAGGACAATGCACCCTGTCAGTATGTTATGATTCGTGCAACAACGTCTCCAGCAGCACAAGTTTGGGATGTGGTGGTTGAGCAAGCTTTCAGGAACAGGTTAAGCAGGCTGCGGGTGGAGCCTGTCCTTGCTCCCTGGGGGGCGTGATTAGCGCTCTTTGCGGTTTGCCAGGTAGTTCCTGGAATGGACCGGCCGGAATTCCCTTTCAGAGGGTGGTTTCATGCGCGCCGGGTGCCCCGCCCGTTCAGGCTGACTGCCTGGCTGGGCCTTGGAAACCCGATCGATATGCCAGCCTATATTTCTTTTCTTTCCCTGGAGGTTTGTGATCCAAGCGCTTGTCTTTGACTTTGACGGCCTCATCGCCGACACCGAATCACCCGAGGCACAGATCTGGCAGGAACTTTATGCCCGCCATGGGCAGGAGTTCCCGCTTGATGAATGGGTGCGCAGTGTGGTGGGTGCCACCGTCGCCAACCTTGACCCGGTGGTCCAGCTCGAGAGCCTGACCGGGCTGCCACTCGACCGCCAGGCCCTGCATGCCCAGGCGCAGCGCACCCGCCTGGAATGGCAGGCAGCCCTGCCACCCCTGCCCGGTGTGGCAGATTACCTGGATTCGGCCCGCCGCCTGGGACTGCGCCTGGCAGTAGCTTCCAGTTCCCCGCATTCCTGGGTGGATCGCGCCCTGCGCCGCCTGGGATTTTACGACCTGTTCGACGCCATCATCTGCCGGGAGGATGCCGCCCGGCTAAAACCGGCCCCGGACCTGTTCCTGGCGGCCCTGTCGGCCCTGCATGTGCGGGCGGACCGGGCGCTGGCTTTTGAAGATTCACCCAATGGCATCCGCGCTGCCAGGGCAGCCGGGATGCAGGTGGTGGGCGTGCCTAACCCGATCACTGCCCGACTCGGCCCGCTGCCGGCTGACCTGACCCTCGCCTCCCTGGCTGACCTGTCCCTGCCGGGTTTGCTGGGTCGCTTTGGCGATACGCTTACCCTGCGTCCCGAGCAGCCCGAGGATATAGCCGGCATCCGCAGGGTGAATGAAAATGCTTTTCAAACCAGAGCCGAAGCTGACCTGGTGGACCTGTGCCGCCAGCGCGGCAAGGTTGCTCTTTCGCTGGCGGCCGTACTGGAAGATCGGGTTGTCGGCCATGTGCTCTTCACGCCCGTCACGCTCGAACCGCAGTATCCCGCCGGAGGCGGACTGGGCCTGGGGCCGATCGCCGTGCTGCCCGAACTCCAGGGGCAGGGCATCGGCTCCCGGCTGATGCGGGCCGGGCTGGAAAACATGCGCCGGCGGGATGAAAATTTTGTCGTCCTGCTGGGCAACCCGGGCTACTACTCCCGCTTTGGGTTCAAGCCCGGGCGCGCTGCCGGTCTTTCCAGCGATTATGGCGATGGTGACGAATTCCAAATGCTGGAACTCCACCCCGGCCGGTTGGCGGGTGTGGGCGGGCGGGTGAAATATGTCCCGGAGTTTGAAGAAACCGGCTGTTGAAGGAGACTGATATGAAGCGCATTATTTACATTCTGATGGGCCTGACTTACCTGCTGGCGGCGTGTGCTGCCGCGACCCCTTCCCTAACACCTTTCCCGCCCATGCAAACATCCCTGCCGACGGATACACCTGCGTCGACCGAAACTCCCGTACCGCCGACCGAAACGCCGCTGCCATCAGAAACGCCCTTGCCGACCGACACACCCACCCCCACGCCGACACTCCTGCCGCAGTATGTGAGGTTTGCCGTCATTGGTGATTTTGGCCTGGACGGAGCGGCCGAAGCGGACGTGGCTGCCCTGGTGCACAGCTGGCAGCCCAATATCGTCATCACTGTGGGCGACAACAACTATCCCTCCGGCGCGGCGGACAGTATGGATGCCAATGTTGGCAAGTATTACCACGATTACATCTTTCCCTATACCGGCACATACGGCGCAGGCGCGGACGTGAACCGTTTCTTCCCGACACTGGGCAATCACGACTGGTACACTGCAGGCGCGCAGCCTTTCCTGGATTATTTCACCCTGCCCGGTAACGAGCGTTATTATGATTTTGTGTGGGGGCCGGTGCACTTCTTCGCCCTCGATAGTGACGAGAACGAGCCGGATGGAATTAATGCCGGCTCGCTGCAGGCTGCCTGGCTGCAGCAGGGATTGGCGGCCTCCACATCCACATGGAATATCGTTTACATGCATTACCCGCCGTACTCATCCGGGATGCACGGCTCCATCGACTGGATGCAGTGGCCGTTTGCCGCCTGGGGGGCGGATGCCGTGCTGACGGGACATGACCATCTCTACGAGCGCCTGCTGGTGGACGGCATCCCGTACATAATCAACGGCGCAGGCGGCGGCGCACTCTATAACTTTGGGACGCCTCTGCCCGAAAGCCAGTTCCGCTACGATGCCAATTATGGCGCCATGCTGGTCACTGCCATTGAGACCGGGATACAGTTCGAGTTTTACAACCGGGTGGGAGAGTTGATCGACTCGTACCAGGTAACGAAGCCGTAAAAACAAGAGACCGGTCGAAAAAGACCGGTCTCTCCATGAATGCCATATCTACCAGGATGCCATGGAATTAGAACCTGTCCGAAAATTCTGGAGGGGTCCGCATTTTGAGTGTGTGCAGCGCAGCCACACACACTCAAAATGCAATTCTTCAATAATTTTCGGATAGATACTTAGTTCTGGAGCATAAAATGTCCTCAAGTGCCCTGTTTCCCATAAAGGCTTCGGTGCACGCTGCTCAACGCCCGCACCTGCTCCGCGGCATGATAGGATGACCTCACCAGCGGGGCAGACTCAACCCACCTGAAGCCGATCCCGGCTCCGTAATCGCGCAGTTCCTTGAATTCTTCGAGCGTGTAGTAGCGTGCGATCGGCAGATGTTTCTTGCTTGGCTGGAGGTATTGGCCGATGGTCAGGATGTCCACACCCCAACTGCGCTGGTCACGCATCACCGCTTTGACTTCCTCCAGCTCCTCGCCCAGCCCGACCATGATGCCCGACTTGGTCAGCACCTCGGGAGCCAGCTGCCTGGCACCCGAGAGGATCGCGGCGCTCCACTCGTAGTGATCCTGCGGCTGGACCTGCTTGAACAGGCGCGGCACCGTTTCCACGTTGTGGTTCAGGATCTCCGGGCGGGCGTCCAGCACGATCTTGAGGGCTTCCAGAGAGCCTTTAAAATCCGGGATGAGCACCTCCACCGAGCAGCCCGGCAGAAGTTCGCGGATGCGCCGGATGACCATGGCAAAGATGGGCGCGCCGCCGTCCCGCCGGTCGTCGCGGTTGACGGAAGTGATGACGGCGTGTTTCAGCTTCATGGACTTGACCGCCTGTGCCACGCGTTCCGGTTCCAGCCAGTCGAGGGCTGCGGGGCGGCCGTGTTTGATATCACAAAAACCGCAGGTGCGTGTGCACACATCGCCCAGCATCAGGAAGGTGGCGGTGCCGGACCCCCAGCATTCGCCCATGTTGGGACACATGGCTTCCTCGCAAACGGTGTGCAGCGCCTTTGAGCGCATCAGGGTCTGTAATTGTGCATAGGTCTCGCCGGAAGGGGCGCGGACCCTGATCCATTCCGGGCGGCGGAGCGGGGTGGTATTGGCAGTCTCGGGGTTGACCCGTTCACGGGTGGGGGAAGCGGGCATCAGGCGCTCTTCTTCTTTACGATCAATTTCACGCCATCCACTCTGACCACTTCCACGGTTTCACCCTGGCGGAGCATGCCTTGCCCCTCGTCCAGTTCCGCCGTCCACAACTCTGCCCCCGCCTGGACTTGCCCGGTCGGGTCGAGGTCGGTGCGGGCGATACCGGTCCGGCCGCGCATGCCCTCCTGACCGGTGATGACCGGTCTCTTCTGTGCCCGCAGGGCGAAGCCAACGATGATGGCGAAACTGATCCCAATAATGGCAGCCACCATGACCACCAGCGGGATCGAAACGCGCTGGAACTGGGGCGTGCCCGGGCTGTTGAACAGCACCAGCGCCCCGACAATGAACGAGCCGATGCCCGCCGCCGTCAGCCCGCCGTGGGTGGCGGCTTTGATGTCGACGATGAAGAGCACGAAAGCGATGACCAGGAAAGCCAACCCGAACCAGTTGACCGGCAGGATGCCCAGCCCGTAAGCTGCGAGCGCCAGGCAGACGATGCCGATGAACCCGGCCACCCATCCGCCCGGGCTGGAGAGTTCGATCAGGATGGCCTGTGCGCCGATGCTGAGCAGGATGAAAACGAAGTTTGGATCAACCAGTAATTGCAGCAGCCTTTCGATCAACGACATTTCCAGGGGCTGCTGCACAGCCCCCGCGGTGTGCAGCGTGCGCGCGCCGTCAGTCATCTGGACGGTGAAACCATCCAACTGGTTGAGCAGATCGCCTGTATCGCTGGCGATGAAATCCACCAGGTGTGCCTTCAGGGCTTCGGTGGCCGAGACGGCGATGGCGCTCTCGATGGTGGACTCGGCCAGGGAGGTGGCCTCGGTGCCGCGCCGTTCGGTGTAGGAGCGCACCAGCGCCTTCATGGCCTCCTTGGTCTTGGTGGCCTCGGTGGTGGGCAGGTCTGCACCCTGCGACCCCACCGGGCTGGCGGCGCCGATGGCAGTTTCCGGGGCCATGGCAGCGGCGTGACCTGCCAGGGTGATGATCGTCCCGGCGCTGGCAGCCCAGGCACCCTGCGGGCTGACGTAGACCACCACCGGCACGCTGCTGGCACGGATATCCTCGGCCATTTTTTGCATCGGGTCCAGCCCGCCGCCCGGGGTATTGAGCTGCAGGATAACCACCTGCGCCCCGGTCTGTTCGGCGGTCTGGATGCCGCGGTGCAGATACTCCTGCGTGGCGGGGGTGATGGCTCCGTCAATGGTCAGCACCAGGGCTACCGGTCCAGAGGCAGCCGCGTGGATCGGCTGAAAGAGAAACAGGGTCAGAGCGAAACAAGTCAGGATAAAGCGTGGTATTTTCACAGTCATCTCCGGTGGAAAGCATTATAAACCTGAACAAGGGATTCGCTTGCCTGCATGCCGGTCTTTGGAGATACCATCCTTGGGGAAAGAACTGCGCGTATCCATGGCGAAAATCATGAAATGATGGGTTGACCGTCTGCGCCCCTCACGGTAGAATAACAATCCACTGCGGGCGTAGTTCAGTGGTAGAACGCTTGCCCTCCAAGCAAGATATCGTCGGTTCGAATCCGATCGCCCGCTCTTTTGAAGACCACGAAGGCTGCCAAGGCTTGCCCTTCGTGGTGGCGTTTTTTTGGGGCCCGTGGCGCAGTGGTTAGCGCAGGCGACTCATAATCGCTTGGTCGATGGTTCGACTCCATCCGGGCCCACTTATCAGACTGCATACCTTTCAAAGAGGGTAGGCAGTCTTTTTTATCCTTGGCAAGGACTGCCAGGTTTACCAGCACAAAGAACTATCCTGAAGTTACGGCCTCAGTTTTTTTCTTTTTCATGATCACCCACTTGTTCATCGGGAACTGGATGATGAAGGATATGGTCATGCAAACCATCTTTGTGATGATTCCGCCCCAGTTCGCACCGATCGCAGCATAAAGCGGCTCAATAAACAGTGTCGGAAGCCAGAGCGTGAAGAAATACACCGCGATGACCATGAGCGCATACATGCTCGCACTGTACAGCTTGTTGTTGGTAGCTCCGAAGGTCACCTTGCGCTGGAGGATGAAGTTAACCGTCTGCGAAACTGCGAACGAGATCAATAATGAGAGAAAGGCGGTAAGGCCGCCGTTTTCAACACGATAGTTGAATAGCCACCAGCTAAAGCCAACGGTTTTATATCCCGCGAATAACCAGTAGTTGAGCAGTGCGAAAACGCCCATATCTACGATGGTTGTCACGCCGCTCATCAACGTGAATTTTATGAACTCCCATAAGGTCTGGTTCTTCTTTGTAAAGTTTTGTGGGTTGTCATTCTTGCTCATTTACTCTTCACCTCAGCTTTGATTTCTTGCTGTTCTTTCTTCTCACGCGTTGCTTCAAGGAATTCTTTCCAACCGCCTTGCTCTGCGTTGACCATCTTCATAAGACCCATCAACTGTCCCCAACTTACATTGACTACTGACATACGTGATATGCCGCGATACGGAAGATGCATGATAAATAGAATGTTGTTCGCCGATTTCTTGTCTCCGATGAACAGCAGGAGGCTGTGAACGAACTTTACCAGCTTGTAGAAGGTTTTTCCAAGGCCTTTCTTAAGGTACACGCCCTGGCCGATCGTGTCGTTAACCTCCAGCGGCTTGCTTCTGTCCCAACGCGTTG
>CAIKOL010000336.1 GCA_903829085.1 uncultured Anaerolineales bacterium | reverse complement strand
TCCCGGTGCTCTGACGGGGCAAAGTCGTTCGGGCCGCGCCAGGTGACAGTCGCTGGCTGGTCCAGCGCGAGCAGTTCGCCGGTGACAAAGACTGCCTGCCCCTGCACGTAGCGAGTGACGTGCTGGGTGACCAGCTGGAAGCCCTGCGGCAGGGCCGTCTGGTCAGGAAAGAGCGGCTGGTCGGCCTCCAGCCCGGTTGTCTGGTCGATGGTGACGACCCAACCGCGCCCGGTATAGTGGTCGAAGGTCTGGCTGCGCCAGTAATAGCGGATGGGTGACTCGGGCACCTTGTTGGGCAAGGAGACTATATCGGGGATCGGCACGTAGCCGTCCACAACGACTGCCATGACCAAATCCAGGGAGAGGTTTGGACCGGCACCCACGGTGTGGTTGTTGGTGATGAAACTGCCAGCGCTACTATCCTGCCCGGACAGGGCTCTGGGGGTTGCATTCAGTCCGAGCGACTCAGCCAGGGGGGCATCACGCGCCTCGAACATTCTGTTGATCGAATCGGCCGTCTGCTTGATCGATATCGACGGCGTCAGCGCACCGACGATGACGAGCACCACGGATAGACCGATCGCCCAGGCAACCGGCCCGGGTGCGACATCCATCCCCTCCAACCCAGCCGCCTGCCAGCGACGGTGGGCGGATTGGTAATTCTGAACCACCTGCAGGGCGACGAGTTCCGCGCCCACCAGCAGCAGGGCCGTCAGGCTTTGCCGGGAATTGGTGTAGAAGGAGGCCCAGGCAAGCAGGGCTATACCGGGCAACAGGGCAGGCAGCGCAGCGGAGCGACGACGGACCATCCACGCAGCCAGGCTGGCAAGCAGCCAGAGGGCAAGCCCCCACAGGAGACCGATCACGAGCGGGTCGCTGGGGATCGATTTGACCCCCACGTGCTGGAACCAGCCGGCGAGGCGTGCCAGCAGCCCACCCAGGTTCTCGCCCAGCCCGCCCCAGGCTGCCGCGATATGGCTTGAATCGACAACGAGTCGCTTCAGGAGCAGATGCGGCCTGAGCGCAAAGAGGGAGGCAACCAGCGCCCATAGCGGCGCCGCCAGCCTCCCGACGGTGAGAAGCAGGGCGACCGTACCACACAGGAGGGTGATGCCTGCCGACCTCCAGACGTTCCAGCGCGAGCGCGCCAGCTGCCAGCCGGTGAACGTACCAAGCAGAGTGAAGAGGAAGGTGGGATTGGAGGCGAGGCCGGGGATCAGTTTCTTCAGCCCATCCCCAATGCTGGTGAGGGCAAGGACGAGCAGAACGAATTGGATGAGCACCACCCCGTCCAGGCGTTGGACGAGCCGGCCCGTGACCGTAGTGCGGTCTCCTGTGCTGCGAGCGGCGCTCATCGCGTGCGCCTCCATTCCACCTCGCCGCGCCGCGGCGTGGGTCTGCGTACCGGAACGGTCTTACCCGATCCGGCGCTGTGCTGCTGCCCCATGTCTTTGTGATCCTCCGCCCCCGGTTGATCGAGCAGGTCGGCGGTGATGACCGTGTTGGTGATGCCATGCTGCTGGAGCCAGTCGGCCATGCGCCGGGCCGCTTTGCCGAGCAAATCGTGCTGCCCCCCGAAAGAGGCCGGGTCGAGCAGCAGTACAGTCGGGGTGACACCGATGCGGATCAATTGCATCAGGGCGCTGATCCAATCGGGGCGCAGGTCAGGCGTGATCAGGATCATACTGGCACCGGTGCTCATGGACGGGCGGACGTGATCGAGCAGTTCCTCCACCCGGCGCCCCCCGGGCTTGAGTATGGCCAGGGAGCGCAGGATGTCCATCAATTGCCCCGATGAACGCCGCGGCGGGAGCCAGACCAGGTCCTGCCCGTAAGCTACCAGCCCGACCGAGTGCCCCATGCGCAGGCCGCGGTCAGCCAGCGAGGCAGCCAGGATCACCCCGTATTCCTCGGTGGATAGATCGCCCTCCCCAGCCTGGGCTTTATGGTACAGGTCGAGGCAGATCCACCAGTCACTGGATGGCATCTGCTCGAACTGGCGCACGAACAGCTGACCGTGCCGGGCGGAGGTGGGCCAGTGGATCGCCCGGAGCGGGTCCCCCTGGACATACTCCCGCACTGTCTGGGCCGAGACGGTCATTTCCAGGGCAGAACGGCGGTGGCGGTTCCCTTCCCCGGCGCGCCCGCCCGAGGCAACCTCGATGGCGGGCAGGGCGAGAACCGGAGGCAGAACGAGCAGGACGGCGGAATCGGAGATGGGCAGGCTGACAGCATACAACCCAAGCGGGTCCGTGCAGGCAAGGTTGGCGGGACCGATAGTGAACCGGCCGCGGCGGGTGCAGACCCCCTGGGTGTGCCACTCGGTGAATCCATTTGCGTCAACGGCGGTGATTCGGCTGGCGTTATAACCGGGCAGGTCCGAGCGATCCTGCACTTCGAGCCAGGTTGCCGGAGCCCAGCCGGCATTCGAGAGCACGAAGCGTTCCTCCAGCCGGTCTCCAACCTGTGTCCAACCGTAGCGCATCTTGCGCCGGGCGACCAGGTTGTGGGCAAGGGAACGCGCCCACAGGAAGGCGAACAACCAGCCACCGCCCAGGATGCCCAGCAGCGCCGCCCAGATCTTGAAGGGCCAGAGCAATTGCAGCACCAGGAGCAGGATGACCAGGGCGGGCCAGAGAGGGGAACGTAAGCGATATGTGCCGGGGAATTGATTCATCAGATCCTACTCATCATTAACCTGATTATCTCACATGCAAGCCAACCCAATGTCAATAAAAAATGAAGACGCCCCGCTTGGACGAGTGGGGAATTAAATGAAGGGAGATGACGGGATGCATGCGATGTTCTGACTCACTATTCTTTCGGCCTCCAGCCATTGGGAAACATGATCATTTTGAGACTTTTTTTATTGAGAACCCCAACACCCCCATCTCTTTCCATACTTCACGGAGATTTCCAAGGAGCCCTTTTATTTAGGGAACTTCCCCGCCGGTACGGCGTCATATCGTGGAAAGATTTCATCGTAAGGATAAAACATAATGCAAAGCATACGTGGAGAACACCCTATGAACAAGATCACTTTGACAATCATTACCCTCCTGTTGGCATCCGGGCTGGCTCTCTCGGCCTGTGCATCCTCAACCACCTCAACAGACCTGGCAGGCACTTCCTGGAGTCTGATCTCGTATGGCCCGGCCGGGAATCAGACCCCGGCTACGCCGGATGTTGCAACCAGCCTGGTCTTTGGCACGGATGGACAGGTCAGCGGGACCCTAGGCTGCAATACATTCTCTGGATCTTACGAAGTCAAGGACGGGAAGATTGTCTTTGGCCCGCTGGCATCCACCCTGATGGCCTGCCCGGACCCGCAGATGACACAGGAAGGGACTGCCTTCCAGGTGTTGACCGGCACAGTCACCTTTGAATTGGCTGGCAATGGTTTGACGATCTACGACCCCAGCGGAGCGCTTGCACTCACACTTTCAGGTGTTGTGACCAAATAGAAATAACAGGGCTTTCGTAAAGTAAGGCCAGAATCTTCTTTCCTCTGCCTTACAGCAGGTGAGAATATTCAAATTTTCAGCCTTTGAGAAAGTTGAAATCGGAATAAACTGGTGCTTGAAAATTGTTTAGACAAGCGCGATAATGCGAACGGCTATATTCAATGGTTCAGAAGGAGGTGAATATGGTCGTTCGAGGAAAATCGTATCCTTGGGGGGAGATCCCAAAATCGCTGGTCAGCCTTGTAGTCGGTGTGCTTGCCACCCTTGCTGCTCTCCTTTCTTTGTCGAGTTTGATCATTCATCCCATGGATCTTGCGGGTGGTTTTACACAGGAAACTCAAGGCCGGCTGGCGACTGTGCTGATCGGCATGGTCGCTGGTTTTGGATTGGGCATGGCCAGTTGGATGACAGGCTGCGACACGGTCCCTGGCGATAAAAGCCAGCCGCATTGGAAGATGTGCCGGATCATTGGCGGCCTGGGGATCGGCTTTGGCGTCCTGGCGATGCTGGCTTATCTCACCTTTATCACGTTTCTGCCAGCCATTCTGCCCATTCCCTGAGGTTGCCCGCGGGGAGTTGGCCGTCAGGGGTTGGCAGTAACTGCCGGGAAGGCGACCAAAGTCACTGTCAGGATGGTGGTGCCAGGCTCGAGGGTCACCTCCCCGGTGGTGTCATCCACCGTGCCGGCTGTTGCCGAGAGGATGTTGCCGATAAAGACAGGCAGGTAAAAGACCACTTTCCCGGCCGGCGCATCCCCGGTCAGGGTCAACCTGACCTGGTTCCCTGGCAAGCCCTCAATCCGCATCCCCACGCGCCTGTTCCCTGAAATCGGGTAATTGGATAACTCGATCACCTGGCCGTCCGCCACCCAGGCAGTGGGGACACCGCGCCCGACCAGCAGCGTCCCATCTGATTTTTCAACGATCAGCGAATCCAGCAACCCGGACGTGGCAAAGGATTGTCCCCACATATGCGGGCAGGCCCCCGCTCCGCTGGCCGGGTGAGTCCCTTCCCATGCCATCGCTTCAGGGGTGCGGATGTTTTCCCACCAGCCGAAGGGGGAGCTTTGGGTATTGTCGAGCATGAACTGGTAATCCAGGATGGCCTCGGTGCGGTACTGTGTGCCGCGCAGCCCGCTGCGCCCATAACCGGCGTTATAGCCGGTGCTGTATCCCGGAAAAGCGCCGTAGGTATGCGCCGGCAGGCTCCCCGTCAGCCGGTCGAAGCCGTAGGCAAAGGTGGCGTCGATATTATCGAGCAGCGGCCCGTTTTGCTCCGCTCCCCACAGATATCCGTCCCAGTACCAGCGGCCAAAAAGCAGCATCGAAGCCCAGTTGGCATCCTGGGGATCTTTGCAGCGGTTGGCAGTGTTCGGCTGGGTCAGGTCGCAGGGGAGATAATTGATCCCGTTGCTGTCCATGGTGTGCTGCAGCTTGGTGTTGACACTGGCGAGCAGGCTGTCGTACAGGCTCTTTGCCCAGGCAGCTTCATCCTGGTGGCCCAGCCGGTCTGCCAGGTAGCGGTAGGTGGTCAGGCCGAACAGGGCGGACGCGTCGTCGACCGTCCAGTAGCCATTGGCATCAATGTCGTTGGTCATTCCCAGGATGCCGTCCGGCCCGGTGCGGTCGGATTCGATCTGGTGGGTGTTGGTTTGGATGGCAGCAAAATGATCCTGCACGAAGGCCGTATCCCCGGTCTTCAGCAGGTACAGCGCCCAAACCCAACTGTTCTTGTACATGGCGTCTTTATAACTCGTTTGCGCTTGCAGGGCATCGAGCAGGGGCCTGGCATTGGTAAAATCACCCAGGCTGAACAGGGTGGTCAGGATGCCGACCGAGTCGTGATCGAAGACGCTGTCATAGCCATTCTCACCGACATGCAGGTCGATTCCATCGCGGATGATGTGGGTATAAATGAACCCGGCTTTGTAAGCGTTGATCAGGCGGACATCCGGCAGGGAGGTGATGTTCACGATGCTGCCCAGCCGGGAATTCCAGTAATCCTGCATGTGAGTATAGTGCTGGTCCCAGCTGCCCGCCCCCGCCAAGTCTGCATCCGACGGCCAGGCGTAGCTGTTCCCGAACCGGTCGGCAGCCGTCACATAATCATGAAAAACAGTTTGCCCCGCTGGAACGATCACCGGGTTGCCCGTCAGGGGGATCAGCCCCGCCGAGGGCGCCGGATCCAGGCTGAGACTGTCCGGGTTGTGGTTGGTGATCGCCACCCGGCTGTAAATGACCGCATAGTCATTGCCGTTCAAGGTGACCTGGTCGCCAAAATTACTGATCCTGACCGTGGCCCCGTCCCGTTCAAACTCCGTCACCAGGCACGGCAGATAGCCTTCATTGTTATACCATTTTAAGGAGGCGGGATTGTTAAAGATCCCGAATCGAAAGCGTTCGTTCCGGCCATCCCGAACGTAGAAACTGCCATCGTAAGAAGCGATGACGCCGTCCTTGTCGGCTTCCCATCCGATCACACCCGGGAAATTCTCTTCGGTGGCGCCTGCCAGCGCCGGGGTCCCCGTGGGCACCGTCGCAGGGCTTGCAGTACAGGCGCCTAGCGCAAGCCCCAAAATGCACAGCATGTGGAAAGAACGTCCCGGAAGGCCGGGTCGATGTTTCTTGATCCCTTTCCCCTGGCTGGTGAAGGGAACAACCGCTTTTCGGAAGGAGGAAAGAAATGATTTCCACTTCGATATATTTCCCATTCTGCCTCCGGGTGGCAAGGACTCTCCCAAACTGCTTTCAATTTAAGTCCATAAGCCTCCAAGCCCCGTCATGCCTGGTCATAGGCTTGTTTTAGTTTTGCGATATCCAGCTTCTTCATTTGAAGCATGGCCTGCATCACCCTTTTTGATCTCGCAGCATCGCTGCCCTGCATCAGTTCCCCCAGGGCAGAGGGGACGATCTGCCAGGAGAGACCATACCTGTCTTTCAGCCAACCGCATTGTCCCTTTTCGCCGCCTGCGGAAAGCTTTTCCCACAGCTCGTCCACTTCCGCCTGGTCCTTACAGTCCACAAAAAAGGAGATAGCTTCGGTGAAGTGGAAATGCGGGCCGCCGTTCAGGGCATAAAATACCTGCCCGTCGAGTTCGAAAATGGCCGACATGACCGTCCCCTGCGCTCCCGGCCCTGCTTCACCATACCGGGTGACGCTGATGATCTTTGAATTCTTGAAGATGGAAACATAGAAATTCATCGCCTCTTCGGCTTTGTCATCGAACCATAGAAATGGGGTGATCTTCTTCATTGGAATCCTTTCTTTAATTTTCTGTGTCTCTCTTAGCCCATATTATCCAGGGTTTGGATGGCCTCGTCAATAGCTTGCAGCCTGGAAGGAGCCGTTCCTTTTGTCTTTGTGCCGGCGGTGATCACATCTCTCTACACGCTGGCAGCTTGCTTCGGCCTGTTACGCGGTCGTTCCGCACAAAAAAAGGAAAAAACGGTGTAAAATTTTCAGATAAGAGAGGTCCCATGAAAAAGGTTTTCGCCTTATCGCTCCTGGTAATCCTGACGGCTTGCAAGTTCAGCTTCCTGCAACCGCCGTCGGCAGAGACCATCCTGGACGAAGCGCTCCAGGCGACCGGGAGTTGCAGGAGCGCGCTGGGGGTGGAATCGGCGCAGGATGCGGCTTCGTTCTCCTGCAGCAGCAGCGCCGATGCGGGCTATACCGTCTCGATGACGCGCTATCCCGACCAGGCTGCCGCGCAGACTCAATTCGAGACGGAGCGCGGCGAAACCCCGCTGACCTGTTTTCATGGCTACGACCAATATGAGATCCTGGCAAGCGGCACGGGCAACATATACATTGTTAATGAACAGCTTAGCTGGCAGGCGGGAGAGTGGGTTATTGCGATCACCGCCGGCTATGATTACCGGTTCTTTCATTACAATTCAATTGATTTTTCAGAGGCGGTGTACAGCTCGGCGGTCAAACACGACCTGATCCCGGCCGGTACCTGTCCTTGATGGGGCTGCGGCTCTGTTGGTGGTTGAAACCTGTCAGCCAGGCAGCTGCTGCTGCACCGCTTCGTCGCCGATGAGCTCCAGGAAGCGGCCGTAGACTACCGGGCCGTAGAACAACCCGATGCGCTCCTTGAGGAAGGCCACCTGGTCAATGGTCAACGAGTATTCATTCAGCTTCTTGGACAGCAATCTCACGCCGATCTGGAAGGCTTGCAGCTTCTTCTCGGCGGTCAAGGGCGCATTGTCCGCCTGGGTGTTGAGTGCGCTCTCGATCACGGTGCGGAAGGTGAGGATGTGCTGATCATCGCCGATTTG
>CAIKOL010000335.1 GCA_903829085.1 uncultured Anaerolineales bacterium | reverse complement strand
GAAGCATTGGCCCAGTGGGCAAAGAACCCGCCGCGGTTCTGACCGCCCATTATGATAGCGTTCTATCCCCCGGTGCCAACGATGATGCGGCGGGCATTTCCATCATTCTGGAAGCCGGTCGCCTGCTGGCGCAGATGGACAACCCACCTCCCGTTTATATTGTCACCGTCAGCATCGAGGAAAGCAGCAATCCAGTCATCTACACCAAAATCCAGGATAGTGCCCACCGGCATGGTGTCCTGGATGGCCGGAATCGCTACACCAGTTGGGCTTGCGCCAAAATGGGCGAAGCAATCAACGGCCGCGCAGGAGCCATCCTGGATTCTGGAAAGACCCAGGCCGAAGGGTTTCGCCAGGCATTGGCTGAACTCGGTGATAAGGTTCCAGCCAACCTGCGGGCGCACATCGAGGAGATTTCCCCGCTCTATGAAACTGTGACGGTTGAATCAGCCATCGGGCAGCGCAGCCGGATCGGCAGCCACCGCTGGGTGCAGGAAGCGCTCCAGACCGGCAAGAAGATTGCATTCAATATCAATATCGATGAACCCGGTATCTTCCGCTATGAGCCTAAGACCCAGGGCCTGCTGGGCGGGATGGGTTTCGAATCCTTCAGCAAAGGCTACCGGCTTGATCCACAAAAAGAAATCGGCAATTTCTCGATGCTGGTCACAAACCAGCCATCGCAGCATCTCGGTGTGATTTACACCGAGTACTGCGAAGCAGATGGCATTAACCTGCCATACGGCTGGATCCATGCACCCCTGACCTTCGAGCAGGTGGTGGCCTACCAACCCATGGGGCTGAACTCTGATCACGCACCTTTCTGGCAGGCAGGTATCCCGGCACTTTTCATTTTTGACTCATCGAACGCGCGGGCACGAATTGTCCATACGCCTGCCGACACGATCGATAAGATCGATTTTGACCGCCTGGTTGACATTACCCAGGCACTTGCGGCAACAGTCGCGGATGAACGCACCTACCAACCTGGATAAAAGGTGACTGAATGGCAATATTTAATATGCGTGTCCTGACCCTGGAAGGCACTCCCCGCGAGCGAGGACGCCAGCACGGCGAGGAACTGCGCGAGGCGATCGGCCGCCATCTGGACCTGTACCGTGAAAACATCCAGCAGGAGACCGGCTTGGATGCACAGGTCTTCTTTGACCGTTTCTACGTTGAAACCGATTTCCTGCCAGCCATCGAAAGATACACCCCCGATCTGCTTGAGGAAGTGCGTGGCATCGCTGAAGGGTCCGGGAGGAACTTCGACGAAGTACTGGCCCGCCAGCTCAGCGATGAGGATCCCTGGTTCCGCCAGATCATCAAATTCGGGCGTGCCGTGCCGGAAAATTGTTCCTGCCTGGGAACACGGGAAGGTGAACACAGTTTAATTGCCCAAAACATGGATTCGTGGCCGTATTACGATGGTTTTCAGATGCTCCTGCGTGTACGCGAACCAGATTCCGATGTGGAAAGTCTTGTTTTCACTGTGGCCGGAAAATTGTCGCTGGCCGGGATGAACAACCATGGTGTGGGTATTTGCTGCAACACCGTCCTGCAATTTGACTTCAACCCGCGCGGCCTGCCCGAGGATTTCATCGTCCGCAAGGTGCTCCAGCAAAAGAACCTGGCTGATGTTTTGACCTTCATGCACTCCATCCCGCATGCTTCGGGGCAAAACTATTTGCTTGGCGATCCTGGCCGCGTGGTGGATCTGGAATGCTCCGCGCACAAAGTCGTTGAGGTTCCATCCATTCCTGATACGAAGCGAACTTATCACACCAATCACCCACTGGTCAATGATGATACCCAGAGTTGGAATGACCTGTGGAGGCGCGGCGAGCTTGAGGCTCCGCAATTGATCGAGCAAATGAAAAAAGGCATGACGACTTTTACCCGTTTTGATGCCCTGAAAGGGATTGTCGAAACTGACCTGCCGCTGGATGTGCGCCGCGCCGCTGAAATACTCAGTGATCACACAGCACCGATCTGCCTGCATCACCTTCAGCGGGGCAATTACACCCTCGGCTGCTTGATCATGGAACTGAATGCCGAAAATCCACGCCTGAATGCCGCTGGCGGCCCGCCATGTTCCACGCCATTCCGAACCTATACATTCGAATAAAAGGACAGAAAGATGACTGAACCAAAAGCAATAACTGGCGCACGCTTTATCGCCGAGACTTTCAAAGGGTACGGGGTGACGCACGTTTTTTATGTGGATGCCATGCTGCGCAAAGCGATGGTGGATCTGGAGGAACTGGGCATCCGGCGCGTGGTCACGCATAGCGAGAAGGCTGCTGCCTACATGGCGGATGGCTATGCCCGCATCAGCGGCAGA
This sequence comes from uncultured Anaerolineales bacterium, assembly GCA_903829085.1. GTDB lineage: Bacteria > Chloroflexota > Anaerolineae > Anaerolineales > Villigracilaceae > UBA877. The sequence continues at coordinate 248 of CAIKOL010000335.1, read as the reverse complement.
CCGGGTGTGTGCATGTCACAGTCGGTCGGTGCAGCGAACCTGGCGGCAGGGCTGCAGGATGCCTTCCTGGCTGGCATCCCCTTGATCGCCCTGACCGGGAAAAAACCCCCGCTCTGGCAGTCCCGCAACTCATACCAGGAAATCAACCACTGGCCAATGTTTTCAGCAGTGACAAAATACAACGCAGACGTGGTTACCCCCGAACAACTGCCGCACTTACTGCGCCAGGCTTTCCGGGAGGCGACCAG
>CAIKOL010000334.1 GCA_903829085.1 uncultured Anaerolineales bacterium | reverse complement strand
GGGGATACAGTCCAAGCACGAACATCAAAATGATTGGCACCACGACCAGCGCCATCTCAAACACCACCAGCAGATTTCGCAGGCGATGGCGCGATCGTCTGTCGGTGGCCCCACGGCCGGCGTCTTTGAGGGGTTCGTTCAACTCGCTCCGCGACGCCTGAAGCGCGGGAGCCAGGCCGAAGGCGATCCCCTGCGAAAAGCCCTGGCTGAGGCCACGTGCCAGCGCCTGGCCGGAACTCTGGCTGTCCGTGTGCGAGACACCGTCTGCAGAGCCAACCGTATCGGCATGGGAGGTAGTGTCCGTGTCAGACTGGCTTTGGGTTTCCGAATGGGAGGCCGTGACGGAATCGCTCACCGAGTGGGTGACGGCTGATCCTTCTGAGACAGTGTTGGTGGTGGATGCAAAAGTGCCCTGCGACTCGCTCGAAGAGGAGTTGTACCCGCCGTTGACGCTCGCCACGCCCGGCACTCCGACCGAACCGCCCACGTTCCAGCCTTCGCCCTGGGATTGCGATTGATTGCTGCCGGCTGATTGGCCAACCGACTCGCTGTGGCTTTCGGTGACCGCCATCCCTTCGGTATGGGTATTGGCGATCCCGTTGGTGACGGCAATGCCTTCGGTATGGGAATGGGCCTGTCCATCCGTCTGGCTCTGGTTGTTGACGTGTGAAGTGCCATCCGCCTGCCCCGCCGATTGGCTTTCGGTGTAGCCGGTGCCGGCATTCCGGGCGATGGCTCCGGAGAGCATCAGCGGGAGCGAGGTACCAATGTTGAACGAACGGCTGCCGGTCTGCCAGGCGGCCCAGGTGGAGGTGTATTCGGCCAACCCTGCCAGCATCCGGCTGGCGTTCTGCATCGAGACGGGGGTCAGGAGCACCTGCAGGAGAAAGTCCTCTTCGAGCTGCGCCATGCCGCGCATGACCAGTTCGTTCTGCTGCAGGGTGAATTCCTGCACCCCATGCTTTCCGCTGGAGAGCAGTGGGTTCAAGTCGGACTGGCCGCCGCGGGCATTCTCCCGTGGGTCCGGGTGCCCGATCGTCAGCACGCTGTATGGCATCCGCATCAAGGCTTTGCTGATCCACTCGGACACATCGATCCCAAGCGGATGAAAACGCACCTGTGGATACGCAGCCGCCATGGCTGCTTCCAGGGAAGCGGCTCCATGGATGGCCTGCGCCGCAGCATCGGTCAAGGTTTCTCCCCGGCCGACCGCCCCGTAGCACTGGACGATGCCAAGCCGTTCGGGATGGTAGATGCCGGCCACCAGGTAGACGATATCCACCTTGGCGTTGTACAGGCCGCGCAGGACGGTGCGCATCTTTGCCAATGATCCCTGGTCTCCCCGGGCATTCAAGGGAATGGAAGCCAGGTGCATCATCCGCATGGCGCGGTACTCGTGGTAGGTCTTCCCGCCTTCGCGTTCCGTCACCTCGAACCACAGGTAATCCAGCTGGGGTTTGCCGGGTGCATACACCAGCCCGTTGGCGGATACGTCCAGATCATCCGGGACATCCAGGCGCGCCCCACGGAAGGCCTGCTGCAGCCGCGGCAGGACAGCTTCCGCAGCTTGCACGGCAGAATTGAGACGTTGGTTGATCCACGAGAAGAGGTCGGGCATGGAATTTGTCATCCTGACTTGATCAGTTTCCTCGCGAATCCTGGCGGGTGGAGAACCAGGCCTTGAGGGAATGAACGATGATCGGTCCAACCAGCAGGCCGATGGAGAGACCGGAAAAGAATAAGAAGATCGGGAGAGAGGGCATGGAACACATCCTTTTGAAAAATGAATAATGGCAATCGATCAGAGGGGTGGAGGCTGGTTGTCCAGCCTCCACGCACCTAGGGAAGGGGGACGGCGTGGGTGCCGTCCATGGCGATCAAGTCCGCCGGAGTCCAGTTGGGCTGAGGGAGAACTTGATCCTCGTCGGTGGGTAGACTTGTAAAGTCGTTCCCCACCCGGGATTTCCGGGAGCGCAGTTTCTTGATGGCAGAGATCAGGATCATGACCCAGCCGCTCAAGACGATCAGCGCCGCCAGAGGGAAGATGACCCAAAAGGCCATCTGTGGAAAGGATGCAGACATAGGAGGCCTCCTTTTGTGTCTGCGCCTGCACCGAATTGCTCCGATCAGGCAACGTGGAAAATGCTGCAAACGTGTATTACTGGAAGGATTCCAGCGATCGTGACCTGTCACCCAATCGTAAAGATTGAGAGACAAAGATGAGCCTGGCAGGAGTCGAACCTGCGTTGGGCCGTTTTTCGAAACGGTTGCCTAGCCTACGGCGTCAGGCTCATTCAGTGCGGCGTGCCGTGCCGGAGGTGCGAATTCGAGAAGGATCGGTTGGGCACATGGACACTCCGCACGTCGCACTCAGGATCTTGTCCGCAGCCTCTTGAGAACTTCCCCAGCTTCCGACCACAGGTTGTACAGGGGCTTGGGGTTGCGGATGAAACGGTTCATCAACATGGCCGCGTATCCGACTGGGTACAGCACCAGGACGAACAGCATGCCGATCATGGCGATATTGCTGCGGGTGTTGTTAAGAACGGTCTGGGCGTCTGCGCTGCTCCCAATGACATTCGCCCAATCGGCAGGATTGGTGACCTGCAGGGCCTGCAGACCGAAGCGCAGGAGCAAAACCAGGACGGCATATACCAGGATCCCGGTCTTGACCCACCACAACTGGTTGAAGCGCTCCTCGGCCACGGCCAAAATGCTGATCAGGCCGGTGAACCATAGGACCGCTCCGATCACAGGGATGGGATATTTCGAAATCACCGACACAACCAGCCACAGCGCCAGGATGGCAAGCGTGAAATAGGTGGCCGTGGGCGCTGCGGTCTG
>CAIKOL010000333.1 GCA_903829085.1 uncultured Anaerolineales bacterium | reverse complement strand
CGTCGATTGGAATGGTAATTGCACGCATGGTTTTATCCTTCCGTCAGGGCACGAATATATTGTGCTCTCACAAGTCAATCGTAAATGAAATCGCCGTTGGCCTTGACGGTCAGCTTGCGCCGCCGGTACGCCCAGCACATGTACGAGAGGGTGATGAAGTAGGAGGCTGGCAGGCGGGAAAGGCCGGTGATCTTGGTGTCAATGACGGTCGTTTGACCACCGAAACCCATCGGACCGATGCCCAACTGGTTGGCTTCAGCGGTCAGACGTTCTTCCAATTCGGCCAGCCTGGGGTCCGGGTTGCGCGTGCCGATCTTGTCCAACAGTACTTCCTTCGACCTGACATACCCGGAACCCCGGTCGCCGCCGATGGAGACGCCCAGGATCCCCGGCGCGCAGCCCTGGCCCTGTGCCCTTTGCACCGCATCCAGGATGGCTTTGCGGACCCCCGCCAGGTCGCGGCCTGCGCCGAGACGGTTATCCGGCAGGGAATATTGCGCTCCCACGTTCTCGCAGCCGCCGCCCTTGAGCATCAATTCGATGGTCAATTCATCGCCCTCGACTTCGTCAAAATGGATGTAGGGAAAATCGTCGCCACCCAGGTTGTTGCCGCTGTTCTTGTCCGAGACGGCGTCCACAGCATTCGGGCGCATGTAGGATTTTTTGGTTGCCTCCGCCAGCGCAGAGCGGATCTGCTTTTTAAGCTCGAGCGTGCTCCAGCCGGCAGGCTGCTTGACGTAAAAGATGGGAGTGCCGGTATCCTGGCAGATGGGGCTGGAATTCTTACGGGAAAGTTCCACATTTTTGAGAATGGTCTCGAAAGCGCCGCGGGCTGCCGAACCGGGGGTTTCCTTATCAACTGCTGAGCGCAATTGGTTTTCCACATCCGGGGGCAGGTCCGAAGAGGTGCGGCGGATCAGTTCGAGGATCTCGTTGGTCAGGTCGCGCATAGGTTTCTCCATCAAAGGATGATCAGGTAAACAGGTGGTTGCGCTGTAAAAAAAACATCCAAACACAAAGGTCACCAGGGAACACGAAAGGACGAGCCTTTATGTTCAGATCTCTGGCTTATGATACTCCGAAAAAGAATAAATTTGAGTAACAAAGCACAGAGGAATAATAGGCGGAATATCCTGAAATTTCACAGCTTATAAAACTCCTGCAGGGCTGACCTGCGGGAGTCGGGGATGGTGAGTGAGATCAGGGTTTGTACACGTAAAAGTTCGTAAAGAGAATGTCGGTTCCAGCGGTATTGTAAGAGGCTGCCACCAGTCCAACATCGCCACCCTGGAAAGAGCTATCGGTGGCAGTTGCAACCTGGGTCCCGTTGGCATACAGGGTCAGGGTATCACCGATGCAGTCGACGCGGATATGATTGGTTGCCGCGCCCAGGTTGATACCATCCACCGGATGCATTGTCCCGTCGTCGGTAGAGATAACCGTGGAGGTACCACTCTCTTTTTTAATGACGCCGGCATACCCATCGCTGGTGATATAGAACTTGTAAAAATTATCCACGTCCTGGTAGCGGCACATGACGCCGAAGGCATTATCATCCGGGCCACCCAGCTTGGTGGCATCCACCTCAATGCGGACATCCTTCTGGAACATCTGGCCGGGGTTGGACCATTTGCTCATCAGGGTCGTGATGATGGTGATCTCGTAGCCGCCACTGGCATAATCAGAAGTCCCGTTCTGGGTTGAACTGTGACCCCAGCCGCTGTTGACATTGGAGAAATCGTCTTTGAACAGTACCTGCTGGCTGTTACCGCCGCCTGCCCCTGCAGAGGGTTGAGTGGCAGCCGGAACGGCAGTCAGAGTTGGGGAGAAACTGCAGGCCAGGGCGACCAATACCAGGACCGCGATTGCAAAAAGAAGCCTTATATTCATCTTACCTCCAGGGCAAAGAAAAATTGAGCAACCAGACCTGCTTCCTTCCACTTGGAAGTATACCTGAAAGGAACGCGGCTGCAAGACAATTTTTAGTGCAACAGGACTTAAGTCCCTGCGCCTGCCGGCTCCTTGACAAAAGCACCCAAAAGGCGATAGAGTACATGCCATGACAACGGAAACAGACCTGCCCCCCGAAATCCTGGCGATAATCCGCGCGGCCCTGGCCGAAGACATCGGTCCCGGCGACGCCACCACGAACAGCATCGTTCCCACCGAAGCAGTCATGCGCGGCCAGATCATTGCCAAACAGGACGGCGTGATCGCCGGGCTGGACGTGGCGCAGGCTGTTTACCGGATGGTGGATGCACAGGTGGATTTCCGCCCCCAGGTGCAAGAAGGCGCGCGGGTGACAAACCGGGCGGTGCTGGCGCGGGTGTCGGGGAGTACGCGCGGCTTGCTGACCGCCGAACGAACCGCGCTTAACTTCCTGGGACGCATGTCGGGCATCGCCACCCTGACGCGGGCCTTTGTGGAGGCAGTGGCCGGAACGAAGGCGGTCATCCTCGATACGCGCAAGACCGCGCCGGGCCTGCGGCTGATCGATAAACTGGCGGTCAAACGCGGCGGCGGTCAGAACCACCGCATCGGCCTGTATGACATGCTATTGATCAAAGACAACCATATTGATTATGCCGGTTCGATCCCCCTGGCGGTGAAGCGCGCCCGGGCTGGCACAGCAGGACTGGAGATCGAAGTGGAAGCCCGCAGCCTGGAGGATGTGCGTGAGGCCCTGGCTGCCGGTGTGGAACGCATCCTGCTCGATAACATGACGCCGGAAAGCATGGCAGAGGCGGTAAGTATCCGGGATCAATTTGCACAGGCTGGACATAGGGTGGCCCTGCTGGAAGCCAGCGGCAACGTCACGCTGGAGACCGTGCGCCGGATCGCAGAGACGGGTGTGGACTACATTTCTGTGGGAGCGTTGACCCATTCGGCGAAGGTTTTTGATGTGAGTTTCGATTATATAATACCCGTGGGGACAAATTGCGCTTCCTAAAGGGTAAAAAGGCGCAATTTGTGCCCGTGACGGGTATATTGGTTGATGGAGCAGCATGAACTCTGATGAAATGTACGAAAAAATGAAAGCCAAGCTCAGCCGGATCGTCCCCGACGTGGAACTGCGGTACAAAGCCGAGATCGCAGTCGAGATCAACGAACTAAAGAAGCAGCGGAATGCCGTCATCCTGGGGCACAACTACATGGAACCAGCCCTGTTCCATTCCATCCCGGATTTCACCGGAGATTCGCTCGACCTGTCACGCAAGGCCGCCCAGACGGACAAGGATGTGATCGTCTTTTGCGGGGTGAGATTCATGGCCGAGACGGCCAAGATCCTGAACCCGACGAAAACCGTGCTCCTGCCAGCCGCCAAGGCCGGATGCTCCCTGGCTGAATCCATCAGTGCGGCGGATGTGCGGGCCCTGAAAGCCAGGTTCCCCGGCGTGCCGGTGGTGACCTATGTGAACACGTATGCGGACGTGAAGGCCGAGTCGGATATTTGCTGCACTTCCAGCAACGCGGCGGCGGTGGTCGATTCGCTGCATGCTGAAACAGTGATCTTCCTGCCGGATGAATACCTGGCGAAGAACGTGGCCCGCGAGACGGGGAAGCACATCATCTTCCCGTCCCTCAACCCCGCCTTTGCAGGGGAAGGCGGGGAGCTGGATTACCAGCTCATCGGCTGGCGCGGCAGGTGCGAGGTGCATGAAAAGTTTACGCTCAAAGACATCCAAACGGTGCGGGCCCAGTTCCCGGAGGTGGTCATCCTGGCGCACCCGGAATGCAGCCCGGAGGTCACGGCCGCGGCTGACTTCTCAGGCTCGACCAACGCCATGATCCGCTATGTCCAGCAGTCGAAAGCCCCCCATTATCTCCTGCTGACCGAGTGCGCCATGGGCGACAACGTGGCAGCCGCCAACCCGGAAAAGGACATGCTGCGCCTGTGCATGGTACGCTGCCCACATATGAACATGATCACCATGGAAGACACGCGCGATGCGCTCAAGTTCAACCGCTATGTGATCGATGTGCCGGAGGAGATCCGGGTGAAGGCATTCCAGGCCGTGGAAAGAATGATCAAGATCGGATAAGAAGAGCATAAAAAGGGGAAAACGAACAGGAGAGCATATGAAAACCACAGACGTACTCATCATTGGTTCCGGGATCGCCGGAGCAAGCGCGGCCTTGAAACTGGCCCGCAACCCGCAGCGAAGAATTATCCTGATCACGCGTGACCCGGACCCGCACGAGTCCAACTCGCGCTATGCCCAGGGCGGGATCATCGGGCGCGGGCTGGATGACAGCGCAGACCTGCTGGTGGCAGATATCCTGGCGGCGGGTGCAGGTGCGTCCCTACCCAGGGCGGCGCGCATCCTGGCGGAGGAAGGGCCGGAACTGCTGCAGGAAGTGCTGGTGGGGACGGCGGGCATTGTCTTCGACCGTGAAAAAGGGGGCGATATCGATTATGGACAGGAAGGCGCACACTCAAGGCGGCGCATCCTGCACGTGGGGGACGGGACCGGCAGGGCCATCATGCAGGGGTTGATCGCGGCGCTGCAGAAATGTCCCAACGTGGAACTGCTGACCGGGGCCACCGCCGTGGATCTGATCACCTATCCGCACCACTCGCGCGACCCGCTGGCAGCCTACAAACCGATCACCTGCCACGGCGCGTACGTGTTTGACCGCAAGGGAAAGGCGATCCACCGCACGCTGGCGGCGGTGACCATCCTGGCCAGCGGGGGCATCGGCCGCATTTACCGCAATACCACCAACCCGGCAGGCGCGCGTGGCGACGGCCTGGCGATGGCCTCACGCGCCGGGGCCCGGATCGTGAATGCGGAGTATGTGCAATTCCATCCCACGGCACTCTCGGTGCCGGGGGCGGAGGGGTTCCTGATCAGCGAAGCGCTGCGCGGGGAAGGCGGGGTGCTGCTGACCCCCGAGGGCCAGCCTTTCATGGAAAGATATTCCCCAGAGTGGAAAGACCTGGCGCCGCGGGATGTGGTGGCGCGCGCCATCCATACCGAGATGGAAGCCCACGATTACTCGTATGTACTGCTGGATATTGCCACGCGACTGCCCGCCGCGGAAATCAAGAGGCGTTTCCCCAACATCCATTCGGAGTGCAAGCGGGTGGGCATTGACATCACGCGTGAGCCGATCCCGGTGGTGCCGGCAGCCCATTATTTCTGCGGCGGCGTGGCTGTGGATGAGTGGGGGCGCTCCAGCATCGCCAACCTGTACGCGGTGGGCGAGGTGTCCTGCACCGGGCTGCACGGGGCGAACCGCCTGGCGTCAACTTCCCTGCTGGAGGGGCTGGTGTGGGGGAATCGGGCGGCAGGCGATATTGAGGGGCGAATTACCAATTTGCCCTCCGTCATCCCAACCCGGGAGGACATCCCCGCCTGGGACGAATCCAACCTGACGCAGGAATCCGACCCGGCGCTGATCCAGGGGGACATGCAGACCATCCAGAATATCATGTGGCACTACGTGGGGTTGGTGCGCTCGGGCGACCGGCTCTCGCGCGCCATCCGGGAATTGCGGCACCTGCAGAATGAGATCGAAACCTTCTACCGCAAGACCAAGCTGAGCGACGGCCTGATCGGCCTGCGCAATGCCGTGGAGGTGGGGTTGGTGGTGGGGCAAGCGGCGCGCCACAATCGCCAGAGCCGGGGCTGCCATTACCGGGTGGATAGCGTGGATGGAGGCGACCGGTTGCTGTAAAAGACAGACTTCCGAAGTTTCAAAGAACTACGGAAGTCTTATTAATTTCGAGATGGTTATCCTAATCCTTGATCCCGGTGGTTTCCAATTCTTTCAATTCACCGGTGGCGATGAAGACCGTGCGCTCGCAGATATTGGTAACGCGGTCAGCCAGACGTTCCAGGTTGTGCGCCACCCACAGCAGCCAGTTGGCGCGTTCGATGGTTTTGGGATCCTGGATGACGAACATCATCAACTCATGGTAAATCTGGGTGTAGAGTCCGTCCACTTCATCGTCTTCAGCGGGGATGGAACGAGCTGCCTGTGCGTCTTCGTTGACAAAAGCGGTCAGGGCGCGGTGCAACATATCCACGCTTTTTTGCGCCATGCGCGGGACATCGATCAATGGCTTGAGTAACGGCTGGTCGCCCATGCGGATGTTGACAGTGGCAATCCCCTTGGCATAATCACCCATGCGTTCCAGCTCGCCGCTGACCTCGAGGATGGAAGCCAGCAGGCGCAGGTCGTGGGCCATCGGCTGCTGGGTGGCAATGACGATCATCACCTGCTCTTCGATGGCGTAACGCTTGGCATTGATCTGCTCATCCATTTGTTGGATGCGGCGGGAAGCATCCAGGTCCCGTTTCTTGAGGGCTTCCACCGAGCCAAAGACCTGCTGTTCGACCATGCTGCCCAGCAGGAGCAGTTCGTCTTTCAATTGCTGGATCTCGGTTTCAAAGGTTTTTCGCATTGGATGCTTTGCTCCTTGAGGCTGTTTGCTTATTATATCCATTTTTGGTTCTCCCCGGTTCATCCAAACCGACCGGTGACGTAATCTTCAGTACGCTTATCCTTGGGGCGGGTGAAAATGGTGTTGGTGGCATCATATTCGATGAGATGCCCGGCGCGCGTTTCGTCGATCATCATCATGCCAGTGAAATCTGAGACCCGGGCAGCCTGCTGCATGTTGTGGGTGACGATGACGATGGTGTAATTCTTTTTAAGTTCCTGCATCAGTTCCTCGATCTTGAGCGTGGAGATCGGGTCGAGGGCGGAGGCGGGTTCGTCCATCAGGATGACTTCCGGTTCAACTGCCAGGGCACGCGCGATGCACAGGCGTTGTTGCTGTCCGCCGGAGAGGGACAGGCCGGATTGGTTGAGCTTGTCTTTCACCTCGTTCCACAGCGCGGAGGCTTTTAAACTGTTTTCCACTATCCCTTCCAGGTCTGCCTTGCGGTGGATGCCATACAGGCGCGGTCCATAAGCCACGTTATCAAAAATAGACTTGGGGAACGGGTTGGGGCGCTGGAAAACCATCCCGACCCGTCGGCGGATGGATACCACATCCATGCCGGGGGAGAGTACATTTTCCCCGTCCAGAAGGATCTCTCCATGCATGCGACAGCCGGGTGTCAGATCATTCATGCGGTTGAAAGAGCGCAACAGGGTGGACTTGCCACAACCGGAGGGCCCAATAATGGCGGTGATTTTCTTTTCAAGGATGGTCAGGTTGATTTCCTTCAGGGCGCGGAACTTACCGTAATATACCGCCAGATCCGTGACCTGTACCTTGGCATGACCGTCTGTCCCGATGACGGGTCGAAAAACCGATTTCGAAATTTCCATATCCATATGCATGGAATTAACCTTTCATGTGGCGGCTACGATTCAAGATCCATACCCGCGCGCTGACATTGATAATCAGGACAAAAAGCATCAGGACCAGTGCCACCGCCCAGGCCAGTTGCACCCGTTCAGGATATGGCTGCTGGGCATATTTCCAGAGGGCCAGTGGAAGCGAATCAACCGGCTGGTTGATGATGCGCCCGATGATCTGGAATACGGATTGGTGCCCTTGTATACCACCGGTAATGATCTGTCCAATGTCGAAACGTTCATTGCCCAGGGCGGTCATAAGCAGGGGTGCGGTTTCACCCGCGGCTCGAGCGAGTGCCAGCAGGAAACCGGTGACGACTCCGTTGATTGCAGCCGGGAAGACCACGCTCAAGGAGGTCTTCCATTCAGGGGCACCGAGTCCCAGCGAGGCCT
>CAIKOL010000332.1 GCA_903829085.1 uncultured Anaerolineales bacterium | reverse complement strand
GAACACCATTGGCTGAAACGGTCTGCAGGCAGACGCTGCGCGGAACACGGATGGCGCGCCGGGCGGCAGCATCAATCCTTCGGCGTCGAACTTCAACCGGAAGATTGCCAATGAGAGCATTTCTTGAATCGCGCATAATGCGCTGGATGATGACGCTGCGAAAACTTGGCAAGTTTCACCTCAGAAAAGGAACGGGAAGAAGGACCTGGTTTTCTTTTTGTATTCCGGGTAACCTGGCAGGGCGGCAAGCACCTTTTCCTTGCGGAGCATGTTCGGGACCCAGAATGTGACGATAAAAGCAGCAAGAGGCAAGAAAGCGAACCAGACCATGGGCAGGAGGGCAAAGGCTGTATAGACCAGGAGCTCACCAAAGTAATTGATATTGCGTGACAGGCGGAACAACCCACCGGTAATGAGTTCGCCCGGATGCAATTTAAGGCTGGTGAATTTCTGCATATCCGCCGTGAAAACGAAGAAGTTGCCGAAGATGTTCAGACTGATGGCGAGCGCCAGTAGCCAGTAAGGAGCCGTGATGCCCTTTGACATAACCAACCAACCCGGGATCCAATATAGCATCAAAGAGAACCAGGATACCAACCCGAACCAGAGGCTGGTCTTGCGCTCCCAGGAAGCATCTGGGAAGAGGTTGCTTTTAAGAACCCACAGGAGGCCATAAGTGCCATGCAAGGCCAGGTAGACCCAGGCGGTGGGGTTCTGCCACTGATGGTAAAAGGTCATCAGAGCCAGGAGGAAAATAAAAGTGATGCCTTTGTTGGTGTCGACGTAGAATTTGAGTTTCATCAAATCCTCTCCCGCGAAAATTCTTCGGGTTGAGTAGTTTTCTGGCAGAAAAATACCAGTCCAATCAGCGCGATCACAATAACATAGGCGTCAGAGATCGGACGTTCCCAAAGTGGCACGCTGGCAACAAAAGCTGTGATCAGGATGGCTGCCCAGCGATGGACTTTATTTGTTGAACCAAAGATAATTGCCAGCGCCCATAGTAACACAAATGCCAGTGGAGGATAATCATATTGCAAAGCATACGGGGTGAGTGCATACCCGACCAGCAAAGAAATGGATGTTACTGTCAGTATCGATTGCGAACGAAAAAGGGTAAAACCCAGGACAAGGACACCGATCAATAGAGCGACGGAATAGACGATAGCGATTATTGTCGCATTCAAGTGGCTCATCTTGAGAAAATCCATCAGTGTCGTGTTTACGCGGACAGCCACGATTTGTCCGGGACCATTCAGTTCATTAGCGAGACCATTTCCAAAACCAGGTTTGAACAGAGGCTGGTACCAGTCTGGAGTTGCCAGCGTGGAGGCTGCCAGCAAGAATGCACTGGTCAGGCTAAAGACAACAACCGGTTTCCACTGCTTTCGCTGCAGGAGCCAGATGACAATTGCTGCCAGGGGGATCAGGGTAATGTTAGGTTTTAACAGGAAGAGCGCCATCCAAATCCCAGCCCCGAGCCAGTTCTGTTTGTGTAAAGCCATCAGTATTGCAACCAAAAGAGCAAACAATAAGATCCCTGTTTGCTCATAACGCCAGGTGATCCAGGCAAAGAGATAGGTAGCCAGGAAGAAAATCAGCCAGCGCCGCCAGCCTGCTCCTGGCCAATCCAAATATTTTCCCAGCAACCACAGACTGTACAGCCAGACTACCCAATTGAACGCCATCCAGAGAATGCTGGCAAACCCGTATGGCAGTTCTGCCAGGGGTACGAAGAACCAGGCAAACCACGGGGGATAATAATAAGGATTGTTACCAATCCGACCGGTGACCTGGAGCAGGATGGGGGCTAATTGATTGTAATCATAGGGATTTCCACCAGCCAGCAATACACGGGCGGCGGCATAATATCCCCGGAAGTCCTGCCTGAACAGAATAAACGAGGTAATCGCCATGCCCAAACTGGAGATCAGCCAGAGACATAGCGCTGCAAAATCTTTCAATTTCTCCCAGGGTCTTGTTGCCATTATATTGTCATGGAACGGATGCCTGACCCGAGTCTGGATCCACCATCAGCAGCGATGTGTCCACCGCCTCGAAGTCGTTCCCGGTGAGCACGTCCAGCTGGTGGAGCATCTCATTATCGAAGCGCGGGTCGGGAGAGCCGCCTACATACCAATTGGAACCGTTGTCGGCCAGGACGATACCATATTGCTGCATGGCATGCAAGATAACCTGTAATTCCGGCGGAAAAGGCGTGAGATCGAATGAGGCTTTCAGTCGGAAACGGGCTCCCAGCGGAGGAATTCCAGAGGCGCTATGGTCCGAGGTCAGGTGACGGGCAGGCCAGATGTACCCGTTGGTATTTTCGGCAGTGAAGCGCAGGGCGTGACGGATCTCCCCGGCGGCGATCTCGTCGTAGCGGACCAGTCCGGGAAGGATGGGTAGACCGGCGGCATCGGCGGAGGTCCAGCCGGCGGGACGCAGGGCATTTGAGCGCAGGTTCCAGATCGCACCGGAGCCGCCGGACCATTGCCCAGCGCTGAGACTGGCGTCATAAATCTCATAGAGGGAACAGGTGGAGGTATCCACCACCAGGATGTGGTGGTCGGAACCCCATTCGCGTAGTACATTATCCGGGATGGGATAGGGACCGGGGTCGGATTCATCGGGATAGTAAAAATTGAAGGGATAAAATGGTGTGGAAGCGTCAGCCAGGTTGTAGGGGATACCAATCGGGCCATCCTCCCACGTGCCGGAACCAAAGTCCATGTGGAAGCCAACAGAGCGGCCGATCGAATCCACCCATGAGTTGGATAGTGGACTGACTGGCAAACCATTTACAGGCTTGTTCCAAAAATTATCCGCCGGGAATAGGGGACAACCCCCAATCTCCGGCGTGCCGGCTAAATCTTGAGAGGTGGAAATAGTTGAGGGTTGGCTACTGAGGGTCTGTTGAACGATCCTGGTCGCGGGCGGGGGCGTGCCGGCTGCTTCTGGTGGAGCGCAGCCCGCAAAGAAAAAAAGCAGGATAATAATCCAAATGGAAGCAGCCCTCGTCACGGAGTAACCCACTCATTAAAAATTGGTGTCAGGTCACAAGAACAGACCTGCTCGGCGGTTTGTTTGAAGCTCTGAGTGGTGGCAATACTCCACTCGTAGCGCTGGGTGTAGTCCAGCATGAACCGGTCAAAGGTTGCCTGGCCCATCTGGTCGCGCAAAGCCAGGATGAAGAACGGCCCACGCCCGTAAACGATGCCCACGTACCCGTCACTGGAGTAGGCGGAGACTGGCTGACCGATGGGGATATCCTGGTCGTCAGCCATATCCCAGGTGCGTTGCATTTCATCCTGATAAGACTGAGCTCCCTGGGCGCCATATCGATCGAGATAATATTGCCAGGTGACAAATTCCGCCATGGATTCATCCAACCAGGGTTGGCCCTGGGTGGCATTTCCCACCAGGTTGTAAAACCATTGGTGACCGACCTCATGGGTGACGACAATTTCCAGGAAACCCGGGTCAGTGTATACATTTTCTGCAACCGAAGTAAGACCGGGGAATTCCACCCCGCCTGCCGAGGTGATAATGGGAACGATGTCGAACTCGGTGTAGGGATAAGGAGCGTAGCGGCGGCTGAAATCGGCGATGGCAGTTTCGGCGGTCTTGAGCGCGGATCGGGCTTCCTGGTTCAGGTTGGGCGGCGCATAGCTGTTGACGGTAAGTCCGCCGATCGTCTCGGATTGTTTGACAAAACTGGAACTGGCAGCCAGGTAGAAATCGCGAGCCGGCCCGTTGGCAACCAAGACTTGCTGCCTGCCGGCAGCCTGCGAGCGACCCACCTCCGTCCCGGAGGCTACCAGCACCAGGTTTTCAGGGGCATCCACCGAGACCAGATAGAAACTGGTATCCGAGAAAAGGGGGTCGCCATCCAGGTCAGGTGACTGGTTGTTCCAACCCAGATCATTGTAGACCAGGATGGTGGGATAGGCATGCGCCAGTGACAGGATGCCAGCGTTGTAACCGAAAATCCCGTAGTAATAATCCCCTCCCTGGGTTGGCACGTTGATCTCAAACTCAAGATGGAAGATGACGGATTCACCCGGCAGGAGAGGCGTGGACAGTGGGACGCGCATCAACCCATTATGATGAGTGATCTTGATGGGTTGACCATCGAGCGTCAGGTTGTCGATCGTGATGCTACCGCCCAGAATCTCGGAGAAGACGGCAAAATCCACTTCAGTCAGGTAGACTGTCTCCTGGTTGGTAAAGCGAACTTCCTCCAAGCCGCTGACGTGAGTGGGCGGATCGGAGATGCTGAATGCGATGTGATAAACGCTAGCGCCGGGAAGACCATCCAGGATACTTTGGGCTGAGTTTGCCAAGTTCTTTTGAAAAAGTGAGCGGTCGTCCCATGAAATATTGAAAGGCGCTTCGGTCTGCGAAGGCGACATAGGAGTTCCCGTGGTGCCAGTCGAAGGTTGTCCAGGAGTGGGAGCGCGAGCCGTGAAGGGCATGACCAGAGTATTGCAAGCCAACAAAAGACTGGCAACCAGGAACAAGGGGAGAAGACGTTTTCCCATCGTCTTCATCGGGAGTAACCTGCTTCTGCCCAACGATTTGATCCGAGCGCCGTGGTAAAAATAGGATACACATGTAGATCGTTTAGCGAGAAATTCTTGGGATCAGGTTGCACTGGTCACCTGTAATAGGGTCGCAGAGTATTCAACAAAGAAGGAATGAGTCGCCGATAACCAAAATCGTTTTCTGAAACATCGATGTGGAGGAGATGGTCGGATGGCAGAGTGGACAGCCAGTCTTCAAGGAAGGAATCGAGCTGGAGAATATCTTCAGCCCCAGCGATATTAATCCGCTTGCGGGTAGCCAACCGGCGAGAGATCGCAAGTGGGTTGGCGGTCAGGTGGATGATCAAGTCCGGCGGAGGTTGGTGAGTACGCACCAAATCGTAGAAGCGCCTGCACAGGTCGAACTCGGCATCGGTCAACCAGAGGCGGGCATGAAAGAGACGGGTAAAACCATGGAAATCCATATCCAGCCCGCCATCCATCAGGCCGGTTTGGGGGGACAGGCGCAGGAAGCGCTCCTGCTCGGCGCGCAACAACAGATAATCCATTTGATTGGCGAAAGCATAACGCGCATCTGTCTTGAACAACCCCTGGAAGGGACGTTCAGCATGTCCTTCCAGGCCGGAAATAAATGGAGCCTGTTTGCATAAGGCTCGCACCAGGGCGGTCTTGCCCACCCCGGTGCTGCCGACAATGACGATGAGTTTGCCCATACCGGGATGAAATTTCGCGACTATTGCGATTTCCGCGCAGCTGCAAGGGCGGCTTTGATCTGTTCCAAATGCGAGAGCGTGTGCGATTCCAGTTCCAGCAACTGGGCGGCATTCAGGAAGTAACTGGCCTTACGCTCCACGAAAGAATCCGGAAGGTCAGCCAGGAAGGATACCATTTCCACCGAGAGAACCTTGAGTTCATCCAGCATGGCGCGGTAAGTTCCAAAAGCCTTGAGCGTGGCAGAAATATGGGAAGGAAGATTGCCGCCCCAGTCATCCGCGAGGCGTTCATACCCCCCAACGGTGTCATCCAGGTTGGCAATCCAACCACGCTCGGTATGGATGAGATGAGCAAGGGTCTGCTTGGCGCTCCATTCACCTGGAGCAGGTTCCTTGTCCGCCTCGAGTTCACTGACGCCTTTGAAACTTGCTTCCAGCCGACCAAGAGAGTCATCGTATTTGAGCCTTATTTGATGGGCAAGGTCAGCCGGGTTCCAGGAAATATCCGGGACTGGCCGCTTGGTCAGTTCCATCGTCACCGCCTTCTTTTGCGAGCCGCGGTAGAAGACAACTTCGACTTTATCTCCGCCTTTTTTACCAGCCAGTGCGGCCACAAAACTGCCATAATCGTTTGTGATGGGTTTGCCATCCAATTCAACGATGACATCATCCTTGCATAGACCAGCGGCGTGAGCGCCCATGCCCTGGCGGACTTCGTCCAGGCGCACGCCCTGGTTGACGGGCACCTGCAGCGTCCTGGCAATTTCAGGGTTGAAATCGCTGATGTTGATCCCCAGCATCGGGCGGTCGAAGGTACGCCGGTCGAGGCCGGTCTCGAGAACAGAGGCCAGGTTGGGGAGGGTGGAATCCCATTCGGTTTTGAAACCCTGAGCGCGCTGAATCCAATCGTCGCCATCCGGGACAACGTGGTTTAGAACCACCTGCGTGCCGTCGTCTTTGGGAGTCAGCGTGACGGTCACTTCTGTAGCGGCGGGTTCAAAACGGGCGAACCATTTGAATTTAACGGATTTGTTTTCCTCCAGGGCAATATATTCTCCGGCAGAGTAGAAGTCGCCGTGCCACCAGAGATACATCCGTCCTCCAGGGCGCGGGGCGACAGTGGCAAAATCACACAGCCATTCGTGTAGAGCGGTGGCGTGGGTCAGAGCATAATAAACCTGTGCAGGTGCAGCCTTGATGAATTGTTCTGATGTAATAATAGTTGACATATTAGTTCCCTTCTTTTTCAAGTGGTTTTTCCGGATGTTTGAGCCATGTGAGAATGTCGCGGATATGCTCTTGCTCGTGGTCGCGGAACATATCCACCAAAATCATTACCGTGGTTTTTTCACCCCACGGAACGACGACCGGACTGAAGAACTTTTCATCAGGCAATTGCTCGATGAGGGTACGCAATACCTGGCGGGTAAGACGCCATTCCTTTAGGATGTGTTCAAAATCCAGATCTTTACGGGATGAGACTGACTGACTATTGAACTCATCGAGACTGCGGATGGCTGGCACAGACGGGGGACGGTCGAGAATATGGGCGCGCAGGGAAGCGATGGTGGCATCGTCCCAGCCGATCATATGAGCAAGCATATCCCGGATGGTCCAGTTGGGATAGATCTCCTTGTGAATGTCGATCCTGGGAAGAAGCGCCTCGAGCGTGGAACGCGTCTCATCCATACGATGGAGCAGGAAATCACGATCCGGAACAGGCATGGAGGTCTCCTTTATTTTAATGCTAATTTTACACCCGTCAGACTTCGGTCTGGATGGCACTACCGCTCTCGTACCGGCGCAAGCCGAGGTTGAAGATGAGGATACTCAATCCCAGGAACCCAACTGCGCCGAGCAGCATCAGCCCGAGGGCGGACCAGGAAAAGTTCTTTACGAACCCGGCGGGGACCGCCCCCATGAAGGCCGCCGGCACAACCAGGAACAGAATTACCTTGGCGGTCTGGTTGAAGAGCGTGATGGGGTAAATAGCAAAGGAGATGATGGCGTTGATGGCCATGCCGGTGAATACGCCACCGGTTCCAAGCCAGAATGACAGACTCTGGATAATCACCAGGAAAGCCACAAAGACGGTTGTCGCCAGGATCACTCCGAGGATAAACCGTCCCAACCCGTCCGGGCTGAACTGGCCAGAAGCGAAATAACTGATAAAGCCGTAGAGGAAATCCCCGATGCTGCTGGGGACCACCCGGGAGGCCAAGACATGCAGCAAGGTGGGACGCGGCAGGGACAGGTAGTAGTCAAGCCGCCCCTTGACGATGATGTCACCCAAGTCGAAGGCGTTACCAAAGAGTAACCCGGCCAGCCCAAAGGCGCTGGCGGAGATACCGAAGACGAGGAACATGTCGGTCAACTGCCAGCCGCTAATGGAGGGGAAGCGATCGAAGAAGATGATCCAGACGACAAAGTAGACGGCGTCGTTCAGG
>CAIKOL010000331.1 GCA_903829085.1 uncultured Anaerolineales bacterium | reverse complement strand
GTCCGTTTACAGACAATACCGGTGGAAGGGAAACTGGTTGCCGGATTCGAGGGTCTGGATGTGGGCCACCGCATCCGTGTCAAGTTGACCTCTCTCGACGTTCAACGAGGTTATATTGATTTTAATAAAGTCAGTTCATCGAGAAACTGATCACCTAATGCCGTATTACGGCAACTATTCATCGAAAGGAGACCGAAATGACCGTTGTTAACAATTCTTCGACCGTTCCAGGGGCAGCTGCACCCTTTACCCTGTCCCCTCTTCCATATGCCGACAATGCATTGGAACCGATCATCTCAGCCAATACACTTGGATTCCACTATGGCAAGCATCACAGAACCTATGTGGATAATTTGAATAAGTTTATTGCCGGGACAGAATTTGCAAACCTGCCGTTGGAGAAGATTATTACCACTGTCGCAGGGCAGCCGGAAAAAGTGGCGGTTTTCAACAACGCCGCGCAAATCTGGAACCACAACTTCTATTGGAAGAGTCTCACGCCTAAAGGCGGAGGTGAACCGCCTGCCGCACTTAAACAGAGGATTGAAGTCTCCTTCGGTAGTGTTGACGCTTGCAAGAAAGAACTTGCCAGCGCAGCCGTCTCACAATTCGGAAGTGGTTGGGCCTGGCTTGTTTTCGACGGTATCCTGCTCAAGGTGATAAAGACCGCCAACGCTGGTCTCCCTCAAACAATGGGCTTGAAACCCCTGCTCACCATCGACGTGTGGGAACATGCTTACTACCTGGATTATCAGAATCGTCGCGCGGACTATGTTAATGCTTTGCTTGACAAGTTGATCAACTGGGAATTTGCCTTTCAAAATATCAGCGAATAGGAGCAATATAATGAAAAAACAGGCAGGTCTGTGGATAGATCATCGCAAAGCTGTAATTGTGATCATTTCAGAGACCGGGGAAGAGATCAAGGAAATAACCTCAAACATGCAGAAACATGTCCGCTTTACAGGTGGAACTGCCTCACAGGATGGCTCGACGGAAGACGTGCGCGACCGGCAATTTGGAAACCATCTTAATAATTTCTATGATCAAGTAGTGGCTGTCCTTCGGGGCGCCGATACGATCCAGATTTTTGGTCCCGGCGAAGCCAAAGGCGAATTGGAAAAACGTCTTGAGCACGACGGGGTGAAAGAACGCATCTTGGTTGTTGAAACCGTGGACAAGATGACCGATCGCCAGATCGCTGCCAAAGTCCGTGGGCATATTCCGCATTAGCCTGATGTAAATAAAGTATACAAAACCCTGCCGCTGGTTTATGTGTCAGCGGCAGGACTGTTTTCCCAGGAAAGTGCCTGGATTGTTCCGAGCAAACCTTTGATCGGTTTGCTCTGTGGGTAATGGACTAGGGTCCAGTGAAATTAGGAAATCACGCTTACAGCCTGATTAAATCCCCGCGTTGCTCAGAGATTCCAATAAATTGGAGATCAGCGTGGTCAGGTCAGGGTGCGTGACCTCGAAATGGCTGACAGCACCTTCCAAACGTTGAACAACGGAAGGATGCACCTGCACAGGATTTCCCCCCGAGCGCTCCAGTAATGCGCTGATATCATCTTCAAGGTTGTGCAGCAATACCTTACCCGTATCGTCAACTGCCTTGATACTCTTGATTTCGTCCTGAAGCTGGTGGAGGGTCTTTCGAAGTTCTTTGTTATCCATTCGGTGGTTCTCCTGTTTTCCTATCTCAGAAATTCTCAGTAAGGTGGTTGTATTCTAGCACGAAACCAGAATAGAACCGGACGACCTCCCGTGTCACCGGGCTGTCTTGGTATCTGCCAGCCTTTTTTCAGCGGTCAGAACCGTTCCGCGCAAGGATTGGCCGTTTTCCGCAGAAACGATGCTCAATGTAATAGTCAAAGGTGCACCTGGATGCTGCTGGTTGAAATTCGCCAGCCGGCTCTGTACACGCGACTGGACAGCATCCGCAGAAACGCTGCTTGTATTTGGCAGGAGCACGCCAAACTTATCTGCACCCAGGCGTGCCACCACGTCATCCGAACGAAAAGCCTCTCGTAACACTTCCGCCATCTTGCGCAATTGTTCATCACCGGCTCCATAACCATTTTCTTGGTTGATTTTCCGCATTCCCACCACATCCAGCATCAGAACTGTCACCGGGTATCTTCGGCTTTTTTCCAGGCGGTCCACTTCCGTCTCGAACATCGAGCGGTTGTATAGGCCGGTCAAACCATCATGGGTGCTGACGAACCATAACTTATCCTGCGCAGCGCGCCGTTCGGTAATATCCACTGAAATCCCAAGGATTTGCGTCGGTATCCCTTGCGCAGATCGCGCATACACCGTATCGCGGCTCGAAAACCAATGCCAGCCTCCATAAGCGTGCCGCAGTCGGTATTCGATCTCCAGTACATCCCCATCGCCTGCCTGTTGGCATTGTTCCAGGTGCTCCTTCACATGTGACAGATCCTCGGGGTTTACCAGGTGCGTAATGATATCCGCTCCCATCTCCTCGATATTCGCTTGAGAATATCCCAATATCGCATTGATCTCCTGGTTTACAAAGCTGACCCGTTTGTTTTCCAGGTCAAACATATATAATACGTTCGGCTGGGCTAATAGCACGCACTCAATAAATCGCTGGCTGTTCTCCAATCCTTGTGGTAATACCATTTTTTCCATCATCCTCGCTCCTCGCTTTTTATCGCCACCAAAACCAAAGGCCCACTGCCACAGCCAGGCCCAGGAGCACCCCCCCCAGCGCTTCCAGTGGGGTATGCCCCAGCGCTTCAAGTAGATGTTTTTCATTGATCGGGTGGCCTTTCAATAATTCTTCCACCAGGATATTGATCTTCCGGGCTTGGATCCCGGCCTGGCGGCGTACACCCGTGGCATCATAGACAACCACCGCCGCCAGTACAAATGCCACTGCAAAAACCGGTGTTCCAAAACCGGTATGCAGTCCCACAGCCATGGCTGTGGAAGTTACCAGGCACGAATGCGAACTGGGCATTCCGCCGGTTGTGAAGAATAATGCCCAGTTCCAGTGGTGTTTCCGGATACGTTCCACCGGAGTTTTTAACAAAGATGCCAAAAGCCACCCTGCTATTCCGGTCCATAAGACATGGTTTTGGAGAAGTGCGTCGAAATTCATTCGTTTTCCTTGAAATCCACCAGGGATTCGCCCACCAGCTCCTGCACCTTAAGCTCGGCCTGGTCAAGCAATTCAACACAGCGTCTGGTCAATGCCTGACTGCGTTCGAAGAGGCTCATCGACTCTTCCAGGGGGTGCTCCCCAGATTCGAG
>CAIKOL010000330.1 GCA_903829085.1 uncultured Anaerolineales bacterium | reverse complement strand
GGTTGCCTCCAGTATCTCAACTTCATAGCCCATTTGTGCCAGAGATGCTGCAGCACCCAATCCGGATGGTCCACCGCCGAGGACAGCTACTTTTTTATTGGTTTTTAGGTTTGGCTGTGAGAATTCTGGAATACCACCCAGGTTCTTTGCCAACTGAATAATGGTAGCCTGGACTAGTGGGATATTAATTGCCCGGTCGAATTTTTTGCGCGTACAGGCGGCCATGCACAGCGTATCTGGGCACACCATCCCGCAAATTCCACCCAACGGGTTTGCATGCACGATCTCTGCTGCAGACCGGCGGAGATCTGATGCACTCCCAACCCGCGCAGCCATGATGAAATCGGCAGGCGAGCAATGAGCTGGACAAGCCTCCCTGCATGGTTTTTCCTCACAATACTCACAACGCAGCAATTCTGCTTGGAGTTGAGCAGGTGTCATCAATAATGTGTTCAATTTATCATTCTCCATAAGGCACCTCTAGGTTGTTGATTCGAGTTGATATTGTAAATGTCTGACAACCGGTCGTTATTATAGCATTCTTGACGTCGTCTAAAAAAATAGTGGGTTGGGGATCAAACCAATCCAAGCTTTTCGATTCCGCCGATTGCTTCCAGATCTTCTGGCAGATCCAGATCGAGGGAGATATTGGGAGAGTTGATGATTTCCAGGCGCGCCCCCGCTTGGGTGGCGCGTTCGGAGTGACGCTGGAACGAACCAGGTCCATATCCGTATTCAATCAACCCGGCGGGATTAACGAATAATCCGTTTGTGCCATCCTGTCGCCGGTCCGGAGCAATCACCACGACTGGAGGATTCTTACCATGTTTGAGCAAGGATTTTATATCTGAAGGCTTTATGAGCGGTAAATCGGCTGGCAGCACGAGCACGGCATGCGCCCCCTGTGCCCTGGCGACAATGGTGGCGCGTTTGATCGCTGTATTGAATTGCGGTACTCCATCCTCTAGAACTGTTCGCCCCCCCATCTCGCGGGTTAAAGCTAAAGCGGCTGGATCCCGGCTGACAACAAGGGTATGCTCGATTTCCGTTATTTCTTTTAATGTGATTAGAACATGCTCAAGTAAATATCGGTTCAGACGGGTGCGCTGATCTTCCGTCAGCAACCCAGCCAGGCGAGATTTCCCGCGCCGTAGTGGTTTTACAGGAACAATAGCCCAGATGGTCATAACGTTGCTTGCATTCTTGGAGAATTCCGGTCTGGCAAGATGATCAGATGATTTGTATTATTACTGCAACATGCATAATGAGGTGACCTTTTCTGTGTGGAATGATACCGACCAAACAGGATTTTGTCTGTAATTTGCGCGCTCCTTGAGAGCTGGTATAGTGCATAGGTTATTGTAAAGATTGAATCAAGTTTAGCACATCTTGAGCTAATCGTCGCCGATCATCTCGATCTTTCATCAGGATCTTGGTTGCCAATGTAGGAACCGACATTTCTTGCTTTAATTTTTCATCCATTTTATCCAGGATGAAACCAGTGAGGAATTTCTTATAATGGCGGGCAACTGCTAGGGGTGAGGGTTGAATTCCCAACTCAATGAACATCTTTGCTGCAGGACCTTTGAACGTCCGGTTACCAATGATGGGGGAGACCGCAACGTTTATTTTTGTGGCAAGGATGTCACAGAGACCGTTTACTGCACAAATCGGATCAATGCTTACCCATGGATTTGAAGGACAGACCACTACCGAATCCGCCTGCATGATCGCTTCTATTACTCCTGGAGCAGGCACGGCAGCATCAATTCCGGCGAATCGGAATCCTTTTACCTTTGGCTCGCATTTCCGGCGAACAAAATACTCTTGAAAAGGCAGTTCGCCTTCGTCAATGGTATCGACCATCGTACTGACCGGCTGATCACTCATTGGTAAAATAGAATACTCCACACCCCAGGAATGACAGAAAGAACGTGTGATCTGGCTGAGAAATAGTCCTTCATTAATTAAATACGTTCGCTCGATGTGGGTCGCCAAATCCTGGTCTCCTAGGTGGAACCATTTCAGAACCCCTAGCTTTTGCAAGTTCTCCAGAACTTGGAATGTCTCCCCGTTACGCCCCCAACCGGTATCAGGATTGGCAAGTCCCGCCAAGGTATAACATACGGTATCCAAGTCCGGAGAAATGTAAAGTCCGCGATACTTGAAATCATCACCGGTATTTACGATGATAGTCAGGTTTTCAGGGGAGAGGAGCTGGGCGAGACCGTCTACCAGTTTCGCCCCGCCAACGCCGCCGGCGAGGGCAACGATTTTCATCCGTGGGCGTCAACTTTTTCAATTTTGATTTTGTACAATATACGCTCTTCACCTGGTTGACGATTTGGGTACTTGGGAATGCCGCGATATTTGAAAGTTAAAGCATCGATATGTTCATCCGCACCTGAGGTGGTGAATTCGACCACCTTACCACGAATTTGAAGATAACGATATGGATTCATGGGGTCAGCGATACATAGCGCCACTTGTGGACGGGCGCGCATGTTGCGATCTTTGACACGACCTTTTGCTGAGTTGATGAGAATATGATCACCGTCTGTATTGAACCAGATTGGTGTGACTTGTGGGGACCCTCCAGGCATCAAGGTTGCTAGAAAAAGAAAAGCTTTTTTCTCATCCTTAAGAAGATCGAGGTGGGTTTCAGGTATGTTTTTCATTTCTTCATCCTATGGTTTACGAATAAGCATTGCACGCATTTCTTTTTTATTATGGAATGCCAGTATAGTCTGGACCTCTTCTTCGCTACACCCGAGCAAGATCTTGATCTCACTATCGCGTTTGTGCAAGTCCACTGCCAGAATAATTGCAGACAGATCGTGGAACCCGGATCCTCCAATCCAAACATCAATCCCGTTGCGATCGTTGGAAGTGGTACCGTCAAGATAACCATAATCCAATGGATAAACGATCTCCGGGTAGCATGGGTGGCGCGAGCCTTTAAGCCGATCTATGACAAGACAGTTTTCAGCAACCAGGCGTTCGATGTATTGCCAGAATTCGTCAGGATCCATCTTAACGGAACAAGTCGTTTTCTTTAGAACGAATTAATTCCTTTAGTGAGCTTTCGCGCAGGGCAAAAGGAAAGCCACGAACGTGAACGGCCGGAATCCCTTCAGCAGCCTCACCCATGACGAGAGATGCTGCGGCTGCTAATTCATCTGCTGCGGCAACCATGGTGATCTTAAGCCGATAGCCAAACAGATCCTGCCAACCACGCTCGTCCACCAACCCGGGCATACCGGAAATACCGATAGCTGTTCCTACGGTGCCCATTCTCCAGGCACGACCGTGAGAGTCGATGATCATCACGCCAACCCGATTCCCTGTGGTCACTTTAATTTTGCGGCGAATTTCAAGTGCTGAACTATCGGGATTTTTGGGCAGGAGTAACACCCAATCCTCGGGATTTCCATCGTTGCCTTTAACATTGGAATGATCAATTCCAGCACTGGCACAGATAAAACCAAGCCGATGCTCCACAATGATTGTTCCCGGACGGACACGTAGGACTTCATTACTTTCACGCAGGATCAGTTCGACCAGACGGGGATCCTTTTCGCTGCGTTTTGCCAACTCAAGGGCTTCTTTTGATGGAGTGACTGTTGCCAAACTAACTAGCTGGCCTTCGGCTTTGCTGACAATCTTTTGCGCAACGACAAGAATATCGCCATCTTCTAAACCAACTCGAGCAGATTGCATGGAAGCCAAGAGTATTTCTGCCAGGTTATCACCGGGATAGATGAGAGGCATTTGGGGGAGAGGGGTGAAGGTAAGGGTCATGATTCGTGGCTAGGCCTATACTCCTATAATGTGGATTCCAGCAGATGTGCTCCCAAATTGCCTATTTATACCAATCAATACACTCGTCATGCCTTCTACTACAACCGAGTTTTCAATTGGACCGGCATCCCAGCCTTTAAAGCCAGCCGCGGCGACTAATTTCAACGTTTCTAACCGTGCTGCTTTGCTTGTACCGGTTACCAGGACATCAGATTCGACTGGGCCAGGGTTCATAAGGCGATCGTATGAAATATTCTGGAAGGCACAGGTGACTTGTACTTCTTTCCCCAGAATTTCATGAGCTTCCTGCGCAGCGCTGCCAGCAGGCGGCATTTGTACCCTGGTCACTACTGGCGGGACAAGTGGCACGGTCACATCAATTAATACCTTCCCAATTAATGCATCCTTTATCAGCTCAAGTGTCTCGCGATGGAATGGATAAGGCACTGCCAATGCAACCATGTCTCCTTGCTGAGCAGCTGTCAGGTTGGTGACTCCTTCAATGCATGCTTTACCACCAAGAAAATTCGTGAGTTCGATGGCGGTTGAAATGGCTTTCTGTGGGTTACGTGAACCAATCAATACTCGATAACCGGCCTTTGCCCATCGATATGCAAGACCTTTGCCTTCCTTGCCAGTGCCACCGAGAACCGATATGGTCATTAAGTCGTGCGAGTTTTCCATTAATAACCTACTCCAAATTGCACCGGATCTGGAACATCTACCCCGCGAGCGGCCATTTCAGCCAGGGTCTGGAAAACGGCTTCACGTACGACTGGCTCGCCGCCATACATGGCTTGATAAAGTGCACCGAAGACACCTTCCACCGGTATCATCCGCAAATAGGCAAGCGACGCCAACCGTTCTTCTTCCGTGCCGGATTTAAGCGCCATGAGCAGAAGGTCGGTGGGAGGTTTGTCAGGTGAAACACCCAGCCCTTGTTTACCAGCAAAAGCAATAATCCAAGGAGATTCTGTCGGCGGTGGGAGTCGTTGCGGGATATGCGGGTTGGGACGCTGCCGGTTTTCATTGACTTCCATGGCAGCGTTGCGAACAGCCCATTGATCATCTTCTGTTTCCATGTGATTAATTAATTCAGCTGCCCAAGGTTCAGGTATTCGACTCAAACCAAAAGCAGCAGAACGCCTTACTAGCAGATCATCTTTCATTTCTGCGCCTTCTTTCAGCATGGAGTAACCCTCGCCTGGGTGATTCGCCAATGCCTCGGCTGCGGCGCGACGCAGGTTCTCGTCACCATGCAAAAGGGCTGAGGCAACAATATCCAATGCCGCAGTTGTTCCAATGTTTACCATGGCAAGGCAAGCGGCGCGGCGAACATTGGGACTCTGAGTGCTTAAGAGTGCAGACAACAATTCTATGGCTTTTGTGTCTTGCAGCAACCCAGACCCAAGGGCTGCTAGTTGTAACATGTCATAGTCATGTTCTTCAAGTAATTGACGCAATAGAATGGCTGAGCTGGGATCTCCACTCTCGATAATGGCGCAGAGAGCTTGTCCACGCAATCCGAGCGGCAAACCAGTTTGGCGTAAGAGAGCGACAAGTTTAGCCATCACTTGGCCGCGCCAAGCGATCTGACGCGGGGCATCGCGTAGCCATCGCGCAGTGGTAAGAAGGTTTCTAGAAAGCGGTCGATCCTGAATGGAAAGACTTTTTTCGACCAATGGGGATGCGTCACCCAATGCAGCCAGGAATTGCAGAGCCAGAGATTTACCAATCCAGGGCGGTTGATCGAGAAGGGTGTCAGAATTGTAATTTACCAAGGCTTTACCAGCCAAGTAACCGCCAAAAACGGGATGTGTGAAGCGCATGCGGTTGTTGCGATGCTGGGAAAGCAAGCCGCTTTCGACCATTTTTGTGATCAGGCCGATGGATGGGGCTATTCCTTTCTCGGATTTCCTGGCACCCGATTCCTCAATTGCTTCGGAAGGATTGGTAATTTCGGGAGGCTCAAATGATTTGACCCACTCACGCGCTTTATGCGGGTCGAAAATTGGTTCAGCGCTCAGGCTGATTTGTAAAGCTAACATTTCAAGAGCTTGGAGAGGAACATTCTCTGGGGATAATCGGCGCAAATGAGAGTCAATTGCATCAAGAGGGCGAGGACCGATGATATCCCCGGCATACGCTGCCCAGGTCTTGAGAGTCAATTCCAACGGGGTTAAGTAGTTGTTTTCACCGTTCAGCCATCCATTGAGCAACAAGGGATCCACGTGTTCGCTGCTCTGAGTCCAGGCTTCAACCGCCACATAGTGGTTCCACAAATCCCCCCATTTTTCGAGAAATTTAAGTCGTTGATTGGGATTCCAAGTTGCCAGGGCAAAAGGGATGAAATTGAGAGTAACCAAGCCATCCAAGTATTCATTTGAGGCGGTGGTGACCAT
This sequence comes from uncultured Anaerolineales bacterium, assembly GCA_903829085.1. Classification (GTDB taxonomy): domain Bacteria; phylum Chloroflexota; class Anaerolineae; order Anaerolineales; family Villigracilaceae; genus UBA877. Next base: position 12,531 of record CAIKOL010000330.1, on the reverse strand, counting down.
ACGGGTTTTAGGGTATGCCCGCTTTACCGCCTTGATGAATTCAACCGCATTTTTTAACCCTTCCGGGGTCAATTCATCCGTCCCATCCAGTAAGAGCAAGGCGCGACCTTCAGAGAAGGACTTAAGTACAAAATCTGGGATGCGTGCTAAGTCCAGGACAGGAGCTTTCTCGGCGATAAGGTCGATCACCGGATTGAGCGGATCGCCTTTCTTAACCGGCAAGTCAAGGTCAGCAACGTGAATGAGAAAAGGGATAGTATCTGGGGGTAAACCTGGTTCCGGGTCCCGCCGCGCCAAGCGGGAAGCTAAATAAGCCAATGCTACGGTTTTTCCCATCCCGGCTTGCCCGGTCAGGACTATATCAGAGTTTCCGGAAAGGGCTTGGGCGAGAGTCAAGGTAGGCGCATGGTAGGAAGCAGCAAGTTCGGGCCAGGCAGGAATATATGGAACAGCTGCTCCTACGATATCTTCGCTTAAGAGAGGTATGTCCGGCTCGACGCGTGGCGGTGGCGCCATGAGAGCAGGAGATTCGATGATCTCATCTAAAGAAAAGAGCGGTGCAGCCAAATGAAGGCCCTGCGCATGCTGTAAAAGGCTTTGTCGATAGCGCTCCTCGACGCCGCTGGTGGCGTGAACTTTCTCTTTCTTTTCAACCCGCTTTGTTTGAACCATCCCGCGCAAGTGCCTGATCGCGGGACGAAGCATTGAGGAAACCCACCACACCAGCGATGTGAGAATTACTCCTAGCCAGAAGGAAAAAGAATCAATATTCGGTAAGCGGAAGCGCATTGGGCACCTTAAAGAGAAGTTAACTTCCGTAAAGAATACGCCCGCAGGAAGGGCAGAGAGCCATTTGTTCAGAAGCACGTGATGATTGCATTTGCGCAGCGGATAACCCAGCCCCGCAGGCAGAACATGAGTTTTCGCTTATGACAGCTACCGCGATCCCGCGCCGTAAATGGCGTAGCTCGTTATAGAGATCAATAGCACCTGGAGGAATGGGCCCTGCCACTGCAATACGTTCATTGAATAATTTTTCCAGTTCTTTTTGGGTGGTAGCTAGTTCTTCGCGCAGGCCTCGTTTGTGCTCTGCTGAATGTTCTTGAATTACCGATAAGTCTACTTGAGCCACCAGGTTGTCAGCGATGGTTTTTTCAACAAGGAGCATGGCTTCCAGTTGGATATCTTCCAGCGTCACTAGGTGGCGTTTGAGGGCTGCCACATCATTCTGCAAATCCTGTAGTTCCTTTGGGTTATGTCCCTTATTGCTATATAGACTAGCCTCTGTTTGTTCTAATTTGATACGCTGGTTGTGTGCGTCTGCCTCGGCTTTTTTCAAGGCGTCGTCAGCAGATTGGCATGCGCCATTCATGGAATCAGCGCGTTCTTTTGCCTGTCTTAATTCAGAGTCGTTTTCCAACGTTTTTTGAATGGATTGCATTCGCACCTGGGCACGATCAACCTGGCTGTCCACCTGCTGAAGGCGGTAAAGGCTTAATGTCTGGCTCATAGTCTGATTATATACTGATTACTTCTTACGGATATAAAATAGCAGTGATTGAGCGATTTCATTTGTCACGTTAGCAGCGCAAATTGATGGCAGATGTAGCCTTTATTGTGTTGGCAGATTGAAATAATTATAAACTGCGCGCGATAATTCAGCATAGAGTGGTGAAACAACATTCCAGAGTGCTTGCATGGGGTGATAAACGTAAATAGTCAGGATGTAATTACCACCTGGTGTATAAACAATACCGGTATCACTAAATTGATTCATGTTAATGTCCCAACCGTGCTTGTGAGCTACAATGGTTCCCTCCGGAACGCCTCCCTGGATCAATGCGCCGAGCTTGTCTTCCTGCAAGTACTGGATCATCTGCTGGCAGGCAGATTGGTTGATCTGACCAGGAAAGGCAGCCACCAGAGAACCGCCGCCGGTTTGAGCGCATAGGTAAATATCTTCAAGCAGAACGCCCATTTCTGAAGGCGTGGTCTGGCTGTAAGTATCTGGATTTGTATTTATATCCAAGCGGGAATTAGCTGGTGTGATGATGGGAGTGTGCAAAGGGATGGAGCCAGCCGCAAAAAACATGTCGATGAACGTGTTATTCAGACCAAGTTGTTGCATGGTATCTGTGACAACCAGTGGCCCGCGAATTGGGTCCAATGTAGCCATTAAGCTATCGGAAGCAACATTGTCAGAACGGGCAATCATGTCAATCAACTGGGCATCAATGTCAGCATTGATCTGGCTATTGAAATGACGGATTACTGACACCATGATTGGGATTTTAATGGTGGATGCAGCCGTAAAAGCAATATCGGGATCCACTGAGAAATCCTGCCCATTCTGATAAGCAAAGTGAATCTTATCCTGTGTCTGGAGATCAAGGAAATAAAGGTCCACCAGACCGTCGAATCCACTCTGGTCAATAAGTTGTTTCAGCAGGATTTGTAAGGTTTCAAGAGTCGGGCGTCCCGCGGCTGTACTCTGGGAAGCAAGAACAACTGAACGTTGATTTGGTGAATGAAGGGCATTCTCGATGAGGGCAACGGCGCGATCAAGAGCGATGGTTTGGCCGGGTGTACCCGGGGTAAAACTGGCTGTCCCAGGAATAGGCTGGGCAGGTGTAGGCGGCTGGTCATACCGTGCAGATATATCATCTATCAGAAACGCGCGCAAGCGGGCTTCTGAATAAGAAGACGCCAATGGAATTTGAGTAATAACAGATCGGCGATTCCATAAGTAATCCCAGAATCCACCCCAGAAAGAGGCACCAGTTCGTTGTAGGTCAGCGGCAGCCAGCATGCTGTCGGTATCCAGTTGAAAACCGACTAGACTGGGATCTAGGTCAATAATTGCATCGCTATAATGTATTTCAATTGGAAGAGAATAGACCTGTAAGAGTCTTTGTGAGGCCGTCTGAGGATCCAATCCGCCAACGGGAACATTACCGATGGTCATATCCTGCGGATAGTTATATCTTGAAACACTGTACTGCACTACCTGGATAACGGTTACCACCGCTGCCAGGAGGATGAACACCAGAGAAATGCCACGCAGATATAGGGAAGAACCGCGTAATCTCACAGTACCTCCAAAATAGTGATATTCATCATGAGTAATCGGTAAAAAGTATAACACACTCGACTTCGGCAGATGTGCTACAATTATATTGATATAGTTCATAAATCCACAAACGAGGAAACCATGCTCCGATCTTTTTTGATTTACCTTTCCAAAGCTGCGTGGGCGCAGCGGCTGGTTCTTGGCTGGAAATTTGCTTGGCGGGCAGCCAGTCGGTTTGTAGCGGGAAGCACGATTGAAGATGCAATCAATGCAGTTCGGGAGCTCAATGTAAAGGGAATCAATGCTACATTGGATCACCTTGGTGAGAGCACATCGACACGCGCAGAAGCCATAAAGGCTGCTGACGATGTAATTGAATTACTGGACAGTGTTAATTCCAACGGTGTGCGGGCCAATGTTTCTGTCAAGCTGACTCAAATTGGTTTGGCGCTGGACGAGGGTCTTTGCGCACAAAACCTGGAGAGGATCCTTACCCGTGCAAGGGAGCATAAGAATTTCGTGCGAATCGATATGGAAGATACCCCATATACGGATCAAACTCTCCTTATGTACAGAAGCATGCGAGCCAAAGGTTACAATAATACAGGGATCGTGGTCCAATCCTACTTGTACCGTACTGAGAAAGACACTCGGGAATTGATCGATGGCGGGGCATGCTTTCGTTTGGTCAAGGGCGCTTACAAAGAACCGCCTGAAGTTGCCTTTCCAAAGAAGGCCGATGTAGATGCTAATTTTGATCTGTTGACTCAGATCATGATTGATTCAGCCAAAGCTGCCGGTTCTCCAACATTAAGTGAAGATGGAAGAATTCCACCCATCCCTGCTATAGGTTCGCACGACCCAAAACGTCTTGATTTTGCCAAGACTTATGCCGAGAAGATTGGCCTGCCGAAGCAAGCGATTGAATTCCAGATGCTTTATGGTATCCGGCGTGACTTGCAGGAAGAATACTTCAAAGCAGGTTTCCCCGTGCGAATATATGTTCCTTATGGAACGCATTGGTATCCATACTTCATGCGCCGCCTGGCAGAGCGTCCAGCCAATGTCTGGTTCTTTATCTCGAATTTCTTAAGAAAATAATCTCTCTGTCCGTTTCTTTTTACTAAAGGCGGGGCTTGGCCCCGCCAAATTTTTTTAATTTATGGTAAAACAGAGGCATGGAAAGACAACCTCTTGCGCTTGTTACTGGTGCAGCCCATCGCCTTGGCAAATCCATGGCCTTGGCCTTGGCGAGGCGTGGTTATGCCATTCTCTTGCACTATTATAGCTCAGCAGAAGATGCCGCTACCACTGCGGACGAAATCCGTACACTTGGTATACAGGTCTACTTGAGACAGGCTGATCTGACAAATGACAGCAGCTTTTTCTCTCTCTTATCGTCTCTCGATTTGCTTCCATATAAGCTCAAGATCCTGATAAATTCTGCGGGAGTTATGCAGCGAACTGATATTCGCACGATCTCTGCTGCTGATTGGGATCATACCTTCGCGCTTAACTTGCGCGCCCCGTTCCTATTGGCACAACAGGCTGCCATCAGGATGGATAGTGACGGACTTATTGTTAATATCTCTGATGCAGGTGCGCATAAACTATGGACAGGTTATCCGCCCTATGCAATCAGTAAATCTGCATTAGAAATACTTACACGAATGCTTGCAAAGGCTTATGCGCCAGGGATCCGGGTCAATGCAATCGCACCAGGATTGGTTTTGCCCTCAGATGATATCGCGCCAGGAGTGTGGGCAAGACTGGTGGAAAACCTGCCTCTTAAACATCCCGCATCGGTGGATGAAATTGCCTCTGCGTTATTGTTCCTGCTTGATAATCCATCTGTCACTGGCCAAACGATCGTTGTAGATGGAGGATTCTCTCTTGGGTAACGCTGTTATTGTGTGCAATTTGAACAAATAGTTTGTAATTAGGCATTGAATGTTTAAAACAATCTTGAGACTTTCACTTCCTTTTTCAATACTCCTCGCAACATTGACCTATACTCTTGGTGCAGGTATTGCCCATTACCTGGGCCGGGTAATCAATGTTGCCTCTTTTTGGTTGGGTTTGTTGGTAATCCTATCGTTATTGATTGCTACTTTTCTCTTTACTGGTTATTTCAGATTACTTCTAATGCCTTTGGAACAGAGCGAAACGCCTCGCCAGCGTGAACAATTCCGGATAATCCTCTTGCAGGTGGCTTTTGCAGCTTTGACCCTCTCAGCGATTGCAATTTTAACCGCATTGGAAAAGAACCTGCTTAACCTGTCAACCGAAATTCTACTTGTTTTGACAACCCTAGTGCTGATTGCTTACGCTGTGCCTCCTTTACGTTTATCCGACGTTGGTTATGGGGATTTGATTCAGGCCATTACTTTGGGTACCCTGCTCCCTGCAATGGCATTTCTACTTCAATATGGACAGATTCATCGTTTGTTATCATTCATTACCATCCCTTTTACGCTGCTGGCACTGGCCTATTTAATGGTTTGCAACTTCCCCACCTATTCAACCGACTTGAAATTGGGACGGCATACTCTGCTTACCCGAGTGACATGGCAGAACGCAATTCCCATCCATCATTTCCTGGTTCTGGTTGCTTTTATGCTATTTGCGGCTGGACCTTTGCTGGGATATCCATGGAAACTGATCTGGCCGGTGTTTATGGCGTTCCCATTTGCGGTAATACAAATAATCTGGCTCCAAAATGTAGCTAATGGGGGACGCGCACTCTGGAACTTTCTGATTGCCCTGACTAGCGCCACTTTTGGTTTGGCAATTTACCTTTTAGCTTTAACCTTTTGGATCCATTAACATGACTGAATTCTTACAGCTTTCAACTCCTACAGAAGCACTTGGGGTACTCTTGGAGACCCTGCCATGCCGTGCTATTTCCATTGAAACGATAGACACAGTCCATTCTCTGGGGCGCGCGCTTGCTATGGACATAAAAGCGCCGCATCCCCTTCCAGAGTTTTCGCGGTCGACAGTGGATGGATACGCAGTTCAAGCCCGGGATACCTTTGGCGCTTCTGAGTCTTTACCTGCTTATCTGAATAACATTGGCGAAGTACTGATGGGCAAGCCTCCACCTTTAAGATTAAATTCTGGTAATTGTTCTCTAATCAACACCGGAGGAATGCTGCCGGAGGGTGCAAACGCGGTTGTGATGTTGGAGAATACGCAGAGAATTGATATTCCTGGACAAGATTCTAAGACTAATGCAAAGCAAGCTGAAATCACGATCATGCGTCCTGTGGCGGAAGGAGAGAATATCATTCGCCTTGGAGAGGATGTAAGTGCTGACCAGGTTGTATTGGCAGCTGGAATCCGGATTCGCCCGGCAGAGATTGGTGGTCTCATGGCACTCGGAATCATTGTGCTGCGCGTAGCCAATAAACCTAGAATCGGAATTATTTCTTCTGGTGATGAAGTAATTCCACCAGAGGGAAAAACCTGCCCTGGACAAGTGCGGGATATAAATTCTTATTCACTTGCTGCGCTTATTGAAGAAGCAGGAGGAGAACCCGTCTGCTATGGCATCGTACCTGACAGGTTGGAAGAATTGAAGGCTGAATCAGCCAAAGCTCTCGAAGAGTGCGATGCGTTGATAATCACGGCAGGATCATCTACCAGTGCACGGGATTTAACCGTCGAAGCGATTGCCTCACTTGGTTCACCTGGAGTGCTGGTGCACGGAGTTAACTTGCGCCCTGGAAAACCAACTATTCTGGCTGTGTGTAACGGAAAAGCTGTGATCGGGCTACCAGGTAACCCTGTCAGTGCGCTGGTAGTTGCTAGGCGGTTTGTAATACCCATAATCGAAAAATTACTGGGATTAAAAGTTGCTCGCCTACGTACATCTGTTCAGGCGCGCCTGATGGTAAATGTGTCCTCTCAAGCTGGACGTGAGGATTGGGTAGCTGTGAAGTTAGTTCAGAACGGAGAAGGATTTTACCAGGCAAAACCGGTATTCGGAAAAAGTAACCTGATCTTCTCCCTTGTTGCAGCGAATGGATTGATGCGAATTCCCCCTGACGCGAATGGAGTCAGCGCAGGGGAAATGGTGGAAGTGGAATTGATGTGAGACATCTATCTACCGATCTCTGGGAATCCTGTTAGCAGTGGAAGCAAATTCAGACGACAATCCAGAAATTTCGCAAGCCGAGTAAGAAAAGCAACCTGATGGTGTAATCAAGGTGTATCGTAAAATTCATAATGATAAATCTATTGGAGTCACTTTTTAGAGAAAAGTTGGCTGTTGACAAGATGCGACAACGCTTCGGATAATAGAAATGAATCTACAGACCCTTACCGAAACTATTAGGATTAAATGTTAAAATTAGAGTATGTCTGTTTACCTTCGTGATATCCCTTTGTTCGAAGCCAAAGCCCGTTTTAAACAGGCATTGTGCGATGCGGGCGTGTGGTGCGTGCTTGGGATGGAGAGCATCCCGCTTGACGAAAACGCGTGTGGGCGCGTTTTGGCTAAATCGGTATGGGCTAAAATTTCATCGCCCCATTACCATGCCTCTGCCATGGATGGATTCGCCGTCAGGTCTGAAGATACGCTGGGTGCCGAACCAGGATTTCCTAAGATAATTGGAAATTTTGCTTATTTGGACACTGGCGATGCCTTGCCGGAAGAATTCAACGCGGTCGTCCCTATCGAAAATGTTGAGCCGATTGACGAACACGGCGAAATTGCGAAGGTAATCCGCCGTCCAGAATCCATTCGTATCCGAGCTGCCGTAACGCCATGGAGCCATGTCCGCCCGTTGGGGGAAGATATTGTGCAGACGCAATTGGTGATTTCGGCTGGGCAGGTACTCAGACCGGTAGATTTAGGAGCAGCGGCTGCAGCCGGACACCAGGATGTTAGCGTTGCGTGTCGCCCTCGTGTTGCCATTCTGCCGACGGGAACGGAACTGGTTCCACTTGGTGCTAACCTGAAGGCTGGTGATATCCTTGAATATAATTCGCTTGTATTGGCAGCTCAGGTTAAAACCTGGGGTGGTGATCCAACACGCTTCCCAATTACTCCGGATAATTTAGATGCCATTTGCTTCAGTGTGAAGAAAGCCGCGAACGATCATGACCTGATCTTGCTCAACGCGGGATCTTCAGCAGGTGCTGAAGATTTTTCAGCACAGGTGGTAGAGAGACTTGGCACGTTGCTGGTACATGGTGTGGCAGTACGTCCAGGACACCCGGTTATTCTTGGTATGGTGTCGAGGCAAGAATCGGTACCAGTTAAAATGGTGCCGATCATTGGTGTTCCGGGTTACCCGGTTTCTGCAGCTTTAACAGGAGAAATTTTTGTGGAACCGTTGATTGCCCAATGGACAGGCCGAGCTCCGCTGGAATTACCGATTGAGCGGGCAATCCTTACCCGTAAGATCACATCGCCAGGAGGTGATGACGATTATATGCGTGTGGCAGTTGGAAAGGTCGGGGATAAGCTTCTGGCGGCACCATTGGCGCGTGGAGCTGGAATTATCTCGTCTTTGGCGCGTGCTGATGGGCTGGTAATCCTGCCTCGTGGTGTACAGGGTGCGGAAGCTGGAGATCCAGTGGATGTACATCTTTACCGTTCGCAAGCTGAACTCATCCGGACGATTTTCTGTATCGGATCTCATGATATGACCCTCGACCTTCTAGCCCAATTTCTGTCAAGGCGTGATCGGCGATTTACATCAGCCAATGTCGGATCACAAGGTGGATTAATTGCCCTGAAACGTAGTGAGGCGCATATGGCTGGGTCCCATTTGTTGGACCCAGAAACCGGTGTCTACAACATTTCTTCGATCCACCACTATTTGAGCGGAGTCCGTGTGAATGTGTACGGTTTTGTGGGACGCGAACAAGGTTTGATGGTCAAACGTGGCAATCCCAAAGGCGTAAAAAGCCTACAGGATCTCAGAAAACCCAAAATCCTTTTTGTGAATCGCCAACGCGGATCTGGGACGCGGGTGCTGTTGGATTACAACCTGACTAAATTGGGGATACCCGTTGATGCAATTCACGGCTACAATCAGGAGGAGTATACCCATTTGGGTGTGGCTGCGGCAATTGCTTCGGGACGCGCTGATTGTGGTTTGGGTATTCCAGCAGCAGCGCAATCCTTGGATTTGGAATTTATACCTCTCTTTCAGGAGACATATCAACTCATTATCCCGAAGAATTTTGCAGAAAGTGATTTGCTCTCCCCTCTATTCGAGGTTCTGAACGATCGAGCATTTCAGCAGATAGTAAATAACATGCCCGGTTATATAATATATCAAATGGGTAAATTGATGTCGGAGGTCTAACATGTCTTTTGCGCTCGTGATAGATGATAACAAGCAGACTACCGATGTGTTGATCCAAATGTTAAATCTTTGGAACATATCTGCTCGCCCGGCGTTAAGTCCAGGCGCGGCGATGGCAGTTCTAGGTAGAGATACTCCGGCAATTGTATTTTTAGATATCAATATGCCAGGTGTGGATGGCTTTGAAGTGCTGGCATACTTGCGTCGCGAACCCCGTCTTGCTAAAATTCCGGTAATTATTGTCACCTCCGATGATCAACCAGAAACAACCAAGCGAGCCATGGATGAAGGCGCAACAGCGGTGATTATTAAACCGGTGATGGCAGAAATATTGGAAAAGGTACTCAAGAAAGCCAAGATCATCTAAGCGAATTGATATTAGAGTTCTGTATTAAATGCGGCGGGACACTGGTCAACCGCCGTATTTATATATATAATAAGATATATTATATCCAAATATTTCAGGAGAGCGCTATGCCAATTCCATCTGGAGTTCAAGCACCGGATTTTGAATTGCTCGACGAAAACAATATGACCCGTCGATTGTCAGATTTTCGGGGCCGGCCTGTGGTGTTGTACTTTTACCCAAAAGATGATACTCCTGGCTGTACTACAGAGGCCTGTGGTTTTCGGGATAACTATAGTGCGTATATAAATGCAGATGTGGTAATTTTAGGTGTCAGCCCTGACGACACGAGGTCTCATACCAAATTCAAGGAGAAATTTACTCTCCAATTCCCTTTGTTGGCTGATGAAAAGCACATTGTTTGTAACCAATATGGAGTATGGGGACCCAAGAAATTCATGGGACGTGAGTTTGAAGGTGTTCTGAGAACCACCTTCTTGGTTGATTCAAATGGTAGGATCGCAAAAGTGTTTGAAAATGTCAAACCGGCGGAACATAGTTCAGAAGTACTGGCTGCAATAAAATCTCTATGACAGTATTAAAATTAACCCATATGGGTGGCATTCACGATGGCGCTCATATGGGTTAAATATTCCAAATATTTATTTTCTTTCAAAGATGATACTAATTTGATCCTCATATGAAATGACCCAATCTCCAGACTGGCGTAGCGCGCTTGCCAATCCTGATTCGGATTCCACCAACACCAATTGCACAAATTGCGCATCAAGCACTTGTTCCCACTCGGTCTGGGCACGGTAGACATCAAGGTAAGTGAAAATGAACTTGTCCCCATATACATCTGCGCGTCCATCAATGTAGACCGGATATTGCGGGTATAAACGCCAGATTAAATAACCTCCCCAGCCATAAGAATTGAACAAATTACCTTTGGGTTGATTCTTTTCGATCCAGTCTACTGCGGCTTTTGGAAAATTCTCTGCCTCGGAGAGGGACTGCCCTTGGGTCACCTGGACAAAGCGAAAACCGATAACCGATACAATACAGAACAGCATAATGGGGATCATCCACTTTAGGAGGCGACTTGGCGTCTTAATCTCAGGACGGATTTTAACCAGAGACCCTACTTGTTCTGCTAGGATTGGGATGGCAACGACAGCAAAAAGTGGGACATTGCGCATTGAACGCAAAGCGGCATAACCAAAGCAAAGGGTTAGAAGTATTTTGGTCGGTGAAATCGACTTCCTCGAAAGCATCCCCAAGCCAATGAGTGCCAGGAAAAACAATGCCAATGGTTGCCATTCCAGCAAGTGGAAGTCCGGAGAGAACCACTCTTGGATAAATTGCTGCATGGCTGGGCTATTCAAGGTTTGGAAAGGATAAAGAAGAATATTAAAACCATTCGGGTTGGCAATTGCAGTTAAAACACTCACCCCAAGAACAGCAGACAGAATTAGAGGGGATTTCAGGTTTGATATTGCAGATCCCTCGGTCTTTTGTAACTCGTTCTTAATTAAGTCAAACAAATCGCCCGCAATATAAATTGAGATGATGGCAAGGCCCAAAAAGTATCCTGCATGAAGATTTACCCATACCAGGGTAATTATTGGCAACGGGAAAATATAAATGAATTTGCCTGTATTTCGGAAGCGATCAAGCACAAATAAGAACAAGCTGGTTAGTAAAAGAGAAATCATTTGGGGACGCACCCCCCAGGTAGGCGCGCTAGCGAGGGCGCCCAAAAAGAGGGTGAACCCGGCTATGTAAGGCTTTGATTCCTGGGGGCTGCGCAGATACGCAAGTATGAATGCACCGCAGATGACTATAGAAAATACAAAGATGAGCAGACCATACCCACCAATCCGGTAGAGGCTGTACATAAATACTTCAGATAACCATTCGTGGGCAACCCAAGGTTTTCCGTTATTTGTAAAGGAAAATGGGTCAAAATGGGGGATGGTATGGGTCTGGACAATGAGTTGACCTGTCCGCAGGTGCCACCAGAAGTCCGGGTCAGCGATCGGGCGCAGGGTCATTAAAAACAGACCAAGGATTAAAATAAGAAAAAAAACCTGGCGAAGATTCAGACGCATAGTCTAATTCTACACCTTGTAACAACAACAGGGGCAGATGATTATCTGCCCCTGTTGGGAGTAGAGAGTAATTTATTCGCCAAGGTAGTCGCGCAATTTGCGACGGATGGAAGGGTGCCGGAGGCGACTCAAGGCCTGAGCCTCGATTTGCCGGACTCGTTCGCGCGTGACGCCCATCTTACGCCCGACCTCTTCCAAGGTGTATGCCTGTCCATCCAGCAGACCGTAGCGTAGTTGAAGAATACGAACTTCACGTGGCGGGAGTCCATTCAATACTTCAGTAAGGTGTTCTCGGAGCAGGTTGTAAGTGGCAGTTTCATCGGGTGGTGCAGCCTCATCGTCTTCGATAAAATCGCCGAGGACGGAATCTTCTTCATCATCCGTAGGTGTCTCCAGCGAAAGGGGACGACGCGCAACCTGGATCATGTTTTCAACCTTCTTTGGAGGTACTTCCAATGCTGTGGCAAGTTCTTCAACAGATGGTTCCCGTCCCAGACGCTGGGTCAATTGGTGCTGAACGCGGAGTAGTTTGTTGATCTGGTCGCCCATATGAACTGGAACTCGAATAGTGCGCCCCTGGTCCGCGATTGCGCGGGTGACTGCCTGGCGGATCCACCAAGTGGCATAAGTGCTGAATTTATGTCCTCGACGGTAATCGAATTTTTTGGTTGCCCGGAT
>CAIKOL010000329.1 GCA_903829085.1 uncultured Anaerolineales bacterium | reverse complement strand
GAGGTCGGCTCATCCAGCACGAGCAGTTTCGGGTTGACCGCCAGGGCGCGCGCCACTGCCACGCGCTGGCATTGTCCGCCCGAGATCTCATGGGGGAAGCGGTCAAGATGCTGCTTGCCGAGTCCCACCTGTTCGAGTAATTCGAGCACCCGCGCGCGGATCTGTTTCTTTGGCAGCACATGGTGGGTCTCGAGCGGCTCGGCAACGATTTGCTCGATCTTGAAGCGCGGGCTGAGGGATGAGAGCGGGTTCTGGAACACCACCTGCATCTGCTGCCGCATACGCCGCATCTCTTCCTTCTTCAGGTGGGTCAATTCTTGACCGTTGAAAACCACCTTGCCGGTGGTAGGTTCGATCAAACGAAGTACCATCCGGCCCAGGGTCGTCTTTCCACAGCCGGATTCACCCACCAGGCCAAGCACTTCGCCCCTGGCGATCTCGAAATCGACCTCGTCCACCGCGTAAACATAGCGCGCTCCGCCTGAAAGCCAGCCACCCGGCAGGCGGAAATGTTTGGTCAGGGATTGGACCTGCAGCAGAGCCTCTGTCGTGGTCATGGTTTCGGCTCCGCCAGGAAACAGGCGCTGGAATGGTTCCCGCCAAGGGAGTAAAGAAGTGGCGTCTCCAATTTACAGCGTTCCATGGCAAACTCGCAGCGGGGGGCGAATGAGCAGCCGGTCATCGCTCCCGGATTGTTGGGAACGGTGCCTGGGATGGTAGCCATTCTCCTGCCGCGTGTCCCGGGGTGTGGGATGGCATTCATGAGTCCGCGTGTATAGGGGTGCTGTGGCTGGTTGAAAATATCCCGGGTGGATCCGCTTTCAGCTACCCGCCCGCCGTAGAGCACTGCCAGCCGGTCACAGGTCTGGGCGATCACCCCCAGGTTGTGGGTGATCAGGATGACCGCCACATCAAACTTCTTCTGGAGGTCACCCAGCAGCTTCAAGATTTGCGCCTGGATGGTTACATCCAGGCTGGTGGTCGGTTCATCGGCGATCAGCAGGCGCGGGCTGCAGGAAAGCGCCATGGCGATCATCACGCGCTGTTGCATGCCCCCTGAGAGCTGGTGGGGATAAGAGCCCAGGATGCGCTCCACGTCCGGCAGGCCTACCGCTGCCATGACCGAGCGCACCTTTTCTCGGGCCTCCTGGCGGCTGATCCGCATGTGCTGTCGGATCACCCGCTCGATCTGGGAGCCGACTGTGAAGACCGGGTTGAGTGACGTGCTCGGGTCCTGGAAGATCATGGCGATCTTGCTGCCGCGCAGCGATTCGATCTGGCTGCGCGTGAGACCGAGCAGGTCAGTGCCCTCCAGCAGCACCTGCCCTTTCGTTATGGAGGCTGACCGGGGTAGCAATCGCAGGATCGAAAGGCCGGTGACTGTCTTCCCGCAGCCAGTCTCGCCCACCAGTCCAAAGATCTCACCCGGCTGGATATCAAAAGTCATCCCGTTGAGCGCCTTCAATTGCCCACGCGAGGTCTTGAACTCCAGGTACAGGTCGCGCACTTCCAGCAGGGCGCTCATCGGTACTGCCTCGGGTCAAAGATGTCCCGCAGGGTATCTCCCAGCAGGTTAAAAGCCAGCACCACCACGAAGATGGCCAGGCCGGGGAAGACCGAGATCCACCACTGGTTCAGGATGAAGTCACGTCCTTCAGCAACCATTAATCCCCAGTCGGGCGCAGGTGGTTGCGTACCCAGTCCGAGGAAGCCCAGGCTGCCCATTGCCAGGATGACCGTCCCCAGGTCAACTGTCGCTTGTACAAGCACCGGCGAGATGGTGTTGGGCAGTATATGGCGCAGAATGATGACCGAATCGCGCACTCCCGTCGCTTGGGCCGCTTCGATAAAGTAACGTTCGCGCAGGCTGATGGTCACCCCGCGCACCAGGCGCGTGTACCACGGCCACCAGGATACCACCAGTGCAATGGCGGCATTTCGCAGGCCACGACCCAGGGTGGCCGTGATTGCCATCGCCAATAGGAGCGAAGGGAATGCCAGGAAAAGATCGGTGATTCGCATGATGGTTTCATCCACCCAGCCGCCCTTGAAGCCGGCAATCGCCCCCAGCGGTGCGCCGATCAGGATGGCAAGCAGGACCACTCCGATCGGGACGATCAGCGCTGACCGCGCCCCAATGATCACCCGGCTGAGCATGTCCCGTCCAAGCCGGTCCGTGCCGAATGGATGTTCCAGGGAAGGTGCCAGCATCCTGTTGCTGACGTTGGTTTTCCCGGCACCCTCCTCAGGCGAAGGGGCCACCAGCGGAGCGAATGCTGAGATCAGGATAAAAAGGAGGATGACGATGGTGCTCGCCAGCGAGAGTGGATCGCGCACGATCACGCTTAGCACATGGCGGAAAGTGCGTGTACTCTGGACTTCAGACTCGACGGTCAGAACTGGAATGGCGGCCATGGTTATTTTAGACTGACGCGTGGATCGATCCACGCCTGGAGGATGTCTACCACCAGGTTGATGACGACATAGGCGGATGCCCCGAGCAGCGTGATGCCCATGATGGCAGGGTAATCAATGTTCAGCAGTGCCCGCACCGTGAACTCGCCCAGTCCTCCCCAGGTGTAAATAACTTCTACAAAAAAGGTGCCAGTCAAGGCGAACGCGATCGTCAGGCCGATGACTGTCAGGGTGGGGCTGATGGCATTTTTCAAGGCATAGACATAGGTGATGATGACATCCCGGATGCCATAGGCTCGCGCCGTGCGGATGTAATCCTGCTCCATCACCTCCAGCATGGCAGCCCGGGTCATGCGGGCGATCAGGCCGATCGGATAGGCTGCCAGGGTCAACGCAGGCAGCAGAAGGAGAAGAAGGACATCCTTCAATGCCACCCAATTCTTGGTCAGGAGGGTATCGAGCACGTAGAAATGGGTGATCGTCTCGATTGGGTGGGTGAAGCGTAGATCGCTGGTGACCCGGCCCGCCAGGGGTAACAAGTGCAGGTTGCGGAAGAACACAATTTGCAGCACCATTCCCAGGAAAAAGGCCGGTATCGAGACACCGATGATCGAAACCGTCCGCACGCCCACATCCAACGGTTTGCCTTGCCAGCGGGCGCTCAGCACCCCCAGCGGGATCCCGATCAGGACAGCCAGGAACATACCGGTGAAAAGCAATTCCAGGGTGGCCGGGGCGCGGTCCAGGATCTCCTGCAGCACCGGCCGCTTGGTGCCGATCGAGATGCCCAGGTCGCCGTGCAGCAGGTCGCGCATGTAAAAGGCGTACTGCACTGGTAATGGTTTATCCAACCCTAGTTGGATCCGGACGCGCGCCAGATCTTCCGCACGAGCTTTTGGGCCAATGTAGAGCACTGCCGCGTCGTTCGGTACCACCCGCGCCAGGAAGAAAGTAATGATCGATACGCCGAATAGAACGAAGAGCGAGGTCAGCAATCGGCGCAGGATGTATTCCAGTTTATGCAACATCGATGCAAGCCTGCAAGTCTAATGAGGAATTCATTTCAAGGGCAATTCTAAATCCAGCCGGGAGCTTGAGTATTCCTGCTCCCGGCTGGGATGGATCATTTGCAGTTGGGTGGGCTACTTGGTGGTGCTCAACTGGTAGTAGAAGTAGTAAGTGAATGGATAGTTGATGTTGTATTTAAAGCCCTGGATATAGGTCGGGATCACGAACGGAGCCTGTACATCCATTAAGTAGGCCGCGGGTGCCTGGTCGACCAGTCGGTTGGCAGCGTCGTTGTACTTGGCCTGCGAGTCGGCTGGGTCTGTGACGGTTTCCGCAATGGCGGTGTCCAGCAGGGCATTATACTGATCATCTGCCCAATAGGAGAGGTTAAAACCGGTCACATTGAGATGCGGGCTGTCTCCATATCCGTAGAACATCGACCACATATTGTCCGAACCCGCATCGCTGTAGGTCGGCCAATAGAGCAGCAGGAAGATATCCTGGGCATTGGCGGCGTCCGTCTTGGCTGTCTGCCACTGCTGGCTGAATAGGATTGGCTCGATGGTCACATCCACACCGATCTGGGCAAAGGAATCCTTGATCAGCGGGGCAAAAGCCGCCTCGATGTCATTCTCGGAGGCATAGGTCAATTTGAGCGAGAAACCGCCGCCCGGGTGTCCGGCTGCAGCCAGAAGATCCTTGGCTTTTTGGATGTCATAGGTATATTGGTTGACCTGGTCCGACCAGGGCCAGACGCCCTGCGGGACCGGGCCGCGGCTTTGTGAGCCCAAACCGGTGACGCCTACCGTGATGATGTCCTGGTAGGGGAAGGCATACGAAAGCGCCTGGCGCACGGCCGGGTTGTCCAGCGGAGCGCGCAGGGTATTGAAGAAGGCCGTGTAATTGAAGAGAGTCTGCTCTGCGTAGTATGTATAGGCCGGGTTGGTCTTGAAGGCAGCATAGTTTTCAGATGGCATGCGGGTCACCAGGTCCACCTGGCCGCCCTCCAGCATCTGTTGCTGGGTGACTGCTTCTCCAACAATTTTCACCACGACCTTGTCGAATTGTCCTGCCTTCCAGCCACCCCAGTAATCGGGATTCTTGGTAAAGACAACTTCCTGGTCGGGTGTATAGGACTCGAGCATGTATGGTCCGGTCCCTGCTTCTACACCGGCATCCCAGTAGTTCGGGTCCGCGGCCGCAGCCGTCAGCGCCTTCGGACTGATGATCCAG
>CAIKOL010000328.1 GCA_903829085.1 uncultured Anaerolineales bacterium | reverse complement strand
TTCGGCGGTGACATCGTGATCGATCAAATTGATGAGGTGAAATACTTCAAGGTCTTTCAACCCCAGTTCACGGATGGCATGAATAAAATCGGGGGTAACGCCGTGGTCGAAACATTCGACCAGCTCGTCCGCGTCCAAGTCCTTGATCCCAGCGTTCCGCATGGCACTCAGGAAATCGGGAGTGACACCGTGGTCAGAACATTCGACCAGTTCGTCCACATCCAGGTCTTTGATCCCAGCATCGCGCATGGCACGCAAGAAATCGGGGGTGACGCCGTGGTCGAAACATTCGACCAGCTCGTCCGCGTCCAAGTCCTTGATCCCAGCGTCCCGCATGGCGCGCAGAAAATCGGGAGTGACACCGTGGTCAGAACATTCGACCAGTTCGTCCACATCCAGGTCTTTGATCCCAGCATCGCGCATGGCACGCAAGAAATCGGGGGTGACGCCGTGCTCGAAGCATTCGACCAGTTCGTCCGCGTCCAGATCCTTGATCCCAGCGTCCCGCATGGCACGCAGGAAATCGGGGGTGACACCATGATTGGAACATTCGACCAACTCGTCCACATCCAGGTCCTTGATACCGGCCTCGCGCAGGCTGCGAATGAAATCTGGGGTGACGCCGTGGTCGGAGCACTCGATTAATTCGTCCACGTCAAGATCCTGAATGCCGGCTTCCCGCATGGCAAGCAGGAATTCCACGGTCACACCATGGTCAAAGCACTGCACCAGTTCATCCACATCCAGATCCTTGATCCCAGCAGAGCGCATGACCTTGAGAAATTCGGGGGTAACGCCGTGATGGGAAGCCTGGATGGCCTCATCGAAATCCAAATCCTGCAGTCCGGCGAGACGCAGTTCGCGGATGTACTCGGGGGTCACGTTCTGCATACGCAGGTTGACCAGTTCGTCCAGGCGGACATCCTCGAAGCCCAGGGCAGCGATGCCATGCACGAATTCAGGTGTGACGTGGTGCAGGCGCATCTCCTGCAACTCGGGCAGGGTGACGCGGTCGATGCCCAGCCTACGCAGTTCAGCTGCCAGGCTGGCGCCTTCGTTGGGCGAATAACCTGCAGCAGCAACCCCGGCAGGGTCCACCCGGGCAGATGGCACCTTGGGTTTGGGTGCGCTGGCAGCCAGGGCCTTTAAAAGTTCCTCGCCTTCGGCGGCGGTAATCTTGCCCTGCGAGATCAATTCAAGCACTTGCATTTGTTCACTGGGTGTAGGCATATCTGTCTCCTGTAGTTATGGGATGGCTTCGCCAAGCAGCGTGAGCAGGCGGGTGGCTTCCTTGACGTCGATCTCACCCTGGCTGAGGCGGCTGAGAATCTCCTGGCGGCGGACAGCAATCTCCTGCTCCACCGGTTCGACCTCGTAGCCCAGTTCAGCGATGACCTCATCAAGCCGGCGGCGGATGACCCAATAGGACTCGCCGGTCTCACGCTCCATCTCCTTGACATTGCCGCGGTTGCGGATGAAGGTTTCAAGGAACTGGAGGCTCTGATTGGACAGACGCAGGAAGGGGTTGATCTCGTACAGACCGACCACGTTGGTCTCGCACCTGGTGCAGCTTAACTGGGTGACGACAAGGGGGGAGGAACAGCTTGGACATTTGCGGGGGATGACACTCATGGGTTAGCCTCTTTGCAAGAGTCTAGCATGATATTGTTGTGTTGTCAATATATTTGGCATAATGCCAAATATATTGATTCCGTCCTGATATGAAACCTCATTCCAGATGCAAAAAAATGGGATGCGAACGGCAAAGAACGCCTGCGCATCCCATTTTTCGCTCATGCCTATATTATCCGATCTTGAAGCCGCGCTTCTCCAACTGCACCAGCAGCTCCTGCGGACTCTCGTACCACTGGCCCCACTTGCGCGAGATGTGCTCGGTCCAGGAATAATCCTTGTAGGAATAAGTCTCCGGTTTGCCATTCTCGAGACGAATCTTGGCTTTCATTTTCAGGTAATAATCCTGTGCCAGGTAACCTTCATCCATCACCTGCATGGCTTCGGTCACCTGCTCGTCGCTGAGTTCGGGATAGCGGTCCTCGAACAAGGTGAACGAAAGCGGATAGCGCGGGCGGGGCGGGTTCTGTTCGGCCGGGTAACCCATCACGAGTTGCACCAGTGGGAAGACGCGCGGCGGGAGGTTGAAATTCCGGGCAATCTTATCAGCCTGGTAAGGCGCCGCCCCCAGGAAACAGGAAAACAGCCCCAGGCTTTCGCCAGCCACCACCATGTTCTCGGCCATATAGGCGGCGTCCTGGATGCCGAAGAAGAGCAGCGACAGGTCATTGGTCACCACTTCCCAGCCGCGCAACTTCATGAAGCGCTCCAGCTTGTAAAGATCCACGCAGATGGTGAACCACAAGGGGGCGCCGAAGGGGGCCTTTTTGCGGGTGAGAAGTACGCTGTAAAGCTGCGAGGCGAAGGGGGCTTGCTGCCCGGCGCGTACGATGGCCTGGATGGTCTCGTCGGTCGGTTTCTGACGGGTGTATTTGCGCACCGAGCGGTGCTTGAGCATGGTTTCAATAACAGGATTTTCCATGGGTCTCCAGTCTCCTAAACACAAAGGGCACAATGGCTCACAAAGGATACAGGTTATAAGATGAGACAATATCTTCTCAAAAAGAAGGGGAAGGTGTTGGATGTGCGGGCGGCGAAGCTGCCCGCACATCCAACACCCCCAAGTGATTGAGATGATTCATGAGACAAGTATAAACGAAAAGTCCCGCTGCTTTTGCTGCGGGACTTTTCGAGATTGTAATTCAGGTGGGGATGGACAGGGGCTATTCCTTGGTGCCCAAGTTGTGAATATTGCCCGACCCGGACTGGTCAAAACTTACCTGCGGGACGCCGTAGTAGCTGACATCCCCGCTGCCGCTGACATGGGCGTCCAGGGTGGTAGTAGCCCAGACGGTCAGATTTCCAGACCCGCTGATGCTGATGGTGGTGTCCTGGGTATGCAGGTCGCCCGCCAGCACCTTGCCGGAGCCACTGATGTCAATACTCTGCTGCTGGGCGACACCCGCCAGGTCCAGTTCGCCGCTGCCGCTGACGGTGGCATCCAGCTGGTCAACAGTCAGGGCATCGATGGTGACCTTGCCCGAGCCGCTGATGGCTATATTCAGGGCAGCAGCCTGGAGGGAGGCGGCGGTCACGTCCCAAGAACCGGAAGTTGTGATGCCGCCCAGGTCCTTGACATGCAGGGTGAAGTGCAAGCGGCTGGGCAACAAAGCACGCGTGCTGGAATCCAGGGCCAGATAGAGGGTGCCGCCGCGCACGGCGGAGGTGACGTAGGGCAGCATATTGTCATCTGTCTCGACGGTCAAGGCTTCGGTGCCATCCTGGAGGATCTCCAGCGACCCGGCGCCACTGACATCCACCTGGCTGAACCCGCTGACGGTGCGACTTTCGGTGATGATATTGCGGGAACCGAGGGTGGGGATAAACCCACAGGCGCTGACCAGCAGCATGAGAACGGTGACCCCGAGCGTGGCTTTGAAAAATTTGGTATTCATGTGCATCTCCTTCGATCTTCAAGTTTATTCGTATCCTCCCAATGAACCGGGCATCGCCAAGCCTTCTGGAATGAATACGATGTGTTGTATTGATGTACGCCGGATGATAGCGGAAGTGTCGATTTTCAACCTATCGATTGGCTATTCTTTTGCTGAAAGGAAGGGATGAGCCATCAATCTTTAAGCAAAACAGGCGTGCTATAATCGTCCTGAACCTCTCACCCATTTTAACGGTCTGATCATGACTTTTGCCCACCTGCACGTGCACACCGAATACTCCCTGCTGGACGGCTTCAGCAACATCAAGAAGCTGGTCAAACGCGCCCAGGAGATGGAAATGCCGGCGTTGGCCATCACCGACCACGGCACCATGTTCGGCGTAATCGAGTTCTACCATGCTGCCAAAGAGGCGGGAATCAAGCCCATCATCGGGCTGGAGGCCTACATGGCCGCCCGCAGCATGAAGGAGCATGATCCCAAAGAGGACCGCAAGTCTTCCCACCTGCTGCTGCTGGCAGAAAATGAGACCGGTTATCAGAACCTGTTGCAGATCGCC
>CAIKOL010000327.1 GCA_903829085.1 uncultured Anaerolineales bacterium | reverse complement strand
CGCCGGCTGACCTGGGGAGGAGGGCCTAAGGGCATGGCTGGCCCGGTGTGGGCGGCGCGAAGGTCTCGTGTGGTGGTCGTGTGATCCTCGTGTGGTCCTCGTGTGGTTCTCGTCTCGTGGGCCGTTTTTTCGCCCCAGGGGCTGGGCTGGGGCGGGAGGAGAATGGGAAGGATGAGAGGGATGGGAGGTAGGGGAGGGGGTCCCGTCCTGGAATAGGTTGTCAGGCATGACAACAAAAGAGCATGGCCGACGGGAAGAGATTCGGTATAGCGAAGCCTTCAAGATGGAAGTGGTGCGGGAGCTGGAGGTGGGAGAGATTGCCTTTGATGCCATTTCCCTGAAGTATGGGATCAAAGGCAACGGCACCGTATCCCGATGGGTGCGGCAGTATGGCAATGGAACCAGAGGAAAGGTGATACGAGTGGAAAGCCCCGGAGAGATTAATGAACTTAAGCGACTCAAGGCGCGGGTGAGGCGGTTGGAAAGCGCCCTGGCGGATGCGAACATCGATGCGGCGTTGGAGCGGGCGTATACGCGTCTGGCCTGCAAGCGCGCCGGGATCGCAGATGTGGCGGGGTTCAAAAAAAAAGCCGCTGGCCAGCCGGGCATGAAGCCGTAGAGCTGGAAGGGGGGTGTTTTGGGGTAACGGTTAGCGCGGTGTGCCGCAAGGTAGGGATTACGCGTCAAAATTATTACGCCCGGCGCAAGGCGCGGCAGCGTCGCGGGGTGGATGCCGAGCTGGTGGTGGCGCTGGTGATCGCGGAAAGGAAGATCCAGCCGCGCCTGGGCACGCGCAAGCTGCACTTTATGCTCAAAGGGGAACTGGTAAAGGAAGGGATATTGTTGGGGCGGGACCGGTTCCTGGAGGTGTTGCGCCAGGCGGGCTTGCTGTTGGAGCCCAAGCCGGCGGAGTATCCCTGCACGACCCATTCCCAGCACTCTCTGCCGGTGTTCCGCAACCGGATCAAGGGGCTGGCGGTGAGCCAACCCAATGAGGTCTGGGTGGGAGATTTGACCTACGTGCGGACGGCCATGGGATTTTTGTTTCTGGCGCTGCTGACGGACAAAGTCTCGCGCAAGGTGGTGGGCTACCACTGTGGGGACACGCTGGCGGCGGGCGGGTGCCTGGCCGCGCTTAAGAATGCGCTGGCGGAGTTGCCGGCCGGAGCCACGCCCATCCATCATTCGGATCAGGGGACGCAGTATTGCTGCCATGAGTATGTGAACTGGGTGGTGGCTCACGGGTTGAGCGTGAGCATGACCGAGACCGATCACTGCGCGGAGAATGCGCTGGCAGAGCGGATGAACGGCATTCTCAAGAGCGAGTATGGCTTGGGCGGGGAGTTCAAAACCAAAGCGGGCGCGCATTTGGCGGTGGCCCAGGCGGTGCATTTGTATAACAACCGCCGGCCCCACACCGCGCTGGGGTACCGCACGCCGCAAGAGGCGCACAGCTTGGCGGCGTGAGTCCATGGAAGCAAGCCAGGTGGGACGATCAAAAACCAGGCTGGAACGCAACCGCCGTTGCGCCGCTTCGCGGCTACGCTCCGGCTCGCGGACTCGCCTGCACTCCGCCGCGAAGCGGCGCAACCAACTCCAGAGGTCACACAGGAAGACTCCAGACACACTGACAAATCTATTCCAGGACTTGACCGTCCCGTGATCGGTAATCAGTAAGCGGTGGTGGGTGCAACTCCTTCAGAATT
>CAIKOL010000326.1 GCA_903829085.1 uncultured Anaerolineales bacterium | reverse complement strand
TGTTTTTGGCGGGCGAAGCCCGCCAAAAACACTCCACTTTTCCCCCTTTATTGAGATGAGACTAAAAAAAGATTTTGCGAGCCAGGCTCGCAAAATCCTCATTTGCTTTCTTTGGAAAGGGGTTGCGTTTTCAGAAGGTGGTTGTCTACCTGAACAAAAGAACAAAGGCAGCGATCAAAATGCCGACCCCACCAATAACAAGGCTAATCCTGGGAAACAGCAATTTATTGATGAATCCTGCATTGCTTTTTAATTCAATGATCAGTGAATCAATTGGGTCAAATTGGTTAGACATGCTGACATCCTTTCCTCGAATTCCAGTATATTATGTTGTGGAAGAAATGTTATTTACAGATTTGTAAGGTATTCACTTTGATCAAAATTAACCCCCCAGATATGGGGGGTCATTTGGACCGCCCCCTAGCTGTAAAAATTGATAGGTTGGAGCCCGGCGCATGGCCTGAAATTGCAATTTGGATCAGCGACTCCAGTTTATTGTTTGCTCCAGTCAGTTATACAGGCAAGTCGATCGGTAGGTTCACCCGGCTAAAATTCCCTGCTATAATCTCTCCCAATGATCCTTCTCACAGGTGGTACCGGCTTCATCGGCCGGGTGCTCACCCGCCAACTGGTCGAAACCAACCACGAAGTCCGCATCTTGTTGCGGCCGTCACCGCACACACCGCGCCTGCCCACTGGAGTACCTGTTGAAGTCGCAGTTACCAGCCTGAGCGACGTGCAGGGTCTGCGTGCGGCCATGCGCGGCGTGGAAACGATCTACCACCTGGCCGGAGGGGAGGGTGAGGGCGGGCGCGGGAACTTGCAGGCTGTGGATATTGACGGCACGCGCGCCCTCTGTGAAGCCGCTGCCGATGCACGTGTTGGCCACCTTTTTTACCTGAGCCACCTGGGCGCCGACCGGGCTGCCGGTTTCCCGGTGCTCAAGGCCAAGGGGATCGCCGAAGAATACATTCGCAAATCAGGGGTTCCGCATACCATCCTGCGTGGGTCGATCCTCTTTGGCCCGGGTGACGAATTCACCACTGGTCTTGCCATGCTGCTGACTGCCGCGCCTGGGTTCCTGCCTCTGCCAGCCCGGGGCGAGACACTGCTCCAACCGCTGTGGGTTGAGGATCTGGTCACCTGTCTCATCTGGTCCCTTGACAACCCCGAAACACTTAACCAGACTTATGAAGTGGGCGGGAGTGAATATATCAGCCTGCGCCAGTTGACTGAAATGGTCATGGAAGTCACCAGCCAAAAGCGCCTGCTGGTTAACTGGCCTACGCAATCCATGCGCGCCCTGACCATCATCATGGAGTCCATTTTTCCGCGCTTCCCCGCCTCGATCTTCTGGTTGGATTACCTGGCTGTCAATCGTACCTGCGCGGTGAATACCATTCCGCGCGTCTTCGGGCTGATGCCGGCCCGGTTTAGCTCACGACTGGACTACTTGCGCAAGGTCTCTTGGAAGAGACAACTCCTGCGGAGGTTATTTTCCCGTAATGGCTGAATGGAATATCCACACCCTGGAAACCCCCGCTGAGATGGCGGCCGTGGAGACGCTCCAGCGCCTGGTCTGGCCTGGCTCCAAAACCGACGTCATCCCGGCCCACATGTTGCTGGCTGTTGTCCATAATGGCGGGCTGGCGCTCGGCGCATTTGTGGAGGATTGTCTGGTGGGGATCTCTTTCGGTTTTCCCGGATTCTACCCAACCCCCGACGGCCCCCGTCTGAAACACCATTCGCATGTTCTCGGCGTTCATCCAGACTGGAATGGCAAGGGCATCGGCTTTGCACTCAAACGCGCTCAGTGGCAGATGGTCCGCAAACAAGGAATCGATCGGATCACCTGGACGTATGATCCCCTCATGAGTCGCAACGCTCATCTCAATATTTCCAAGCTGGGCACGGTCTGCAATACTTACCTGCGTTCCGAATATGGTGAAATGCGCGATGGCCTGAACGCCGATCTTCCTTCCGACCGCTTCCAGGTTGACTGGTGGTTGAATACCAGGCGTGTTGAACAACGTCTCAGCCTGCGCTCCCGCCCCACTCTGACTCTCGATCACTACCGCACCGCTGGAGCCACCTTCATCGAAGCCCGCACAAGCCTGGGCCCTGCGCCTTTTCCGCCTGATGAGAGTTCCCCGCTGGTGGGCTCGCTGGTGCTGGTTGAAATCCCAACCGATTTCCTGGCCCTGAAAGCTGCCGATCTGCCCCTGGCACTTGCCTGGCGTATTTACACTCGCCAGGTTTTCGAGGCTGCCTTTGCGAGCGGTTATCTGGTCACTGACTTCGTCCACAATGAAGGACGTGGTTTCTACATCCTTACACACGGGGAATCAACCATCCAGGGCGATTAATATAATTTTACGCGCAGGCCTATTCGACCGGGTACAGCACCAACCCCACCGTGCCGGGTCCAAAGTTGGCAGCCAGCGAGATGGAAAGGTCGATTAATATCGTCTCTTTGCAGTTGAACCGTTTCTTCGCTTGCGCCAAAAGAATATTGCCTGAAGCGAGATCGCGTGCGTGGACAACACCCAGA
>CAIKOL010000325.1 GCA_903829085.1 uncultured Anaerolineales bacterium | reverse complement strand
CGTACCGGGAACTGCTTAATTCTTACCTGATCATGCTAAAATCCCTCGATACTGAAAAGAATTACTCGGTTTATACTTATGGACCGCTTACCGTGAATAGTGATGCATATTACAACGAGAATGTGGTTCTGGGCGATCTCCCGGCGGGTGTGTATGAACTGAACATCCCTTACGGCGCGTTGAACAGAAAAGTCAATATACAGATCCTCCCAGGACAGATCACTTTTTTTTCTTTCCAGGGATACATGGGCTATGATTTTTCCCTGCCCCCTGGACCTCAGACCAGCGTCCCTTGAACTCTTGACGCTTCGAACATTTGTGCTATACTCAACACCAATTCATGGATAGAGAGGAAAATTATGGCGCGCAAATCTGACACAACTGCAGGTTCCACGATGGACGAAGGTCGCCGCAGCATGCTTGACAAGGCCCTCGGCGATATTGTCAAACGCTATGGCGATGGCTCCATCATGCGGCTGGGCGAAGCCCACAAAATGATCATCGACTCCATCCCGACCGGGTCGCTCTCCCTCGATCTGGCTTTGGGCATTGGAGGGATCCCACGCGGGCGCATCACCGAAATCTATGGGCCGGAATCATCCGGAAAGACCACCCTCTGCCAGCATATCGTTGCTGAAGCACAAAAATTAGGTGGTACCGCCGCCTACGTGGATATGGAACACGCCCTCGATCCAACCTACGCTGCCAAGTGCGGTGTGGATATTGACAACTTGCTGATCTCCCAACCCGATACCGGCGAACAAGCCCTTGAAATTACCGAGACACTCGTACGCTCCGGCGCCGTGGAACTGGTGGTTATCGACTCGGTTGCAGCGTTGGTCCCCAGGTCAGAAATCGAAGGCGATATGGGGGATGCCCAGATGGGTGCCATGGCTCGTTTGATGTCCCAGGCACTGCGCAAGCTCTCCGGAGCCATCAACCAGACCAAGACATCGGTTGTCTTTACCAACCAGTTGCGGATGAAGATTGGTGTGATGTTCGGCAACCCGGAGACGACTACCGGTGGAAATGCCCTAAAGTTCTATGCCTCTGTGCGCCTGGATGTACGCCGGATCCAATCCATCAAGATTGGCGCAGAAATCGTAGGCAACCGCACGCGGGTGCGCGTGGTCAAGAACAAAGTTGCCCCTCCGTTCCGCACTGCAGAATTCGATATCATGTACAATGAGGGCATCTCCAAAGTCGGGGACCTGATAGACTTGGCTACCCAACTTGAAATCGTGGATAAGCGCGGCGCTTTCTTCTCTTATGGTGATACCCGCCTGGGGCAGGGTCGCGAAAACTCCAAGGAGTTCCTGCGTCAGAACCCGGACCTGGCTAACGAAATTGAATTGGTCATACGCCAGCGCGCCAGCGGCGGTGAAATTGCCATCCCCCTTGTCACCGGCGGGGGTGAAGATTCTGGCAGCGAAGCATCTGAAGAAGCATAATATTTACTGACCTTTTGGCAGTATCCGGTGTATTCTAAAGGAATTCCAAATGAACAAGGAAGGACATAGAAAGCTCTCGTCTGTGTCCGCTCCTGCACTGGTTGCAGGCGCCAGTTTCCTGGTTTATTTGGGGTTCCTTTTGTCTGCATGCGGCGGAAATATTACTTCACCATCCCCAACTCCTCTCCTTCCAACCATTATTCCCACTGAGACCTTCTTCTCACCCCCTCCAATTGCCTTAACCCCCACGCCAGCCTGCAGGGATGGGCTGTCTTTCCTGGAGGATCTGACCATCCCCGATTCTACCGTTGTCTCGCCCGGAAGTTCACTGGATAAACAATGGCTAGTCCAGAATTCAGGTTCCTGTAATTGGGATAACCGATATCGCCTGCGTTTGGTCGACGGGGACGCACTGGGCGCCTCCCCTGAACAGGCACTTTTCCCGGCACGCGCCGGGATGCAGGCTACTTTACGGATCCTTTTCACTGCTCCAATGGACACAGGGGAATATGTAAGCGAATGGCAGGCCTTTGACCCAAGCGGTGTTCCATTTGGAGAGTCGTTCTTTATCAAGATTGTTGTACAATAAACGAGTCTGATTTCCATGCCCGGTTTTCAAATCCGTCCTCTAACACCTGCTGACAAGAACTGGGTTAGCCCTGTCATGGTTGCTGAATGGGGCGCGGAGATCGTCATCACCCACAACGAGATTTTTCGGCCGGCAGACTTGCCCGGTTTCGCCGCGTTTGCCGGGAAGGAACTTGCCGGTCTGGTGACCTATTTTATCGCTAGGAACGAGTGCGAAATCATCACACTCAACGCGTGGCGTCAGGGGCAGGGGATGGGTGCCGCGCTCATCGATGCGACGAGGCAGGTGGCAGTTCGGGCTGGCTGCATCCGGTTGTTCCTTGTCACAACCAATAACAATACGCACGCCCTGCATTTCTACCAAAAGCGCGGCTTTATCATCTCCGCAGTACGCATTAATGCCATTCTGGAGAGTCGCAAACTCAAACCTCAAATCCCACTCCAGGACGAAGATGGTCTGCCAATTCGGGATGAAATCGAGTTGGAAATGTATTTATAATTGAAATTTCAAATCATGCTTCGCGGAAAACATTGTGAACAATTCCACCCTTGATCTCATCCACAAACATGCTTCTGTTCGTCACTATAAAACGGACCCTGTGCCTGTACCCATAATCGAATCAATTATTTCTGCTGGTCAATGTACTTCCACATCGTCCAACATGCAATCATATTCCGTGATCGCAGTCACAGGGGCAACAGAGCGGAAGCAGTTGTCCGTCCTGTGCGCTGACCAGAAATTCATCGCTGAAGCCCCAGTCTTCCTGGTATGGGTGGCAGACCTGGCCCGCCTCGATCGCGTCTGTGAGCTGCGTGGCTACACCCAAGTAACCGAACACGTGGAGAGTTTCCTCATCCCTGCCATGGATTGCGCCATTGCATCCCAAACCGCTGCCCTGGCCGCCGAATCCCTTGGGCTGGGAATCTGCTTCGTTGGGTCCATCCGCAACAACCCGCAGGAAGTCATCGATTTGCTTGAATTGCCGCAGCATACTTTTCCAATTGTCGGCATGACACTCGGCTGGCCTGCCAAAGAACCGCATCTCAAACCACGCCTACCGCTCCCAGCCATCCTGCACTGGGAAAACTACCAAACCGACCAGGATACCGCCCTGCTGGACTACGACCGGACGATGGCAGCCACGGGCATCTACGAAGGCCGCCAGGTTTCAATGCCGGACAAGCCGGAAGTGATGGAAAACTATGGCTGGCTGGAACACAGTGCCCGTCGCGCAGCTCGAGTGGTACGCGCGGGGATGCGGACAGTGCTGGAAAAACAAGGATTCGGGTTGAAATGACTTTGCCAACCTATCCGGCTATAATAAAAGCATGACACATATTCTTATTGGCGAGCGTATTGGCAGACAAGGTAAACTCCGCTTGGGGTGTTCAGCCGTTCTGTTCGATGAGAGACGGAAAAATATCTTGCTCACCCGCCGCACCGACAACGGAATGTGGTGCCTGCCTGGTGGAATGATCGAGGCGGGTGAATCTGTTGCCGAAGGTTGCGAGCGGGAAGTCTGGGAGGAGACAGGGCTGCGGGTACGCATTATACGGTTGACAGGAGTCTACTCTGATCCGCACAATGTGGTTGTTTACCCGGATGGCAACCAGAGCCATATTGTGGCACTCAATTTCGAAGTGGAGCTTCTCAGCGGCGAACCCGGTCTGAGCGACGAAACCACCGGAGTGGACTGGTTTCCTGTGCACAAAGCAGCGGAAATGGATCTGTTCCACGCTCACGCGGAACGCGTGCGTGACGCTCTGGTGGGACAAGCAGCGGCATTTATCCGATGAATCATTCCAACGCACGTATCAACTATGATCGAATGAGTCGCTGGTACGATTGGTTCACCGGCAGTGAAAAGCGTTTTACGGAGATCGGTCTGCAAACGTTGAATATTCAGCCGGGGGAGAAGGTGCTTGAGATTGGATTCGGCACTGGCCAGAGTCTGATCGGATTGGCAAGATCAACCAGTGAAACTGGAAAAGTGTTTGGGCTTGATCTCTCTGGTGGAATGCTCCAGGTTGCAAATAAGAAACTTTCACGATACGGATTATCCAACAGAGTTGATTTATGTCTTGGGGATGCGACCAGTCTGCCTTATACGGATGAATTCTGCGAGGCTATATTTGTGAGTTTCACACTGGAACTCTTTGACACACCAGAAATCCCGCTCGTGCTGGATGAGTTTAAAAGAGTACTTGTGGATGGTGGGCGGCTGTGCGTGGTGGCCCTGGAAAATAAAGAAAGCCGGGCAGTAAAAATATATGATTGGTTCCATTCCCAATGGCCAATTCTGGTGGATTGTCGTCCCATAGACGTAAACGGGACCATCGCGTCGGCTGGGTTTACCACTGTTGAGGCCAGGCAGGAAACCATGTGGGGATTGCCAGTCGGAATTATTTTGGCGAGGAAATATGGATAGAAAAATACAGAATACGTTGAGTCCTTCTGCGCAAAAGGTACAGGAGGCTTTGATCGTTCTTGAGTCCGCCTGCCAGATCATTGAATTTCAGGACAGCACGCGAACCTCGGCCGAAGCTGCTGAACGAGTCGGTTGCCAGATCGGGCAGATCGTAAAATCGCTTATTTTTCGTGGGCAGGCTTCTGGAAAACCGGTTCTCGTTCTGACCAGCGGTGCCAACCGCGTGGACGAAAACCGCATTGCCCAATATACTGGCGAAACCATCGGGCGTGCGGATGCAGAATTCGTTCGCGCGGCAACTGGTTTCGCAATCGGAGGCATCCCCCCAGTGGGGCATATCCAGTCTCTCGAAACATACCTTGACGAGGATCTATTACAGTATGAAGAAATTTGGGCCGCGGGTGGAACGCCCAATGCAGTTTTCAGACTTACCCCGCCTGCACTGGTGGAGATGACCGGAGGAATGGTTATCAGGGTAAAGACATAACCAAATGAATCCAGTAATAAAATAAAGAGGCGCAAGAAATTCCCTTGCGCCTCTTGTGTTATTCTTCCAAAGCTTCTTTGGCTTTCTTATCCTGTTTCCCGCGTTCATCGGTATTCAAGATGCGCTTGCGGATACGATATGAAAGCGGCGTTACCTCAAGTAGTTCATCATCCGACAGGTACTCAATGGCCTCGTCAATGCTCATCTGGCGCGGCGTTGTCAAACGGATTTCCATGTCACCGTGCGATGAGCGCATATTGGTCAAATGCTTCTTGCGGCAGACATTGATCGGAATATCTCCAGGACGGGCATTCTCGCCGATCACCATCCCCTCATAAACGGCAACTCCAGGAGCGTAGAACAAGGTACCCCGGTCTTCCGCACTTTTCAGGGCATAAGCAGTCGTGTCACCCATTTCCCAAGCCACAAGCGAACCAGTGGAACGCTGGGCCATCGGTCCAGCCATTTCCTCGTAACCGTGGAAAAGCGTATTCATCACGCCCATACCCCGTGTGGCGGTCAGGAACTGGTAACGGAATCCGAGCAAGCCGCGCGTGGGGACAATATACACCAGCCGCGTACTCCCCTGTCCGGTATCCTGCATGTCCATCATTTTACCGCGCCGCCCTCCAAGCATCTCCACCACCACTCCCACGGTCTCAGGGCTGGTTTCGATGTGGACTTCCTCAAACGGCTCAAGCTGGGTGCCATCTTCGGCCTTGTGGAAAATCACCTCCGGGCGGGATACCTGGAACTCATATCCTTCCCGGCGCATGGTCTCGATCAGGATGGCAAGATGCAGTTCCCCACGCCCTGAGACAAGGAAGGTTTCAGCAGTGGCGGTTTCCTGCACACGCAAGGAAACATTGGTGCGTAATTCGTCGAAAAGGCGTTCACGCAACTTGCGGGATGTGCTCCAGCGGCCTTCCTTGCCCGAGAAAGGCGAAGTATTGACCCCAAATGTCATCCGGACGGTCGGTTCTTCCACCTTTATGGTTGGCAGCGCAACCGGGTTTTCCACATCGGCCAATGTTTCGCCGATGGCAATCCCCTCCAGCCCAGCCAGGGCGACGATCTCGCCTGCTTCAGCGTGCTCCACCTCGATCTTATTCAAACCCTGATGCACATATAAATAACGGGCACGCTCGGGTGAATTAGTTCCGTCAATCTTCAGGCGTGCCAGCGGTTGCCCAACTTTGATCTTACCAGCATGGATGCGACCCACGGCAGTCACACCGCGATAGTCGTCATAACCCAGGGTAGTGATAAGTATCTGGAGCGGGGCATCTTCGTCCACTTTGGGGGCTGGAATATGGCGCAGGATGGTCTGAAATAGCGGCTGGAGGTCCGGGCCGAGATCCGGGGTAAAACCGGCCTGGGCGGTGGTCGCCTGAGCATAAATGATGGGAAAATCCGCCTGTTCGTCGGTGGCACCCAGTTCAATGAACAGGTCAAAGGTCTGGTTGACGACCCGCTCGGGTTCAGCATCCTTGCGGTCCACTTTGTTGATGACCACCACAGCCTTGTGACCCATTTCGAGAGCTTTCTTGAGCACGAAACGGGTCTGTGGCATCGGACCTTCGGCAGCATCCACCAGCAGAAGGACACCATCCACCATATTCATGACGCGCTCCACCTCGCCGCCAAAATCAGCATGACCGGGAGTATCCACGATATTGATCTTAACCACCTGACCAGTTTCCGGGTCTGGAATGGTAATGGCAGTATTCTTGGCAAGAATTGTGATGCCGCGTTCACGTTCAAGGTCGTTGGAGTCCATGACACGCTCAGCCACCTGCTGGTTATCTCGGAAGGTATGCGACTGGCGCAGGAGACCATCCACCAGGGTGGTCTTTCCATGGTCCACATGTGCGATGATGGCAATATTACGGAGATCGGTTCGTTCTTTCAACATAATTCTTTACCCTTTGTGCAAGACGCACGGCTGTGCGCCTAAGGCGGACACCATCCGCCTCAACGGTATTCATACAAAAACCCCGGAGTAGAGACCGGGGCCTGGCATGACAATGAATGATTCCGGCGTGCGGGCTGTATTCTATCAGATAGTGTGGGATTTGGGCAGAGGAATTTGATACAATCGTAGATACTATGATATCCATCAGTCTTGCGAATGCCACCCTCATCCTGGGCGCAAAAACAATCTTCAACAACCTGACCTGGGAAATCCAGCACGAGCAGAAGATCGGCCTGGTGGGTCCCAACGGTGCCGGGAAATCGTCCCTGTTCAAACTCATCACCGGGGAATACGCCAGCGAGCCAGGCGGGACGGTGTCGCGCGCCAAAGGTGTGACCGTTGGTTACTTACCCCAGCAGCCGGAATTCGACCCTTCCGCGTTGGCTTTTCAACTGGCGCTGGATGGAAATCCTCGCGTGGCTGAACTGGAAAAGGCGCTTGCGGATATCGAAGCCCGTTTGGGCTATCCGTCCATTTACGAAGATGAAAAGGCACTCACCCGAATCCTCGAACTGCATGAGAAAAGCCTAACCGAATATGAATCCTTGGGCGGTGCTTCCTACCCGGAACAGGTGCGGAATCTTTTAAGCGGACTCGGTCTACTTGAAACCGATCTTAACAAACCAGTCGGCGTGCTCTCCGGCGGTCAGAAAAAACTCATTGGGTTGGTGCGGTTATTGCTTGTCCAACCCGATGTATTGCTTCTCGATGAACCCGATAACCATCTCGACCTGCCTGGCAAAGCTTACCTGGAAAAACTCATCCGTGATTACCCCGGCGCAGTGGTACTCGTTTCACACGATCGCTATATTCTCGATGCTGTCGTAACCCACATTACCGAAATCGAAGACGGATACCTGACCACCTTCTCTGGTAACTATACCGAATACATCCTCGAAAAACAGGATCGTTTGGCGCGTGCTGACGAGCTATACCAAATCCAACAACGTTCCATCGTCCGAATGGAAATGGCCATCAAACGCTACCAACAATGGGTCCAGGTCAGTGACAAGTTTGCCAGTCGGGTGCATGCCATGGAAGCCCGCCTGGCACGTGTTGACCGGATGGAACGTCCAACCCTGGAACGCCGCAAAATGGGATTGGAACTCAACGGGTGGCGCGGCTCAAACCAAGTGCTCGAACTGGTGGATGTGAAGAAATCTTATACCCGCCCAGTGCTGACTGGGATCAGTTTTCTTATCCGACACGGGGAGCGAGTAGGGTTAATCGGTCCGAATGGGACCGGTAAATCGGTCCTCCTTCGGCTCATCCTCGGCACAGAAACCCCGGAAGCAGGTGAGATCAAGATCGGACCCAGCATCAAGGTTGGGTATTATGCCCAGGAACACGAAACACTCGATCTCAACATGACGCTAATCGAAACTGTCCGTCGGACTGGAACATTGAGCGAGTCAAACGCAGTGGCGTTCCTTCTACGCTACTTGTTCACATACAAACAAGTCAGCGAGAAAATACGCACGCTTTCCGGCGGCGAACGCTCGCGATTGCAATTGGCGCTGCTGGTTCTCTCTGGCGCGAATTTTCTGCTCCTTGACGAACCAACCAACAACCTTGACATTGCTTCCGCTGAAGTTCTGGAGAACGCACTGGATGATTTCGTCGGGACAGTGCTGGTTATCTCCCACGACCGCTATTTCCTTGACCGGACGGTGGAACGTATTCTGGCGCTGGAAGACGGGCAGGTAAAGGAGTATAGCGGTGGGTATAGTGATTATGCAGAAAAAATAAAGCGAGATTCATATGCGAAGGAACGGGGTTGATGGTTCGAATAAAAAACGCCTGGCGGAATTCATCGCCAGGCGTTCTCGCAATTGAGTTGCCAGGTTTCAGTTTACAACCGGTGAGGCGAGCAGTGTCATGATACCTACAAAATGCGCCAGTGCACCGAGTAGTACAAAGATATGCCACACTTCATGGAATCCAAATTTACCAGGAACAAAGTTGAAGATTTTTGTGGCATAAATGACAGCCCCAAGTGTATAAACCACCCCGCCCACAAAGAGCCATACCATTGCAGGGTACGGCAGTACAGAATGCATCTGGGGAATAGCCATCACGCACAACCAACCCATAATTACATAGATGCCCGTGTGCAGCCAACGAGGCGAGTTCACATAGATAATTTTCAACACGACCCCAATGATCGCAATTGTCCAGATGGTCATCAGTAAACCCCAACGCCAGAAACCGGTGAAGGCAATCAGGCAGAAAGGCGTATACGAACCGGCAATGAGCAGGAAGATTGCGGAATGATCCAGTTTGCGCAGAATTTGGAGCACGGCTGGTCTTACCTTAGCCATGTGATAGGTGGCGCTGGCTGAAAACATACCAATCAGGCTGAAACCATATACCAGTGCCGAGACCATTTTCATTGTCACTCCCCAACTAACAATTAGCATGGCAATCATTCCAAAGAAAGCGGCAATTGCGCCACCCAGGTGAGTTAAACCGTTAACAGGTTCACGAAGTTTCGATAGCATGGAAACCCTTCTAAAATGTAATTGTAATCCAAGAAGATGATACTCCCGTTGGAAATATTTGCCTGTCATCCCGCTAACAATTGGCTATCAAAATAAAAGGCCTCGCAGACATCAATCTACGAGGCCAACTACCAATCTCAATCGAAAATCAAATGCTTTAAGTACCTGCTTCCCATGAGTTCAGGTATTTGGACTGTTCAGGGGTCAGCTCGTCAATTTTCACGCCCATGGCAGAGAGTTTGATGCGCGCAATCTCAGCATCCACTTCAGCGGGGACAGAGTAAACGCGTTTCTCCAGTTTTGTAGCATTCTTAACCATGAACTCGGCTGCCAACGCCTGGTTGGCAAAAGACATATCCATCACCGAGGCC
Organism: uncultured Anaerolineales bacterium; assembly: GCA_903829085.1. GTDB lineage: Bacteria > Chloroflexota > Anaerolineae > Anaerolineales > Villigracilaceae > UBA877. The sequence goes on along the minus strand of CAIKOL010000325.1, from coordinate 5,834 downwards.
GGATGTCCTTCTGCGGAAGCCAGGTTAATGAGCCGGCCTTCGCCCAGGATATTGATCTTGCGCCCATCTTTTGTCTCATACTGTTGCACGAACGGGCGAACTAGTTTCGGATCGTCCCTGGATAAACCTTGCAGTCCGGGGATGTTGATTTCTACATTAAAATGACCGGAGTTGGCGACGATCGCGCCATCCTTCATCACTTCGAAATGGCAGATATCCACCACATTGATATCGCCGGTCACGGTACAGAAGATGTCACCGATCCTGGCTGCATCCATCATTGGCATCACCTGGAAACCATCCATCACAGCTTCGAGAGCCTTGAGCGGATCCACTTCTGTGACAATTACCAACGCCCCCATGCCACGCGCCCGCGATGCAAGGCCGCGTCCGCACCAACCATAGCCCGCCACAACAAAGTTCTTGCCCGCCAGCAGAACATTCGTGGCGCGTATGATACCATCCAGCGTGGATTGCCCGGTACCGTAACGATTATCAAAAAAGTGTTTGGTCATGGCATCGTTTACAGCAATAACCGGGAATTGAAGCATTCCATCCGCGGCCATGGCACGCAGACGGATAACACCGGTGGTAGTTTCTTCCGTTCCACCAATGATTTCCGGAATCAGTTCACGGCGTTCTTTGTGAATGGTGGAAACCAGGTCGGCGCCATCATCCATGGTCATGTGGGGTTTGTGGTCAAGGGCTGCGCCAATATGCTTGTAATAGGTTACATTATCCTCGCCTTTAATGGCAAAGGTCGGTACTTCATAGATATTGACTAAGGCTGCCGCCACATCATCCTGGGTGGATAGTGGGTTGGAAGCTGTCAGCACAAGGTCTGCTCCCCCTGCAACCAGAGTACGCGCCAGACTGGCGGTTTCGCTGGTGACATGCAGGCAGGCTGATAAACGCACACCTTTTAGCGGTTTCTCTTTGGCAAAGCGCTCGCGGATCAAACGCAGCACGGGCATCTCGCGCTCAGCCCATTCAATTTTTCGTCGCCCGCCTTCGGCTAGGTTGATGTCCTTGATATCAGAATTGCTCATGTTTTCTCCTTTGAAAAATAGAAAAATAACAGGAAAAACGAATTAGGAAATTCCTTATTCACAGGTTGCCTGATCTACCAATCACTTTATTAACTCGTCTAGTTTACCACCATCATCAAAATACCCACGGAAACGCCTCACAAATTCGGTGCGGGTATAAACATGGTTCTGAGGGCCTTTCTGCTCCAGGCAGTAGACAGCCGCCAATGAACCGATCTCACCGCACAGCTTCCAATCGAATCCATGGGCATACCCGGTCAGGAAACCGCCGCGGAAAGCATCACCCACACCAGTCGGGTCTACAATCCGTTCCTCAGGAACGGTCGGAATGAAATGCTCTGTTTCACCGGTATATATGGTTGCCCCATCTTTCCCGCGCGTCACCACCACCACCCTGACATGCTGGAGCACCTGCGCCAGGTCCCAGCCAGTCTTTTTGGCGATCAGGTCGAACTCGTAATCATTAACAAAGAGGAACTGCGCCCCTTCCATATCACGTGCCAATTCGGAGCCTTCGAGGCGCAGGATTTGCTGCGACGGGTCGTACAAGTAGGGAATATGAGACAGGCGGCATTCAGCCGCGAACTTGGTCATCGCCTCGGGAGAATTCGGCGATACGATCACAAGGTCTGGACTGGGCTGCACCTGGAAGATACTCTGCCGGGTTGCCACGCCCATCGCCCCCGGATAGAACGAGGCCAACTGTGCGTTGGACTGGTCTGTGGTGGCAAAGAATGAAGCGGTGAATAATCCCGGGACTACCTCCATCAGGGATGTATCCACACCCGCCCTCTCTAGGAAAACGCGGTATTCACCAAAGTCCTCGCCCACCGTTGCCATCACATGCGGCCGCTCGCCCAACAGTGCCATGGTATAGGCGATATTTGGCGCCACTCCACCCCGCTGGCGGGACATGGAATCGACCAGGAAGGAAAGGCTGATCTTCTCCAGCCGTTCGGGGAGGAATTGCTCCTTGAACAAGCCGGGGAAGGTCATCAGGTAATCGTATGCAACAGAGCCGGTGAGTAATATGTCCATTGAAAATTCCACAAATCAGGTTTCGGGTTATGAATTACGGTTCACAAATTTCGTTTAACTATTTTTCTCAGGTTTACATCAAAAGGTGGTCTGACAATCCCATTCTCGGTGACAATCGCAGTGATGAGCCGGTTGGGGGTTACATCAAAAGCCGGGTTGCGAGCTCTGGCTCCTTCCGGTGTGACGCGCTCACCATGAAATTGGATCCCCAGGACTTCATCCGGGTCACGCTCTTCGATGGGAATAAGGCTGCCATTCGCGAGCGACAGATCAATTGTAGAAGTTGGGGCCACCGAATAAACCGGTATCCCATTCTCATGGGCTGCCAGGGCCAGCATATAGGTACCTATTTTATTCGCCACATCGCCATTGGCCGAGATCCGGTCGGCGCCAAAAAGGACTTTTTGCACTTGACCGGAGCGTAGAAAATACCCGGCCATATTATCGCTGATGATTTCATAAGGGATGCCGTACTGTCCCAATTCCCAGGCTGTCAGGCGGGAGCCCTGCAAACGCGGGCGGGTCTCGTCCACCAGTACATGCAGGTGTTTCCCTTGTTCGTGAGCAGTACGGATGACCCCCAGCGCAGTCCCCCAATCCACCACTGCCAGAGCACCGGTGTTACAGTGATGGATGATGGTGTCGCCATCTTCAATCAGCGCCGCTCCGTACTGACCCATGCGTTTGTTAATCTCTACATCTTCGTCGGCGATCTTTTGAGCTTCAGCAAGCACCATCGGGCGTAAATCATCCAGAATTGTTTCCTGGTTCTTGAATAACTGCTCCCTGATTACCGTTAGTACTCTATCCACTGCCCAGGCCAGGTTGACCGCAGTTGGGCGGGAGGCTTTCAAGGATTGGGCGGCAGTTTCCAGATCTGCCAGGAAATCCTCAGCAGACCAGGCAGGCGATTCATTCGCTGCCAGCGCCAGCCCAAAGGCTGCAGCTGCGCCAATAGCCGGAGCACCGCGCACAGTCATATTACGGATCGCTTCAACTACTTCTCCGACTGTATGCAAGGCAATAACTTCCAGCGCGGCAGGCAGACGACGCTGGTCGATCATTAGCAATTCGTGCGAGTCATCATCCCAAGAAAGTGTTCGCATGGCACGCCAAACGACGCCCTTCCAGGGGGCGTCGTCAGTAGCGAAAGTAGTTTATCATGGGAGATACGGCTTGTCAAAGCACATTGACACCCCTTCCATCTCGCGTTATAAGCATTTCCATGAAAACCAAATATATGCTTCTCGGTCTGTGCATTGCGGCTCTTCTCGCAAGTTGTACCGGGACGGCTCCTCTCACACCCACCGGGACGCCCAGCCCGACTCTTCCACCAGGTGTCACTCCATCTGATACTCCCTTGCCGACCCTTACCCCTTCGCAAACACCTACTCCTGAAGTCCGTGTCGAAACCGGCGAACAGGCGCTCTTTGATGGCAATTATGACCTGGCGCTCACCGATTACCAGACTGCTTTGGATACGTCCACCAACCTGGATGTGCGCGCGGCCGCATTGTGGGGTTTAGGCCGCTGTTATTCTGATATAAAAAACAATACTCGTGCGTTGGAAATCCTCTGGCAGTTGACCAGTCAGTACCCGAGCTCTCCAAATGCTGTCCGAGCATATTTTCTGCTTGGCGAAATCTACTCAGCTCTCCAGAGATATACGGAAGCCGCCCAGGCTTATACTATTTACCTGGCCCTGCGTCCGGGCACAATCGATGCCTACGTACAGGAACAGCGAGGTGATGCCTATGCAGCTGCCGGAAATGGGACTGAGGCCATCGCTGCTTACCAGGCTGCGTTGGCTGCCCCCCATCCCCAGGATGATACCGGCCTGAAAATTAAAATTGCTCAAACCTATATAGGATTGGGGGACACTACGACGGCTCTTGGCATGTACGATGCCATCTACGCGGCCAGCTCGAACGATTATGTGAAAGCCCAGATGGACCTGCTCTCCGGCCAGATCTACCTGTCACTCGGGCAAACTGATCAGGCTTACCAGCACTTCCTCCATACTGTCGATAATTATCCATTGGCTTATGATTCCTATTCCGCTTTGGTTGCCCTGGTGAATGCGAACATTCCAGTCGATGACATGAATCGTGGCCTGGTGGATTATTTTGCCGGTCAATATGGCTATGCGCTGGATGCTTTTCAACGATACATGGATGCCAACCCCGAGAATGATGGTACGGCTGCCTATTACAAAGCACTTACCCTCTTCTCTTTAGGGCAATACGAGGATGCGGTCCAGGCATGGGGTGTTTTTATCCAGAACTATCCGGATAATTCCCATTGGGCCGCCTCGTGGAATGGAAGTCTTTCTCTCCCTGGGCGTGCCTTCACCTTATGGTATTTCCTGGGTCAGTATGATGCTGCTGCGCAAACCCTGCTCGACTTTGTACAGCAGGCACCTGTCGATGCCAACGCCCCCATCTACCTGCTGGAAGCCGGCCGTATCCAGGAACGCGAGGGGAAACTGGAAGAAGCAGCTCAAACCTGGGATCGAGTCGCCGCTGAATACCCTGGCAGCGACCTTGTCCCGCAGTCTCTCTTCCAGGTTGGCATAGCCCGCTATCGTCTCGGAAAATTTAACGATGCACTCGTAGCCTTCCAACGCGAGGCCATCCTTGCCACCACACTGGAAGACCAGACCAGTTCCGGTTTCTGGGCCGCAAAAACGCAACAGGCTCTGGGCAACGATGCTACCGCACAGTCCACCTGGCAGCAAACTGCCGCCCTTGACCAGACCGACTATTACAGCCTGCGGTCTCAAGACATGCTTTTTAACCGACCTGTTTTTGACACATCTCCGGCCGCCATCTTAACTGTGAATCTGCCTGCTGAACGCACCGACGCCGAAGCCTGGCTGCGTGTCACGTTTAACCTGCCTGCGGATACTGATCTGAGCACTCCCGGTGAACTTCTCACGGACCCACGCTTGCTGCGCGCCACCGAATTCTGGACCCTCGGCCTGGATGCTCAGGCACGCTTGGAATTTGACGCATTGAGCACCGCTGTTGAAAAGGATCCTGCTGATTGTTATCGTCTGGCGAATTACATGCTTGATCTTGGATATTATTACCCGGCAATTTTCGCCATTCGCCAGGTACTGACCCTGGCCGGGATGACCTCCCAGTCTCAGACACTGGCCGCGCCTGCTTATTTCAACCATGTCCGCTATGGGTTGTATTATCAAGAACTCATCCTTCCATCTGCACAACTGACCGGATTCGATCCCCTCTTCTTGTTATCGGTTATGCGGCAAGAGAGTCTTTACAATAAAGGCGCGCAATCCTCTTATGCAATCGGCCTGATGCAGATCACTCCCGATACCGGGCAATTCATTGTGGATAATCATGGCTGGCCCCCCAGCTACACTTCAATTGATCTGTACCGACCCATGATCAGCATTGGCCTGGGTGCATTTTATCTGATGGATCAGCGCTTGCGCTTCAATAGCGACCTTTATTCAGCCCTGGCTTCTTATAATGCTGGGCCTGAAGCCGCTGCCATTTGGCGCGATCTTTCCGGTACGGATTCCGACTTATTTCTGGAAGTTATTCGTTTTGATGAGACTCAGAACTATATCCGCACCATCTACGAAATTTATGCAATGTACCGCTCATTATATGCAACAGTCCCTTAAGCTTTCCCACCGAACAGGATAAATATCTATCCGAAAATTCAGGAGGAGTTCGCATTTTGAGTGTGTGCAGCTTCGCTGCACACACTCAAAAT
>CAIKOL010000324.1 GCA_903829085.1 uncultured Anaerolineales bacterium | reverse complement strand
GGGTCAATGCCAGCCAAACCCAGGGGTGCCAACACGGTGTCGGGTTGCACGCTGGCGTGTTCCAGCGTTTGCAGAGCTTCATCGTAGGAGAGTTGGAGGGTCTTGTCGCCGGGGTTTTCAGCCAGGGCAGCAGCCAATTCAGCAAAGGCGGACTCGGAGTCCCAAGCCGGTGCGGGCGCACACGCTTCGGCGATGGTCAGCGACGGGTCAAGGTCAAAACCCTGGGGCAGATAGCCAATGCGCAGACTGGTGGGTAGATAGGAAACTGTCCCGGAATCAAGCAATTCCTGACCGGCGAGGATGCGCATCAGGGTGGTCTTGCCACAGCCGTTGGGACCGATCAGACCAAGACGATCACCGGCAGAGATGCTAAAAGAAATATCCTGGAGTACGGTGTGGAGGCCGTATGATTTTGTGATGGAATGAGCAGAGAGCATAGACGATCCTTGGAAAAACAAAACCGGGGGCAAATGCCCCCGGCTGGTCCCGACCTATACAGGTCGGGAGGCCGATGGTCACTATGGATTGCTCCCTCGGCCAAATCAAAAAACCAGCGGGTTGGGTTGCCCGGAAAAGCGTCGGTTTTTTAGAGGGTGTCTGTCATTCCTTGTGCTCCTGAATCGGTACGGTGAGAAAATTATATCAGGAATTTGCAGTACAATTGCGGTTCAATTTATAAAAAGGAGTTGATATGAAAACAACGAGCGGACTGGATTACAACGAAGTTATCCTGGGAACAGGCGCACAGGCTGTGGCAGGCAAGACCGTCAAAGTGCACTATACCGGCAAATTCCTGGACGACAAGGTATTCGACTCTTCTGTCAGCCGCGGCGAACCGATCGAGTTCGTTCTTGGTCAGGGTCGGGTCATCAAGGGCTGGGACGAAGGCATTGCCCTGATGAAGGCCGGCGGCAAGGCGGTGTTGACGATCCCGCCTCAACTGGCCTATGGCGAACGCGGCGCGGGCGGTGTCATCCCGCCGAATGCCACGCTGGTATTTGATGTGGAATTGGTGGAAGTGAAATAAATCAGCCAGACCCCGTCTGGCTCTCTTCAGTACACCGATTGAACATTCAGTCCTCCCGCTTCCGGGAGGACTTTTTCTTTGCCTAGACTGGGGTATCAGTCCACTGCCACCATCACGCTGGAGGCCTTGATGATGGCGTAAGCCTCTTTGCCTTCTTTCAGCCCGAGGGACGCAACCGACCCATCGGTGATGATGGAAACGATCTGTTCTCCACCGGGTAACTGGATGGTGACCTCATCGTTGACCGCCCCGCGCACAATCTTGACCACTTTGCCTTTCAGGATATTTCGAGCACTGAGTTTCATATCAAAGTCTCCTTTCTGAATTGATGGATAGTAAGATTATACCGCTGTGGTTAAATTCCCATCTCGTACACCCGGTAGCGCCGGAGCGGAGTGCAGCCCAGTTTCTTGATGGCATTGACCATCGGCCAGTTGTCTTCCAGCACATAGTTGATCTCCATCCACAGATCCTGGGTATAGAGCGTCTCGTGCATGGCGCGGTAGAGCAGGCTGTCTACCGCTTTGCCCTGGTATTCGGGGATCACACCCAGGGCGAACATGCGGTAGCGCCGCAGGCGCTGGATACCTGTCAGCAGCCTAATAAAGCCGAAGGGGAAGAGATGGCCGTTCAGCCCCCTGAGCAGGGTGTTCACATCCGGCAGGGTGATGGCAAAGCCGATGGGCTTGCCCTCGGAGTCTTCGGCAAAAAGCACCCCTTTTTGTTGAAGCACCGGCTTCATGTCACGTGCCATGGCCTGAACCTCAGCCTCGGTTACGGGCGAGAAACCCCAGTTGTCAATAATGGTCGAGTTGGCGAGGTTGATGATGATCTTGACTTCCTCATCATAGCGCTTCATATCCAGCTGCCGGATGTGGACATTATAGCGTTTCTGGACTGCATCGGTCAGGTGCAGGATGCGTTCCGGAACCTGGTAGCCTTCCCTGGCTGAAATGTACCAGCAAAGCAAGTCCTTAACCTTCTCCAATCCAAATGCAGCAAAATGGTCAGCATAATAGGGTGGATTATAGGGAGCCATTACCACCGGCGAGGGAGTAAACCCTTCCACCACCAGGCCCCACTCTTGCGAGACGAACGTCCACGGCCCGCGCATGGAGGTGCACTTGCGCCCGCGCAACCAGTCCTGCGCGGCCTCGAGCAAAGTCTGTGCTGCGGCGGGATCCGGGATGCATTCGTAATAGCCGAAGAGCCCGATGCGTTCATTCCAGAAGTCAATCGCCAGAAGGTCAATGAACACGGCAATGCGCCCGATCAATTTCCCATTGTCTTCGAGCAAAAATAACTGCCATTCGCAGTGATCGAGCAGCGGGTTGCGCTTGGGCTCGAACTGACCGCGCTGCTCGTCTCGCAAAGGCGGGACCCAGACCGGGTCATGCTTATAGAGTTGATAGGGGAGATTGATAAAAGCTGCGAGGTCTTTCCTGGTCTGGACAGGGCGAATGTACATGGGAAGCTCCAGAAATATCAGTCGGACAGTCTGATAATGAAGAGTTTAGAGTCTGATAGCCAGGCAGTCTAAAAGTTCAAAAGTCTGATAGGTTAATTGCTTGAAACTTAAATTATAAGCTGGTGGCGGCGAATTAAAGTCACTATTTGCAGGAAAATTAAGGAACGAATATCTGTGCATAAGATTCTATGATGAATTGGAGTGTTCATTCCTCGCCCAGGGTGAGAAACCGCCCGTTTTTCTTTAGCCAGGAAACGCGTCGTTTATATTCAGGCATGATCTCTGCCACTCTTAACCAGAATTTGGAGGAATGATTCCTGACCTGGGTATGGACAAGTTCATGCAAGACCACGTAATCGATTACTTCCGGCGGCGCCAATACCAGCCGCCAGGTGAAACTGAGGGTGCCATTGGAACTGCACGAGCCCCAGCGGGTGCGGGCGGACGAGATGCTCGGGGGCATGGACGAGTTGGAAAGAGCCCGCCGCGTTTTTGAAATC
>CAIKOL010000323.1 GCA_903829085.1 uncultured Anaerolineales bacterium | reverse complement strand
GAGATGACGAATATCTGTTTCCTGGGCTCCAACATCGAAAGCGGCACCGGCACGGCGGTGGTGGTGCAGACCGGCAGCGGGACTTATTTTGGCTCTCTGGCCAACAGCATCGTCGGTCAGAGAATCCTGACCAGTTTCGATAAAGGCGTCAACCAGTTCACCTGGTTGATGATCAGCTTCATCGCCATCATGGTGCCGCTGGTCTTCCTGTTCAACGGCCTGAGCAAGCATAACTGGCTGGAAGCGTTCCTGTTCGCCCTGGCGGTGGCGGTCGGCCTGACCCCTGAAATGCTGCCCATGATCGTAACGGTCAACCTGTCCAAGGGTGCAATTTCCATGTCGAAGAAGAAAGTCATCGTTAAACGCCTGAATGCCATCCAGAACTTCGGCGCCATGGATGTGCTGTGTACCGACAAGACCGGCACCATCACCCAGGGCAGGATCGTGCTGGAAAAGCATCTGGATGTGAAAGGCAACCCCAGCCAGCGGGTTTTGGACTACGGCTACATGAACAGCTACTACCAGACCGGCCTGAAGAACCTGATGGACGAGGCCATCCTGGCGCATGGCGACCTGAACGACTCGCTGCAGGTGGATGAGCGCTTTACCAAGATCGATGAACTGCCTTTCGATTTCCAGCGCCGGCGCATGTCAGTGATCGTTGAAAACGATAAGGATCAGCACATCCTGATCTGCAAGGGCGCGGTCGAAGAGATCATGCTGCTTTCCAAGCACGTGGAGATCAATGGAGAAGTGCTGGATGTGACTGCCGAACACGATGAGCATCGCAAACGGCGCGTCCGGGAACTGAATTCGGAGGGGTTCCGGGTCATCGCGGTGGCCTATCGTACTTTTCCCGGGACAGACGATACCCCGCACTATACCATCCAGGATGAGTCGAACCTGACCCTGCTGGGATACCTGGCTTTCCTGGACCCGCCAAAGGATACCGCCACCGAGGCTTTGCAGAAACTCAATCAATATAACGTGGCGGTAAAGATCCTGACCGGCGACAACGATATCGTCACCGGCAGCATCTGCAAGCAGGTCGGCCTGCCCGTGGATCACATCCTGCTCGGCCCGGAGATCGAAGAAATGGACGAGGCGAGCCTGGCTGAAGCTGCCGAGGCCACCACCGTCTTCGCCAAGCTCTCCCCGTCGCACAAGGAACGCATCATCCGCGCCCTGCAGGGCAGGGGGCATGTGGTGGGCTTCATGGGAGACGGGATCAACGACGCACCGGCGCTCAAGGCTGCCGACGTTGGCATCTCGGTGGACAGCGCGGTGGATATCGCCAAGGAGTCGTCGGATATCATTTTGCTGGAGAACAGCCTGCTGGTACTGCAGGATGGCGTTTTGGAAGGCCGGCGCGTGTTTGGGAACATTGTCAAGTATATCAAGATGGCGGCTTCGTCCAACTTTGGCAACATGTTCAGCGTACTGGGCGCCAGTATTTTCCTGCCATTCGTGCCCATGCTGCCCATCCAGGTGCTGACCAACAACCTGCTCTACGATTTTTCGCAGACCACCATCCCGACGGACGATGTGGATCCTGAATGGCTGACCAGGCCTCGCAAATGGGCCATTGGCGAGTTGCGCCGTTTCATCCTATTCATTGGTCCGATCAGTTCCATCTTCGATTATGCAACGTTTTTTATCATGCTGTACGTATTCAAGAGTTGGACGAACGCGGACTTGTTCCACACCGGCTGGTTTGTTGAATCGCTCTTTACCCAGACGCTGATCATCCATGTCATCCGGACAAATAAGATTCCCTTCCTCCAGAGCCGGGCCAGCAAACCGCTCATATTTACCTCGCTGGCAATTGTGGCGGTAGGAGCCTACCTGCCCTATTCGCCTCTTTCCGGGTGGCTGGGTTTTACCCCGCTACCATGGTTGTACTGGCTGTTCCTGCTGGGGATGCTGGTGATCTATGTGATCCTGACCCAGGTTATCAAGACCTGGTTCTATCGCAGGTTTGGAGATTGAATGGTTCTCAGGGAATTGCCGGAGTGATGGGAGAAATAGGGGGTGTTGGGCGAGAT
>CAIKOL010000322.1 GCA_903829085.1 uncultured Anaerolineales bacterium | reverse complement strand
GCCAGCGCCTCAGAAAAATTGGCGAACAAAACGGTGAACCACAACCACAAAGCTACCGCGCCGATGAAACCAACCGGGGCTTCCCCCCTGCCAAAGAGCGCCTGGAGCCACAAGGCAGTGGTGAGCAGGCTGCCCACTTCCACTACGAACATGACCGGGTTGCGCACCATCCAGCGCGGATCGAGCTTGGCAAATGAATCCAGCACGGCGCGCCGATATAATTTTCTCCTGTGGGTGGACTGTTTTTTAAGTTGAGTGCTCATGGCGTCATCCTAGTGAAAAACCATGATATGTTCAATGACCGGGCCAAGGGCCAGGGCCGGCAGGAAGCCGAGCGCTCCAACGATAATGACGACCGCGATCAGCCAGGCAATAAAGAGGGGGGTGTGGGTCTCCAGTGTGCCAGCACCGAACGGAACCTTCTTCTTGAGCGCCAGCGATCCACCGATGGCGAGGGCCGGGATGGCCAGCCAGTAGCGGGTAATGAACATGATGGCGCCGAGGGCCGTGTTATAAAAGGGGGTGTTCACACTCAGACCGGCGAAGGCGCTGCCATTGTTGGCTGTGGCAGATGAGAAGGCGTACAGGATCTCGCTGAACCCATGCGGCCCGGGGTTGGCAACACCCGCCCTGCCTGCGGCGGTCATGACACCCAGGGCCGTCCCGACCAGGGCGGTGAAGACCGGGAGCAGAAGGATCAGGGAGGCCATCTTCATCTCAAAAGCCTCGATCTTCTTGCCCAGGTATTCCGGGGTGCGCCCCACCATCAGCCCGGCTACAAACACCGCAACGATGACGAAGGCCAACATGCCATACAGGCCGGAGCCGACCCCACCATAGATGACCTCTCCCAGGTGCATCAGCCACAAGGGGATCATGCCGCCCAACGGCATGTTCGAGTCGTGCATCGAGTTGACCGAGCCGTTGGAGGCAGCCGTGGTGGCCGTGGCCCACAGGGCCGAGTTGGCCACGCCGAAGCGGACCTCCTTGCCTTCCATGTTCCCCCCAGGGTTGGTGTTGGATTGTTGAATGTCCACACCCAGCGAGGCGATGGCCGGGTTGCCGGTCTGTTCCGCCCAGACCGTTACCGCCAACAGCGCCACGAAAATAATGGTCATGACAGCCAGAAGAGTCCAGCCCTGGCGCGTATCTCCAACCATCTTTCCGAAGGTGTAACACAACGCGGCCGGGATGAGCAGGATGGACAGGCTCTCGAGGAAATTAGAGAGCGGTGTGGGGTTCTCGAAGGGGTGCGCCGAGTTGGCATTGAAGAAACCGCCACCATTGGTGCCCAATTGCTTGATGGCTACCTGGGAGGCTGCCGGCCCAACTGCCAGTACCTGCTGCGTCACCGTTTTCCCGCTGGCAGTTGTCACCGGTTGCAGGAGCGCCGCAGTTTTGTCCTGACTGAAGGTCTGCACCACACCCTGGGAGACAAGCGCCAGGGCCAGGATGAACGCCAGGGGCAGGAGAATATAGAGCACCGAGCGGGTCAGGTCCACCCAATAGTTGCCGATGGTTTTAGAAGTGTGACGGACCAGCCCCCGGAGCATGGCAATGACGATGGTCATGCCGGTGGCAGCCGAGACGAAGTTCTGCACAGTCATGCCAAGCATCTGGGTAAGATAGCTCATGGTTGTCTCGCCGCCATATCCCTGCCAGTTGGTGTTGGTGGCAAAACTGACCGCTGTATTCCAGGCCGAGGCGGGGGAAACTGCCCCGAAGCCCTGCGGGTTAAGCGGCAGGAAGCCCTGCAGGCGCTGCAAAGCGTAAACCACAAGCAACCCCAGTACGTTGAACAAAAGCATGGCGAAGGCGTAGACTTTCCAGTCCATTTCCTGGTCCGGGGAAGTGCCCGCCAGGCGATAGACCAATTTCTCCACAGGCTGGAGAACCGGACTCAGGAACGTCCGTTCCCCCTGGTAGACCCTGGTCATGTAGGCGCCGAGCGGTTTGACAAGCGCGATCAAAACAGCCATGTACAGGATGAGTTGAAGCCAACTGGTGATGTTCATTCAAACCACTCCGGTTTCAGCAGAGCGACCACAAGATAGATGAATAGGACCAACGTGATCAGACCGGTGATGAGATAAAGTGCGTTCATTTCTTCTTCTCCATTAACCGGTCACAGAAGGCGATGAAGCCCCAACTGAGCAACAGGAAGGCGATGGTCAAGCCGACATAGATCAGGTCGGTCATAGAAAGTTCTCCATAAGGGATCAGGATTTCATTCAGCAGGAAATGTAATGCTTGACTATATTCCCTTTAAAATCAAAGATCCGGCAAGAAGGCAGCCGGATTCTTCAAGAAATTATCAAGCTCTGTAAGAGTTAGGATGTGGAAAATGGTGGAAATGGAATAAAAATATTTTTCAGACTACACCTTGACATGTGCGATCAGGTATTCCAGGTAGCGCGATTTCACCTGCCGGCTGGCAAGCACCTGCTTGAGGGGTGGCAGGCCCAGGACCACGCCCAGCACGGCAGCCAGGGCACGATGGTTCCAGAGCACACGGTTGTCGAAGATCAGGTTTTGCAGGTCGCCGCGCTCGATGGCCATCATGACGGTGCGGTGGACGGAGTTGAGTGGGGTGATGACCCTTTCAGGGCGCGAGCGCAGGGAAAGTCCGGCATGAGAGCAGGTACGCACGCAGACACCGCAACCCAGGCAGATATCTTCATCCACTTTGGCCTTTTTCATCTTTGGGTGACGTGGGTCATTGGTGGAAACCAGGGTCATGGCTTCAACCGGGCAGGCAGTCACGCATTTCCCGCAGCCGTTACACGCAGCCTCTGCCACCACTGGCAGGAAGTTGGAGGTATGCACCGGGTTGAGCAAGCCAAAATTACGGGCTGCGATCATGGCCTCGCAGCAGCAGCCGCAGCAGTTGCAGATGAAGTTGACGGATTCACGCACATTCTCGCCAAACTGCACCAGGTTTTGCTCATAAGCCTGCTGGAGCAGATCCAGCCCTTCGCTCACATCCACCAGACGGGCATAAGCGTGCCTGGTCAGCGATTGAGCCGTGCCGTTGAAGGTCATGCAAATTTCCAGCGGGGCGTCACAGGCGCGACCCAAATGCATCATCTTATGACGGCAGTAACAAACCCCGACGCCGCGATGAGTGGCGGTGCGGATGACCTCATTGGCGCGTTCGTAATCCAGCACGTGCAAGGCGTTTTCGGTGGAAAGCACTGGTTCGTGGACGAATACGCGTCCCAGTTGGGTTTCCCCCCTGACGAAGAGGTCGCGGATGAAGTCTTCCTCCACGTTCAAGTATTGGTAGAAAAGTTCTGCCAGCAGTTTCTGGTCGATGTCACCGCGCATGCGCATCATCGAGAATTCGAAGAAACCGGCCATGGGCGGTGGCAGGGTGTACGTAGTCTGACCAGCCTGCTCCACATCCACCAGGATGGCTCGGCCAGCCAGGTCATCCAGCACTTTACGGGTTTCAACCAAGTCCATTTTCAAGATGCGGCTGGCCTGGTCGGCTGTGAATGGCTTGATCGGCAAGAGTGCCACCAGCCCGGCTTCGCGCTCGCTGAACAGGATCCTGAGGATCTGGTAGAGCGTCTCAGAGGGCGGGGCACCTTGTGGAAAACGGTTCAAACGCTCAACCAGCTCGGCATAACCGGATTTCAGGGTGTTATGCGACATGATTATCTTATTTTGGAGTGAAAAAAGGAGATCAAAGGCATCAGCCGGTCAGTTCCCTCAGGCGCTGGTACATCAGCGAGATGCCCATACCCACCAGGGCCGCGGCGATGATCCACTTCCAGAAATGCAGGAACAGGATCAGGGCGGTGATCATTGCCAGGATCAACGTCAGACGGCCAACCGTCTGGATAAAGGCGCCGCGTAGGAACGCCTCGGCCACCACGAACAGGATCAGGATGATGGCCAGCCCGGCCCAGATAAAGCGTGGAGGGAAGAAAATGAGCGCTGCAATGACAAACAGGAGCAGGCTCAGGCTGATGGCGGCCCAGGTTTCGGCGGCGCGGTCGAAGCGCAATACCTGGGCGGGATCGTCGGGCACCGCCAGGTGATGGATGTGGGTGCGGGGGTCATCCTGCCCGCCGGTTTTCATCCGGTCCAGGCGGCGGTTAAGCCCCTGGAGCAGGGCAGTATTTTCCCAGTACTCACGGCGCAGGGTACGCACTTCCACCGAAAGACTGTTGATCTCCTTTTCGAGGGAGGCATATTGTTTTGCCAGATGTGGGTTGCCTTCCATGCCTTTCAAGCGGGCACCCCTGGCTTGCAGTTCCGCAGCTTTCTCCGGGGCCAGTTTTTCAAGTTCCTGCTGGCGCTGGCGCACCTTCGTACAGTTATCTGCAAGCATTTGCAGCATTTGCGGAGGAGGCGCCACCTTATCAAGACCGGCGAAACCGAGCGGATCGTACCACGAGCCGCGCGGTGAACCGTCACGATTGTACATGGGACCTGCCGGGGCGTTCTCCCCTGAAATGGGATCACGGGCGAACAGACCCCACAAGCCCCGGTACTGGTTGACCCAGTCGGTGGATTCGTCGATCAGCACCGGCGACCAGGCATGATGCCCGCCGGGGCCAATGCGCAGGCCGTCGCCGCGGGCGAAATCCACGAACGGGATGTGGAAGACATTGGTGGGTGGTTGGCCGAGCGTCCCGGTCCAGAACCTGTCCCACGAACGGAGCAGCCCCGAAAACCAGCCCGGCAGGGAAGGGTTAACCTCGGCCTGGTATTCGCCACGCTGGAAATAGGAGGCGTGCGAACCGGCTCCTGCAAAAATGACCGGGTGGCTGTGCTCCACTTTTTGCAGTTCCTCATTATCGTCCCAGCGGCGGCGCAGGTCATCACCCTTGAAATCGTGCGAGGCGTAGGCCGCCCATTCCGGGATCAACCGCCCATCTTCTTCATATAAGTAGATGGTGACCATCTCCCAATCGGACTCGTGGTCATTGACGCCGTGGAAGCCGGAGCGCCAACTGTTGAAGCAGAAGAAGAACCAGTACTGGAGCATCACCCAGCCGTTTTGACGTGTCACGCGACCGTAGTAGGTGTAGGTCTGATCTTCGGTGAACATCTCGTGGTAATCCAGCTCTGCTGCGGCGGCGGTGGCAGCCGAGACTTTACCGCGCAGCAGGAAGGACAGCGAGAACAGACCATCCAGCAAGCGGGGCAGGATGCCGCCGCGTGCCAGGCGCCCGATGCCGGCATGGAAATAATTCCTCAGCTTACGGCGCAGGAGCAACTGGTTGGCCAACACCTGGGCCGACTCGGCCAAGCTGAGCTGTTCAATGAACCTCAGGTAGCGTACCGAGCCAAACTCGGCCGGGCGGGATTCAACCAGCTTTTCCAGGTTAAGTTCGCCCTGCCTGACCAGCAATTCATCGCGGCCATCCGGGTGATGTTCCCACAGACTGCATTCTTTTACATAATGGTCAACGTTGGTGGGGAAGAATTGTTCGCCGCGGGTGTAGCACACCACCGGCTCGAACTGGCGCAGCAGCCCCAGATCGGAAGCGGTCAGCGAGGCAGTGATGCGCTCAGAGGCTGGGGACATCGGCCCTCCTGATCCCAAAGATGTGCTGCACCTCGTTGATATTGAGGGCAAACGCAATGATGACATTGGAGGCCATCACGGCATAGTTGGCGTGGGTGTAGAAATAATCCACCAGCGAGATAATCAACGAGATACCGGTCCAGGCCATCAGCAGTACCCAGCTCCAGCGGCGCAGACGCAGGAAGCCCACCAGGCAGACGATGCCTGCCAAGGAGAGCGCCAGGTAGGTGGCGCTGGAGAGCAGGGCAGTGCCAAGGAAGGTCAATTTCCAACCTATAAAGAGCGGAGTGGTGAGGCCGTCGCTGAATACGTGGTTGCGCACCAGGGGTTCATAGACCTGGTAGAGGCGGATCAAGAAAAGCACCACGATCGCCACGGCGATGACGGTGACAGCAATGGGTCTTTTCTTCTTGTCGCTCTTCTTTCTTCTTGTCATCAGGCACCTCGCAGGTTGAGAGTGAGGAAGATGTTCGCTTGGAATGATTTTACCTCAGCAGCAGGAGAAGGAGAACGGTGTTCGGGAGCAACCCCTTTCTATCATGAACGCCAGAAGCCCGGTTCAATCGCCGGGCTGCATTCTATAATTGGCAAAATCCAAGACTTTTATTCCGTTGGTGTTTCGGTGGGTGTTTCTGTTGGTATTTCGGTGGGTATATCCGTTGGTGTATCGGCAGGCGGCTCGGTTGTAACAGTGGGCGTAGCTGAGGGCGGTTCGCCCGTAGCGGTGGGGGTATTTGTATTGGCAGGAGGCAGGGGTGTTTCGGTCTGGGTAGCACTAGGCGTCAGCGTGCGTATTGCCGTTCCCGTGCTGGTGGGCGTGTTCGGCGGCGTAGGTGTGCGTGTTAGCGTCTGGGTGGGGGTTGACGAGCCGGTGGGCGTGCGTGTCCGCGTGATTGTGGTTGTGGGCGTGCGCGTAGGTGTGGCTGTCAAGGTGGGCGTGAAGGTGCGTGTAGATGTGGTGGTCAGGGTGGGTGTGGATGTGCGCGTAACGGTGGCTGTGCCTGGGAGCATGGTTAGCAAGGTGCGCGTACGGCTTGGATCTAATGTGCGAGAAATGGTGCGCGTTGCCGTTTGGGTAGGAGTGCGGCTGGGTATAACGGTAAGATTGTAAGAATAAGGAGTCCAGGTCGGTTTCAAGACCCGCCGTGTAGGGGTGCCCCATGTGGTTGGAGAAGGAAGCAGGTGCGCAGTTGGCGTGTTCGTGTCGGGTGACATTACGATAACTGGAGTGGGGGGAAAAAGCCTGGAGGAAATATCAGGCCAGAACAATACTGCCAGGACAATAAGTTCTACTGCCAGCACCCCAAGTAAGAACCTAATGATGGTCCTTTTCTTCAATTTTCCCTCCAATGTGAGGCTTCGTAACCGAACAAAATGATGAAGAAAAAGTGAAAATGATCAAAGCCGCACTCTTAAAGAGTATACACCTGAATTTTCAAGAAAGCAAAAAAGGCCCTTTGGGAATCTCTGTGAAGTGGGAAATAGATGGGGATGTTGGGCGGGCCGCGAAGCGGCCCGCTCAACATCCCCTGTTTCCTGCCTCATTGCGCTAATTCCCAAAGAACCGCAAAAAAACATCCTTTGAGCATCTGAGACCTGCCACCGGGAGAGGCGCACATGTTTACCTGCACTCGAAGCTCATCCAGGCTCTCGGAAGTCAGTCGTTCGAGTCATGATTCATAATTGGCGAGCGATCTCAGGTACAACTCTTCAACGCTCTTGCGCGCCCAGGGAGTTCGCCGTAAAAACTTCAAACTGGATTTGATACTCGGCTCATTGAAAAAACAGCGGATCGGGATGCGCTTTGCCAGTTCGGCCCAGCCATATTGCTGAACAAGGCGAGTGAGGATCATTTCCAGAGTAACACCATGGAGGGGGTCATTGGATGGCAAATGGGTCATACCGGCTCTTCCTTGATCGTCCTATCCAGCACACACGGTTTCCGTGTTTGACACCTGATGGCTATAATTTTATATCATGTTTGTGTCTTCGAGGCTGGCGGCTGACGCGACAACCGCGTCCAAGCAGGACGCGGTTTCGAAGAAGCATCGATCCCTCCCGGGATCGATATGGCTGATGCCGGCTGGATGCCGGCTCAGCTCAGCGGGGAGGGCGGGATTCGAACCCGCGGCTGAGTTTTAACCCCAGCACTCACTTAGCAGGCGAGCCCAATCGGCCACTCTGGCACCTCCCCATGTTCATGTTTACACGTTAAAACGTTTGCACGTTTCCACGCTGGCATGTTGACACGTAACCCCGGAACCTGCAACCTGTCGCCATGTTAACGTGCAATCCTTCAGCGGAGGGAGAGGGATTCGAACCCCCGGTGACCTTGCGGCCACGACTGATTTCAAGTCAGTTGCCTTAAGCCACTCGGCCATCCCTCCGGGCGGGACGATTTTACCATAACTCGAGGGCGTTGCGAGGCAGGAGTATAACAGACAAACTTGGTATAATTCACGCCCATGAAAAAATACAACGTTTGGACCGAAGGCTGCCAGATGAACGTGGCTGACTCTCAACGTCTGGGGTCGGCCCTTGAACGTTTGGGCTATGAATTTACCGGCAGGGTGGAAGATGCCGATGTAATCGTCCTGAACACCTGCGTGGTGCGCCAATCCGCCGAGGATAAGGCCACCAGCCGGTTAAGCTCCCTGCGGCCGCTTAAGAACAAGCGCCCCGGCCTGGTGATCAACCTGATGGGCTGCCTGGTGGGCATACGGGATAACGAGAAATTGCGCACCAGGTTTCCTTTTGTGGATGTGTTCTCGCCGCCCTCCGATCCCGGCCCGCTGATATCGTTCCTGACGCAAGGGGAGGCGCGGGATTTCGAAGCGAACGCCACCGGGGAGCGGTTCGCAGTGATGGATGGCGAGTCGATCCTGCCGGAGCATGAGCGCGGCAAGACCATCTCCGTGCACCTGCCGGTGGTGCTGGGCTGTTCGCATGCCTGTACTTTCTGCATCATTCCCTCCCGGCGCGGGGCCGAACGCTCCCGCCCGGCGGATGAGATCGCGGCCGAAGCCCGCTCGCTGGTCGCCCAGGGAGTTAAGGAGATCACCCTGCTGGGACAGATCGTGGACCGGTTTGGGAAGGATCAGCCGGAGGGTTTGAACCTGCCCGCGCTGCTGCGGAGGCTGAACCAGGTTGAAGGCCTGGAACGGATCCGCTTCCTGACCTCCCACCCCAATTATTTCAGCGATGAACTGATGGATACTGTGGCGGAATTGCCCCGAGTGATGCCGCATATCGAGATCCCCATCCAGGCAGGTAGTGACGAAGTACTGAAGAATATGCGCCGGGGATATACCCAGGCGGATTACCGCCGGATGGTGGCGAAGATCCGGGCACGCATTCCCGGCAGTTCGATCGCCACGGATATCATCGTGGGCTTCCCAGGCGAGAGCGAGATGCAGTTCATGGAAACCCAGGCCCTGCTCGAGGAACTGCGCCTGGATGTGGCGCACCTGGCGCGCTACTCGCCGCGACCCGGAACGGTTTCGGAGCGCCTGTTTCCTGATGGTGTGCCGGATGAAGAGAAGATGCGCCGTTTCCGCCTGCTTGAAGACTTGCAGGAGAAGATCGGCGGGGAGATCAACGCCCAATTCCTGGGTCAGAAGGTGGAAGTCCTGTTCGAAGACAAGGTGAAGGGACGCTGGCGCGGCCGCACGCCCACCAATAAGCTGGTGTTCGTGGAGAGCGAGGCAGACCTGCGCGGCAAAGTGCTGCCTGTGACGGTTACATGGACAGGACCGTGGTCCATGCAGGCGAGAATACTATGAAAGAAGAGAAGATCCGCCCGACTGCCATCTGTGTGTGCAGCCACCAAGGGCACATCCTGGTGACCGAATACGTGGAAAAGGGGCGCTTGTATTACCGCCCGGTCGGCGGCGGGATCGATTTCGGCGAACGGGGGCAGGAGACAGTCCGCAGGGAATTCCGGGAGGAGCTCGGTGCAGACCTGGAGAATGTGCGTTACCTGGGTCTGCTGGAAAATATTTACACGTATGATGGGCGGCGCTTTCACCAGCTTGTACTGGTTTACGATGGCAGGTTGTCGGATGCCAACCTGTATACGCTAGAAGCCATCTTTGGGGATGAACTGGGGCAAGCTTTCAAAGCCGTTTGGATGCGGCTGGATGAGTTCGGGCCTGGGAAAGCGCAGGTCTATCCGGAGGGATTGCTTGCGCTGCTTGGGATTAAAAAAAAGGAGACCACCTCATAGGGTGGCCTCCGTCTCTATTAGCCCATTTGTGTTGGCAGGAACCTCTGGCAAAGCCCCATTTGTTTTCCTTTTTGGGCAGCACATCGTTCTCAGTAGGATACCAGCCTGCTATTCAAATTACTGAACACATTGCCGATGACCGGGCCAAGGATGAGCAGAACTGCAATAACAACTAGTGCGATCAAAAGAAAAAGAAAAGCATACTCAACCATTCCCTGGCCACGTTCGCGGATGCTGACCAGCATCGCCATCACCTCCTTTCGTAATAATAATCTGGAACCCACCCGGCGGTTAGACAAAAAGGGTACAAGGGCACACGAAGGATAACAAAAAAACGATAAAGACCTGCTGCAATGGGAAGCCAGGCTCCAGAATCTTGCCCTGCACATTATTATATATCCGATTGCTTTTGATTAGACTTTGCAAATTTGCAAAGTCCACGCAAGGGGCAGCGCGGGCAGTCGGGTTTACGAGCCGGGCAAATTTCGCGCCCCAGGCGGATCAGGTTCAGATGGGCAGCATAATATGCTGCAGGTGGGAGAAGCTTTTCCAGGTGAGTGTGGGCTGCCTCCACGGTCATATTTTCAGGGCGCAAGCCGACACGCCCCGTGACCCGGTAAATATGGGTATCCACGGGGAAGGCCAGTCGCCCCAGCGAAAAGAGCAGGACAATGGCGGCCGTCTTTGGCCCAACTCCTTTGAACTTCATCAACCAGAGGCGCGCTTCTTCCAACGGCAGGTCTTTCAAGAAATACAAGTCCAATGAAGCGCGTTCGGCGGTAATTTGCCGCAGCACCTGCTGGATGCGCGGCCCTTTCTGGTTGGCAAGCCCGGCTGAGCGAATGGCCGCGGTCACGGAGGCGGGATCGGCATCGCGTACCTGTTCCCAGGT
>CAIKOL010000321.1 GCA_903829085.1 uncultured Anaerolineales bacterium | reverse complement strand
GGCAGTCGTGCGCATCATCGGCAACCTGTTCCCCATGACCTATTTCGTGCCCATCGCGCGCGGCATCATCACCAAGGGCATCGGTTTCCAGGTGCTGGCGAGCCAGGTGCTTTCGCTGGCCATCTACAGCGTGGTGGTGATCATCCTGGCGGCGGTCACCTTCCGCAAGCGGTTGGACTGAACATGGCAAAATCCCTGCAGCGTTTACGAGCGCTTATCTACAAGGAAACCGTGCAGATCCTGCGGGACCGCCGCACGCTGATGCTGTTCTTCGCCCTGCCGCTGATCGAGCTGTTCCTGTTCGCCTATGCCATCTCCCTGACCATCACGCATTTGCCCACCGCAGTGGTCGATCAGAGCCTGGACGCCCGCAGTCGGGATTTCACCCAGGCCTTGGTTAATTCAGGCGATTTCGACGTCACGCTCACCCTCCAGAACGAGCAGCAGGTCATGCAGGCCATCGATGCCGGCACGGTCAAGGTGGGCGTGGTGATCCCCCCGGATTTTTCAGCGCAGGTGCAGCGCGGGGAAGGCCGCGTCCTGATCCTGTTGGACGGCTCGGACTCGTTCAGCGTCGAATCGGGCTATAACGCCGCCCTGAGTATTGCCCAGAAATATTCGCTGACCCTGACCACCGAGAAATTGGCAAGCGCGGGCGTGCTGGCCGCCGGCGCCTCGGCCGGTGCCCTGCCCATCACCACCTTCACCCGGCTGCTCTACAACCCCGACCTGAAAGACCTGATCTTCATCCTGCCCGGGCTGATCGCCCTGATCATGCAGATCATGATCGTCACGAATTCAGCCATGTCCATCGTGCGCGAGCGCGAGGGCGGCACCCTGGAACAGTTGCTCGCCACCCCGGCCCGCCCGTTCGAGATGATCATTGCCAAGCTGATCCCCGGCATGCTGGTGGCCATGCTCGACATGCTCATGATCCTGGGCTTTGGGGTCTTCTGGTTCAAGGTGCCCTTCCAGGGGAACTTCCTGCTCCTGGCCGGGCTGTCCATCATCTTCATCATCTCGGGCATGGGCCTGGGGCTGGTGATCTCGGCGGTGGCCCGCACCCAGCGACAGGCCCAGCAGTTAACCACCGTGATCCAACTGCTGGCCATGCTGCTGACCGGCTTCATCTACCCACGCTCCACCATGCCGCTCTGGACCCAGATCGTCGGCGACCTGATCCCCATGACCTATTTCGTGCGCGTCATCCGTGGCATCATGACCAAGGGCGTCGCCATGACCTTCCTGTGGACTGATTCCCTGACCCTGCTGGTCTATGCCGCCATCGCCCTGGGCATCGCCGCCGCGGTCTCGAAAAAGAGATTGGATTGAGCGCCATGCCTGATGAGATTGCCATTTCAACCCAGGCCCTGGTCAAACGCTTTAAAGGGCAGCGCGGCATGGTCACGGCGGTCGATTCCGTCTCCCTGGAAGTGAAGCGCGGCGAGACCTTCGGCCTGATCGGCCCGGACGGGGCGGGCAAGAGCACCACCACCCGGGTCATCCTGGGGCTGCTCCGACGCGACGGCGGCACCAGCCGCGTCCTGGGCTATGATTCAATGCGGGAGGTGTACGAGATCCGTGAACGCAGCGGGTATATTGCCCAGCAGTTCACCCTGCCGGGCGATATGACCGTGTTGGAGAACATGCGTTTCTTCGCGGACCTGCACGGCATCCCGCGCAAGCAGCAAAAGACCAGCATCCCCGAGCTGCTCAATTTCGCCGGGCTGACCGATTTCACTACCCGCCCGGCCGGCCGCCTTTCGGGAGGCATGAAGAAGAAATTGGCTTTGGCCTGCAGCCTGATCCACCAGCCCCAGGTTGTCCTGCTGGATGAACCCACCCTGGGCGTGGACCCGGTCAGCCGGCGTGAGTTCTGGAACCTGCTTGGCAACCTGCGGGCAGAGAAGGGCCTGGCGATTTTCGTCTGCACCCCCTACATGGATGAAGCCGAGCGCTGCAACCATGTGGGCTTGATCTACAAAGGCCGCCTGATCGCCCAGGATACGCCCGCCGGGATCAAAAAGATGGTGCCCGGTTTTCTGCTCGAGTTCAAGCCGGATAAGTTCGTGGCTGTGCGTGACCTGGTGACCGGCCAGCCTGGGATCCTGGAAGTGCAGACCTACGGCGCCCTGTTGCACATCTTCGTGGATGAGGTGGCCAGGCGGCAAAAACAGATCGAAGAATCGCTCACCTCGCAAGGCCTCGCCTGGAGCGGGATGCGGGTGATCGAACCGCGCATGGAAGAAGCCTTCATCAGCCTGGTAAAGCGGCAGGAGGCAGCCGATAATGGCCAATAACCCCTTGGCACCTGTGGAAACGGGCGGGACCGACCCCGTCATTGCCGAAGACCTGACCAAGCGCTTTGGCAAATTCACCGCCGTGGACCGGGTCAGCTTCCACATCCACCCGGGGGAGATCTTTGGCTGGCTGGGGCCCAACGGCGCCGGGAAAACCACCACCATCCGCATGTTGCTGGGCTTGATCCAGCCGAGCGCGGGAAAATTGAGCGTGCTGGGCTTCGACCCGGTGACCCAGACCAAGACCATGCAGGCGCACGTAGGCTACATGTCCCAACTCTTCACCCTCTACAACGACCTGACCGCCCGTGAGAACATCCGCTTCTACGGCCGGGTCTATGGCCTCCAGCGGGATGCGCTGGCCCAACGGCAGCGGGAGATCATCCAGATGGCCGGGCTGGAAGGACGCGAAAACACGTTGACGGCGACCCTGTCTGGC
The DNA here is from genome assembly GCA_903829085.1 of uncultured Anaerolineales bacterium. GTDB lineage: Bacteria > Chloroflexota > Anaerolineae > Anaerolineales > Villigracilaceae > UBA877. The sequence continues at coordinate 688 of CAIKOL010000321.1, read as the reverse complement.
GGCTGGAAACAGCGCCTGGCGCTGGGCTGCGCCATCGTGCACAACCCCCGGGTGGTCTTCCTGGATGAACCGACCGCGGGGGTGGACCCGATCAGCCGGCGTGAGTTCTGGGGTCTCATCTACGCCATGGCCAAAAAAGGCACCACCGTGCTGGTGACCACCCATTACATGGACGAAGCCGAACTTTGCCAGCGGGTGGGCTTCATCAACCAGGGGCGCCTGGTGGCGATGGGCACTCCGGATGAACTCAAGCAGACCCACATGCACGGGCAGGTACTGGAGATCGATACGCCGGAACCGGACCGCGCCGTGCGGGTCTTGAAGGAGGCGCAAGCCAGGGGCAGCCTGCCTTTGGAAGAAGTGGCCTTGTACGGGGCGCAGATCCACGTGGTGGTACCGAGCGCAGAAGAATACCGCCAGCCGGTGCAGCAACTGCTCGAAACCGAATCCATCCCGGTCGGCGGTCTCGCCTGGGTTGTGCCCTCCCTGGAAGATGTATTCATCTCAACCGTCCGGGATTCCGCCGGGCAGAACGAACAAATCGTATCATCTCAATAAAGGGTAAAAAGTGGAGTTTTTTTGGCGGACGAAGCCCGCCAAAAACACTCCACACCCCGGATTTTTGAGAAGATACAATAAATCAATGAAAAGTAACCGAAAGGAGTACCCTATGACCTTACCACGCCGG
>CAIKOL010000320.1 GCA_903829085.1 uncultured Anaerolineales bacterium | reverse complement strand
CTGGAAGGGTGTGTCAATCCGGTCGTAGAAATGTTCGCCAACCTTGGCGAATAACATTTTGAGCAATTGGGTGGGCTTTTTACCGGTGCGCACCATGAAATCAAGCATGTACAGGCCAGCCAGGATGCCGTCCCGTTCGGGAACGTTACCGCGGAAAGCGTAGCCGCCACTCTCTTCGCCCCCGATGAGGGCATTAGTCTCGGTCATGACGGGAGCGACGAATTTAAAGCCCACACCGGTCTCGATGACCGGGACACCGTAGAGCTTGCCCAGCTTGTTAAGCATGGTGGTGGTGGAAAGCGTTTTGACGATGGTGCCGCGCTCACCGCGGATATCGAGCAGGTAGTAGGCCAGCAGGGCGTAGACCCGCAACTGGTTGACGAACTCGCCGTTCTCATCGCCAATGCCGCAACGGTCTGCATCGCCATCGGTGACGAGCAGGATGTCAGCGTGGTTGTCGACGGTGGCCTTCAACCCCACGTTGATGTTGGGCGGGATGGGTTCCGGACGTTTCATTTCCGGGAAGGAGGGGTTGCGCTGATTGTGGATCTCAAGCACCTTCGTCCTGCCGCCGGCCAGCAGGCGGGGGAAGTAACCAGCCCCATTGCCCCACATGGAGTCCACCATCACGGTCAGGCCGGCATCCTTGATGGGCTGCAGGTCGATCAATTTGTTGATGTGGTCGATGTAGGGGGTATGGGCATCGAATTTGATGATCTCTCCGGCCGCTTCCGCATCCTTATAGGCTTTCCGTTTTACAACCTCCACAGAATCTGGAATGAGGGCCTCGATCTTGAGCAGACCCTGTGGGTCGATGGCTCCGCCGGTTTCATTGCGTACCTTGAAACCGTTATCGGTGGACGGGTTGTGCGAGGCGGTGATGTTGACAGCCCCGCAGGCGTGCTTATCCACCACTGCAAAGGCGATGACCGGGGTGGGGGTGGCGCTATCGGTGAGGTAGACCTTGAAGCCGTTGCCTGCCAGCACCTCGGCGGCGGCGGCGGCAAAGAACTCGCTGTCGAAGCGCTTGTCGTGCCCCACTATGATCCACTGCCCCGGTTTGCCCTTTTCGAGCATATAGGAGGCGTAACCCTGGGCGCAGCGCCGGACGTTATCGAAGGTGTAATCTTCGGCGATGACGCCGCGCCAGCCATCGGTGCCAAATGTGATCTTGAAGGTCATAGGAATACTCCTGAAAAAGGTGATGACGGAGGGATTATATCAGGTTGATGATGATGAGGATAGAAAAAGACCCGCCGTGGGTGGGAAGGCGGGTCAATAGTTTATTTTTTTGTGCGGTAACTTGCTCTCTTTTCTGCAACCGCAGGAGAGTGATATTCCTGGTCTATTCGTTCGCGCAGGAAAACCTTGATGAGCGACTGGTAAGGCACATCGCGCTGGTTCGCCATCTGGCGCAACTCATCGAGCATGGACTCAGGTAGGCGCAGGGAAATGGCGCGCGTGGTAGGCTTCAGGTTAGGGAAAACAGCGAGCTTTGCCAGGCTCCAATTCACATATTCGCTGGAGTCGTGCGTGGCCCAGAACTCGCGTTCTTCATCTTCGTTCTTGAATTCAGGAATTGGATTGCCCATATACTCCTAATCGATTTCTTCAATCCATTTTATCCACTGGAACTTTCCTTTAACTGTATTGAACAGGCGTTCATCTGCCGTCCAAAGCGGGCAGGAAAAATGATCAGCGACCGCAAGGTAATGGGCGTCATAAGTGTTCGGACGATTGAATTGTTTTGCCAATATGCTAGCTTTCAGGTGCAATTCGGGCAGGTCAATATATTCGATATCCATTTCAACAAATAAGTGTAATGCTGCCTGACAATCTTCCGGGTTCATTATTGCACGAAAAGCTTTTTGGTAAATTGCCGATGTAACTTCATAACCAAGCAACGTCGGGGCAATAATTCGCGAATCGTCTTCCATCCATGTTTTCCACCGGGAAGTGGCAGAGGCTGTAAACTTTTCTGCTGTAAGCATAGGAACGATTGCGCTTGCATCAATGCAGACTACTCTGTTCATCATCCCGCTCCTGCCGCATTTGCTCTATCTCTGTTGCGCTTTCGGGCAATTCCCCGTATTTATCGAACATGATTTTCTGGTGTTTGCGAAGGTTTTCGAATAGGACAGCCCGTTTTCGACGACGCAATTCGTTTTCCAATGCTTGAACGACCAAACCGGAGCGTTTCCCGGCAGGAACAGCATGTTTGATGTTTTCCCAAAGATCGCTGGGCAAGGCAATTGTTACACGAGTGACTTGTTGCATATTAGAATGCTCCTTCTATGCATCACAACAGTAAGTATAATTATACCATACTAATAGTATTGTAAATTAAAGGCTATAAAGAATTTTTACCTCACTGTGCCTCGCCCCAACCGAACGCGGAGGCCGCCATTGACCAGGGACAGGGAGGTATCCAACTTGACCTGCATCTGCCCGAGCAGGGCCGGGTCGCTGCACAGTACCGCCAGATTCCAGCCAGGGCAATTTTCACGCAGTACATTCCCAAACTGGGCATACAGGTTGCGCAGATCCTTCCCCTCGCTGACCCGCAGCCCGTAGGGTGGGTTGGTGACCACCCAGCCTGGTTCAGCCGGGGGCGTGATGGAGGAAACGGCCTGGCATTTGAATTCGATGAAGTCTGCCATCCCGGCGCGTTCGGCATTGGCCTGCGACATTTTGATGGCCCCTGCATCCCGGTCAGAGGCCATGATCCTGGGCGGGTGGCTTTCCGCTTTCTGCCACCCCCCGGCAATTTCCTGCCAGAGACTCTCGTCATACCCCGGCCAATCCATGAATGCAAAGCGGCGCTGGATGCCCGGCGGGACACCGAGCGCCATCAAGGCGGCTTCGATGGGGATGGTGCCCGAGCCGCAGAAGGGATCGAGCAGCGGGGAGACCCGGTCCCAGCCGGAAGCCATCAGCAGCGCGGCTGCCAGGGTCTCGCGCAGGGGGGCCTTGGCAACCGCCTGGCGGTAGCCGCGCTTGTGCAACAGCCTGCCGGATGAATCCACGCTGACAGTGCATTGATCCTCCGCCAGACGGATGACCACCAACTGCGGAGGCTGATCGTTCTCCTCGTCTGGCTTGACGATGGGGGAAGGGCGCCCCAGCCGTTCGGAAAGGGCGGCAGCGGCAGAACGGGCAACGGCGTCGGAGTGGTAGAGCCTGGATTTGTGACAGGTAACCCGGATGGACACCGGCTGCCCGGGAGCCAGGAAGCGTTCCCAGGGTAAGCGCGAAAGGCGCTGCTGGAGTTCAGGAAAAGTGGTGGCGCGGAAAAAGTTGCCCAGGCGAGCCAGGATGCGACTGCTGGTGCGCAGGTGCAGGTTGGCGCGGTACAGGGCTGCCGGGTCGCCTTTGAAGAGTACGCCGCCGGGTTCGATCTGAACCGCGGAGAGGCGAAGGGCGCGAACTTTTTCTTCATCCTCCGCGAAAGCCGGAGCGTGCTGCGCATCTGCAGGGGGAAGCCCGTTAGTAACGATAACGAGCCCTGGTTCCGGGAAAAGCGCGCGCAATTCCTGGGCGGTGAACGGCTCAAGACCGGGGGCGGTTACAGCAAAATAAGAGTCCATAAAAACCTTTGTTCACGAAGTTACACGAAGAGTTTAGAAAAAGATCCAGCGCGAAGAAAAAGAAGAACGCGAAGAACAAGATTAGTGAAGAGAAAGACCTTTGTCCACGAAGTTACACGAAGGGGAGCGTAAACCTTTGGGGTCAGTGGTTCTATGAAAACTCGGTAGCAGGTTTGCGGGTGAGGATATCCTTCTGGCGTTCCTTGCGAGGCGACTCCTTCTCCACGAAAACCGGGCTGCGGGTGAAGGGGTCGAGTTCGGTGTAATACATCAGGCTGGAATAGGTGGAGGGGGTGGGGGTGAAAATCTGGACCTGCTCCGGGTTGACATGCAGTTTTTCGCTGGTAAAGCGTTT
>CAIKOL010000319.1 GCA_903829085.1 uncultured Anaerolineales bacterium | reverse complement strand
TCTTCTCAAAAATCCGGGGTGTGGAGTGTTTTTGGCGGGCTTCGTCCGCCAAAAACACTCCACTTTTTCCCCTTTATTGAGATGATACAAAAGATGCATAAGGAGATTGGAAATGAGTAAACGTCAAGAAATTCGCCAACGCCGCCAGCGGGAACGAACCCGTAATCGCATCCTGGTTATTGTCCTGGTGGCTGCGGGGGCGTTGCTGGTCGCTTTCGCTTTTATCCGGCCGTTGATTTTGACCACCCAGGCTACAGCCAGTGCGACTCAAGTTCCGGTGATAGCCATTACTCCGCAGGTGTTCATTGCACAGGTGAATGGGGTTCACCTTGGCGACCCAAATGCTCTGGTCAAAGTGGATGTATATGAGGATTTTCGCTGTTCAGCCTGCCGGGCTTACACGTTGAATTATGAATCCACCATCATCCAGAACTATGTGGATACTGGCAAGGTATACTACACCTTCCATTCATTCATTGTGATTGACGGGAATACCGGCTCGGATGCCTCTTCCCGGTCAGCAAATGCGGCCATGTGTGCAGCAGCACAGAACCGTTTCTGGGATTATCATGACACTCTGTATACCAACCAGGTTACCGAAGATGCCTCCCTGTTCACGGATGAACGCCTGGTAGCCATGGCCCAAAATATTAATCTGGATATGACAGCCTTCAACCAGTGTTATCAAGCCAAGACATACGCTCCGGATGTTCAAAATGATATCACCCAGGCTCAAGCTTTAAACCTGACTTTTACACCAAGCATCCTGGTGAATGGAACCCTTTTACAGATCCAAAGCTTTAGTGAAGTTTCAACAGCTATTGACGCTGCGCTGGCAGGTAAATAGCGATACCATTAATCCAATGTCCCCAGACTTCAGGAACGGAATTCCGTTCCTGAAGTTATTTAACGCCCAGGAGACCCAAGATCGCCACAATCAATGGGGCGATGGCCAGTGAAGGCAGAAAATTACCCACCCGGATGAGCTTGATCTCCAGCAGGCTGCTGATGGCAATCCCTAGCAGGAGCACCCCGCCAACGGCGGTCATCTCAGCCATCATTGCCGGAGTGACGATGGTACTCAACTGTCCCGCCAGCAGGCTGATGCCCCCCTGGAAAAACAGGATGACAAACACCGAAAACAACACTCCGACCCCCAATGTGGACGCAAAGGCCAGTGCGGCGAATCCATCCAGGACCGACTTGATCGCCAGCAGGCTGTAATCCCCTTTCAAGCCATCCTGAATGGAGCCAAGAATTGTCATTGGACCAACGCAAAACACGAGCGAGGCTGTCAGGAAACCTCGGACAAAGTTCTTAGAAGGTAGGAGGGTAGCGTTGGGAGCATGATCGGGATGGTCATCCGGTTTGCCGATAAAATGAGATTCCAGCCATTTCCCAACCTTTTGCAAGCCTGCCTCGACCTGCCACCATTCGCCGAGAAGTGCTCCAATTAAAAGGCTACCCAGAACAATGAGCGGGTTTTGCGTCTTCAAGAAGTTATACAAGCCATACGCCAGGGTGAATAACCCGAGACCTGCGATGACGGTCTTCACCATGCGTTCAGGGAGGCGCGAGCCCAGGAGCAGGCCGAGTGTTCCACCGGTCAGTACAGTGGCTATATTAAGGAAGGTTCCTATCATTTTTTCGCCAAGGTAGTGTCAGCGCCAGCAGACTGGTTTTCGAGCAATTCCAGTGTAAAGCACAAGGATGAGAGCCGGTTTAAATATTGCAGCAGGACCGGGTTTTTGATCTCACCGGCATCGAGCAGTCCAGCCACCCGCCGTTCGGCGCGGCGGACAATTGTTCGTGCGAGCGCCAGGGCTGCACCTGGAAGCGAGTCGCCGGGCAGGATGAATTCAGTGGGAATGGGGATGGTGGCAGACAGGCTGTCCACCTGGGATTCCAGCCATTGGAGGCGCGGCAGCCCCAGGGTTTTGAAGCGTTTTGCGTTTTCTGGTGTGGCGGCGATCTCAGTCATCAATGCGTACAGGTCGCGTTGCACTTCCAACAAGATGGCTTTAACCTGGGCCGCATGGCTGAAGGCGCGAGCGAGACCCAGCGCAGCCGAGGCTTCATCCAGGCTACCGAGCGTTTCGATACGCGGGTGGCTTTTTGGCAGGCGGTCCTCACCAAGGATTCCCGTGCTGCCTCCATCGCCGGTGCGAGTATAAAAAGGGGACATAATGGAATTATAACCATAATGGTAAAAAATGAAGCCTTTTAGCGTATAATATTAAGATCTTTGGAAATCTCCGGGAAGCAGGGAAAGATAGGGGGTGTTGGGCGGGCGTAGCCTGCCCAACACCCCCTATCTTTTGCCTACCCATGCTAATTCCCAAAGAGACTAATATTGCAGCCGCCATTGACCGGAAAAACAAATTTGAATTCCAAATCATTTCGCTTGAACTGGTTTTCTCATATCCTGCCCGTCTCCGTGGCGCTGGTGGCGTTGGTGATGGTGGTGTTAACTCCTGTCTGGGCAGTGCATTATTACCAGCAGCCTTTCCTAGGGGTTTTGCTCGAACCAAATAATATTGTCAGCAAGATCACCGGCAAGGGGTGGCCAGCGAGCCAGGCGGGAGCTGTTTGGCCGGATCAACTGACAGCGGTGAACGGTGCCGCGGTCGAAAATGTCCTCCAGGTTAATGCTCTCCTGGCAACGAATACAAATATCCCGCTAACTCTGAAATTAATCCAGCCGGACGGTACGTACAATGATCTAACGGTTACCCCGGTCCACATGCCGGTCGGGGATTTTATCTCGCTGTTTGCCATTCCTTATCTGGTCGGCCTGGTTTTTCTGGCCATCGGGCTGTGGGCTTACCGGTTGCGCGGCGAACAGCGTTCCAGCCGGGCGCTGCTGGCATTTGCCTCAGCGGTCAGCGTGACCACTACCACCTTCTTTGATATGAATACCACCCATCATGTGGTCTTATTGTGGGCCATGAGCCTGCCGGTGGCAGCCAGCGCATGTATCCACCTGGCTGTGGTTTTTCCTCAACAGATTCGCATGTTGGATCGTTGGCCTGTGACACGCTTCATTGCATGGGCATTGGGAATGGCTTTCGCCGTTCCTGCGGCAATTGAAATTATCAATCCCACTTCTCCATTGGCATATATCACCACCTGGCAGTACAGCTATGCTTTCATGGCGGTTGCCATCGTTTTCTTTCTGACGATGCTTAGCTGGCGCATCCTGCGCGGCGACTCGCCAATCGTCCGACAGCAGAGTCGCGTGATCGTTTTCGGCGCAACCCTGGCTTTTGCACCGATGATGATCTTCTATCTCCTGCCCACTGCTCTGAGCAACCATCCACAGGAATTCCAGGCCTCGATCTATTTCCCGCTGCTCATACTCCTTCCGCTTTCGATCACTTATGCCATCCTGCGTTACCGTCTGCTGGATGTGGATCGTATCCTGGCGAATATTCTGACCTATACCCTGACCACCGCTCTGGCGTTGGCGGCCTTCTATGGGTTGGTGGCAGGTCTTTCCTTTGTCATCCGGCAGGCGATCCGACCCGACAACCTGTTACTGGTTGCTTTGTATTTACTGGCTTTGGTACTGGGCCTGTCTCCCTTACGCAGGTTTGTCCAGCGTTCCATTGACCGGTTATTCTATCGCGCTCCGGCGGACTATCGGCGCGTACTGAATACCCTGTCGAGCAGCCTGGTTGTTACGCCTGATCTTGAACGGACATTACAGTTGCTTTCCGAACAACTCCAACAGGCCCTGGCTCCTGAAGAATTTGTTATCTACCTGTATGATGATGAACGGTTGTTGTACGAGCCGCATTCCCGCAGCGAACGCAATTTTCCTGTCCTGCCCGCGAATGACCTGCTGGTCCGAACGATCCGGGATGCTCCTGCCGCTCTCTGGTTCCCGCCCAATGGTGGGCTTCCAGCCGGGTTGGAGAACGCGGCCACATTTCACAACCTGGGCTGTTCCACTTTCGTACCGTTGAATTATGAAGGCAGCCTGATCGGATTTATGGCGCTTGGCGTCCGCAGATCTGGAGATCCCTATTCGAGTGATGATCTGGACTTTCTCAGCACGGTGGCGGGGCAATCAGCCCTGGCGCTTGAAAATGCCCGCCTCTTTACCAACCTGCACCGCACCCTTGACCAGACGCTGGAAATGAAAAACCTGATGGATGATATTTTTGCATCCATCGCCACCGGGGTTATCACCACCGATGTGGAGCATAAAGTCACGCTGTTCAATCGGGCTGCCGAAACGATCCTGGGTATTCCGGTTAACGAAGTCCTGGGAAAATCATTGCCTGAGGCACTGCCGCTCTACCCGGACCTGGAGATTGCCGCCTCCGAGGCTGTTGAAAACGGCGCCATTACGCTGAGTCGCGAGGTTTCTCCCTCGCTGTCAGCACATGAAGCCCTGTACCTGCGTCTTTCCTGCTCACCGTTGCGGGATGCCTACCTGGGCACAAAAGGCGCCACACTTGTCTTTGAAGACTTGACCGAGCGTCATCGCCTGGAGGCTGAACAGGAACGCATTCGCCAGACCTTTGGCCGGGTGGTGGCTCCGCGTGTGCGCGACCGCTTGCTCTCTGACCCCAGCCATTTACGCCTGGACGGTCTTCGGCAGACCACCACCATCCTGTTCGCGGACATCAGTGGTTTTACTTCCTTCAGCGAGTCCATTCAACCAGAAATGCTTTTCAAGGTGTTGAATTACTACCTTTCATTGGCAGCCCAGGCCATTCTCGAAGAGGAAGGAACCCTGGATAAATTTATGGGTGACGCTGTCATGGCTTTGTGGAACACGCCGGACCCTCAACCAGACCACGCTTTAAGGGCGGTGCGTGCTGCGATCGCGATCCAGAAAGGGTCACTCCTGGCCCACAGCCGTTTGAAGGAAACTGCTCATCATTTGAAGTTCCGCATTGGGGTTGCCACCGGCGAGGCAATGGTTGGAAATGTTGGGACCAGTGAACTGTTCAATTACACAGCCATAGGGGATACCGTCAACCTGGCGCAGCGACTGGAAATTACCGCCCAGCCAGGGCAGATCCTGATCGACCGGGCGACTTACGGGATCGTGGCAGATAAGGTCAACGCGCTGCCGCTCGAAGCGGTGCAAGTTAAAGGAAAAGCCCAGCCAGTTCCAATCTACCTGCTCAACAGTCTGCAATAGGTCTTCTCAATAAGTGGGGGAGGAGTGGTGGGGTATGCGGGCGGTTTCGCCGCCCGCAACCCCCACGACCCCAGTTTATTGAGAAGTTACTGCAATAGGAACCCTGAGAATGGGTCGCTTGCAGGGTATAGCGCGCCTAGCCGGTGCAGGGTAATGACCAGTCTTCCGGGTTCTTCCCAGCAGGAGGACAGTTCATCTCACGAGGTATAATGTCAGCATGGAAATAAAAACACAACTCGAAATTGCTTTGAAAGAAGCCATGAAGGCCGGGGATGATGTACGCAAACGCACCGTCCGCATGGTACTGGCAGCGGTTCGCCAGGTGGAAATTGACCGTCAGGTGAAGTTGGATGAACCCGCTGTGCTAGCGATCATCCAGAAGGAAATTAAGACCCGCAAAGAAGCTGTAGAAGAAGCGCGGGGTGCCAATCGCCCGGATATTGTGGCAGCCACGGAAGCGGAGATCGTTGTTCTTCAGGCTTACCTGCCTCAAGCGATGAGCGCGGATGAACTTAAGACCCTGGTTGAGCAGACCATCGCCGAGACAGGCGCTGTGTCCCTGGCGGATATGGGCAAAGTGATGAAACTGCTGCTGCCGCGGCTGGCAGGACGTGCTCCAGGCGATCAGGTGAGCGCCGCGGTCCGTCAGATTTTGCAGAAATAAGGTGTGTGGGGACGGTTATCATCCGTCTCCAACCGGAAAACTGAATGGAATCCCCTCGGGCTTTACGATTTTTCTCGCGCCGAACCTTACTTCCCACGCTTGTGCTGATCTGCACAAGCATTCTGGTTTATATTTCCATCATCCAGCCATGGTCCTTGCGCCAGAACAGCCTGCCGCTTTCAGTGGGGGATGTAGCTCCACAGGATTTGCGAGCCCCGCATAATATCCAATACCCCAGCAATGTATTGACCGAAGCAGCGCGCGCGGATGCCGAGCGTGCCGTAGCGCCTGTTTATCTTCCACCGGACCCGGCAGTTGCCCGCGCTCAGAGCGATGCGCTTGCTTCCATTCTGACATCAATTGCCTCCATCCGGGCTGATCCGGAAACCACCTTTGAACAAAAGAAAACTGGATTGTTTGCAATTAAGGGCCTTGCTCTCCTGTCTGGTTCACAGGATGTTTTATTGGTATTAACCGACACACGTTGGGTATTGGTACAGGCTGAAACATTTAGAGTCCTGGAGCAGGCCCTGCAGAACCCGGTACGGACAGAGGATTTGGATTCTGCCCGGCAGAATCTTCCCTCGCTGGTGAGCCTTTCATTGACCGAGAAGGAAGCCTCCCTGGTGGTTGAGATCATTTCGCCTCTGGTGGTGGCGAATAGTTTTTACAGTCCCGAAATGACGGATGCCGCACGCCAGGCTGCGCGTGCGTCAGTTCAGCCGGTTATCCAATCCTTTATCTCCGGGCAGACGATCGTTACCCGGGGAGCAATCATTACACCTGCCGTCCTGGAAGCCCTGACTGCTCTTGGCCTGGTACAGCCCGAAAACGCTTCGTTCAATTACCTGGGCGCGGCAGCCCTGGTGGTTGTTTCGGCCCTGTTTACAGCCTTGTATTTTTCCCGCCGTAAGCTTGTGGCTATTTCTGACCTGCGGGGCTTAATCCTGCTGGCCTTGCTTTTCCTCGTTTTTCTGATCGGGGTGCGCGTCAGCAATCCAAACCGCACCGTCGTACCTTATCTTTTCCCCGTGCCTGCGTTTGCCCTGCTGGTCTCGGCGCTTTTCGGAATGGAGCCAGGCCTGGTCTTTGGTTTGCTGATGAGTTTGTTGGCTGCATATGGAATGCCGGACGCGCTTGGCTTGCTGCCATATTACACTTTGAGCAGCCTGTGTGGTGTACTGGCGTTGGGACAGGCGCGGCGGGTGGGACAGTTCATGTATGCTGCCATTGCCATTGCAGGCGCCGGTGCGGCCCTGGTGGCAGCGTATCGCCTGCCTTTTACGGATATGGATTGGGTTGGGCTGGCTACGTTGGTGGGAGCCGCGTTCTTTGCCGGGGTCGCTTCCGCCAGCATCGCCCTGCCATTGCAATATTTACTGGCTCAATTCCTGGGGATGACGACCGCCCTGCAATTACTTGAAATTTCACGTCCCGATTCACCGCTCCTGAACTATTTCCTTCAACGGGCTCCAGGGACTTACCAGCATAGTTTACAGGTAGCCAACCTGGCCGAGCAGGCTGCTGAACGTATCCATGCCGATACGCTGCTGGTACGTGTTGGTTCGCTGTTCCATGACGTTGGAAAATCAACCAACCCACTTTTTTTTGTCGAGAACCAACCACCCAACCAGATAGATTCCCATGAGGATCTGGTCCCCGAGATCAGTGCTGAAACCATCATCCGGCATGTACTGGATGGTTTGGAACTGGCCCGCAAATACCACCTGCCACTGCGCCTGTATGATTTCATCGCTGAGCACCATGGCACCCTCGTCACCCGCTACCAATACAACCGGGCGGTGCAGGTGGCAGCCGGGGATGTTTCCAAAGTGGATGAGAGCCGGTTCCGTTATCCTGGTCCATCTCCACGCTCGAAAGAGACAGCCCTGCTTATGTTCGCAGATGGTGTCGAAGCGTGTGCGCGTGCTGAACGCCCCCACAATGATGACGAGATGCGCACCCTCGTTCGAAATGTGATCGAGCGCTGCCAGAAGGACGGTCAGTTGGATAATACTCCCATCTCACATCATGATCTGGCAAGCATTACTGAGTCTTTTATTGGCACCTTGCGTGTCACCTACCACCCGCGCCTGGAATATCCGCAGGAAAGCATTGTTTCACAGCCATCGACCGCAGTGGAAGTCCCGACAGTTCCCAGACCCTCCCTCTTGAAGAAGCAAAAATGATAAATATTGATATTTTGCCTGACTTCCAGCGCGTCTTTATGCCTGGCATCCTCGAACGGGCTGCCAGGGCGGCATTGCTTCAGCAGTCCGCTCCCGATGCGGACCTGACTTTGGTCCTGACCGGAGATGCCCAGATCCAGGCTCTCGACCGTGATTTTATGGGTAAAGACGCACCCACCGATGTTCTTTCCTTCCCTGCGGATGAGACCGACCCGGAAACGGGTCGCCGATACCTGGGGGATATCATCATTTCCGTCCCGTGCGCCGAAGCCCAATCTGTTGCCGCGGGACATTCCCTGGAAGCGGAATTGTCGCTGCTGGTTGTGCATGGCGTACTGCACCTGTTGGGTCACGACCATGCTGATGCAGAAGAAAAGGAGCGCATGTGGGCAGCCCAATCCGAAGTACTGACGCGGTTGGGAATCTCTCCGACTATCGTGCATGAATAGGATTTTTGGTTTCTTTATATCCCGTGCACATGCTTTTCAGCATGCGTTTCGGGGATGGTGGTATGTGCTCCGGACTCAGCGCAATGCCTGGATTCATTCTGTTTTTACAATCCTGGTGGTGTTGGTGGCTTTATGGCTGCACCTGCCGAGGCGTGATTGGGCAGTATTGTTGTTGACCATTGCAATGGTCTGGACAGCAGAGGTTATCAATACCGCCCTGGAAGCGGTGGTGGATCTGGCCAGCCCGCAGCAGCATCCACTGGCGAAAGTGGGCAAGGATGTGGGCGCGGCGGCGGTGCTGATCGCTGCGCTGACTTCAGTCATGGTCGGCCTGCTTATCCTTGGCCCGCCCTTGTGGGAGAAAATTGCTCCCTTTCTGTTCCGGTAGATCGGAGGCTTCATGTCGCTCTCTTTCCGTTTTGGTACCGTCGGTTCCCCCACAGCCACCCCGCCCAAACCCGGCGGGACGGTGGGTGGCATCCGTTATGCAGCTTCCATCGGCCTGGATGCTCTTGAACTAGCCTGGGTGCAGGGCGTGCGCGTTGGTGAGACAGCCTGCGCAGCCATCCAGCAGGCGGCCACGGAGGCGGGTGTGGCGCTCTCCGTCCATGCACCGTATTACATCAATCTTAATGGCGACGAAGAGAAGTGGCCGCGACTACGCCAATATTTGATCGACGCAGCCCACTTTGGCAACCTGGCAGGAGCGACCGATATCATCTTCCACCCCGGCACTTATTTTGGTCGCCCGGCGGATGAGGTGCTCAAGGTGATCCTGCCCCGTTTGCAGGGCTGCGTGGATGAACTGCGCGCCTCCGGCAACCCGGTCACGCTGCGCCCGGAAATCAGCGGCAAGGCGGCCATGCTGGGTTCCCTATCCGATGTTCTGGAAATGGCAAAAACCATCCCAGGCGTGGTGCCCTGCATTGACTTTGCCCATCTGCATGCCCGCCTTGGGGATGGGGCGATGAATACTTACCCTGAATGGATGTCTGCCCTGGATTTTTATCGCCAGGCGCTCGGCGATGAAGCCATGCGACACCTGCACATCCACCTGTCAGGAATTAATTACGGCCCGAAAGGTGAAAAGAATCACCTGGTGATGGAAGAGGCCGACCTGGATTTCAGGAACCTGATGCGCGCCTTGCACAGCGCGGGTGTAAAGGGCCGGATCATGTGCGAAAGCCCGGTGCTGGAAGTGGACGCGTTAAAATTCAAAGAGTTGTGGATGGAAGTGAGCGGTGAAAGCCAGGTCTGATCCAGGCGGAACTGGAAGCCAAGGCACCTGTAATTCCGGGGGCAGTCAGACTTTTCTGACCGGAAAGTAAACGGGATAAATTTCATCCCGATCTCATACAACAGCTTGAAATGCACCCGTCCGGCTGATTGACGGGGATTTATTTGCGTTCATTTCTTCAGAGGGCGCCGATCGTTTTGGGTTACAGGCGCTGGGGCAGGTGTGGATAGTGTTCGGGAGCAGAGAAAAACCGAAGCCAGCCTGCCCTGGTGATCTTCCAGGGAAAAACCCTTGAAAATGCGGCGTCCACTACAACGCTTTGTTGGGCGGTTTTTTTCTACTCGATGATAATTCGAAAGTCGCAGGTAGTTGCACCTTGCATAATTGTCTGAGTTCTTATCAGCCTCATTCGAGGATTGAAGCTGTTTATGAGAGGCGCGTCTCGATTGCAGGAAAGACAGTAGCCAAACTCCTGCATACCCAGCTTATCATACAATTCGGCATAACGGCAGCGAGTAACATCGAAACTTAATCTTTGGCTCGTTTCTTCGAGAATGGTGTATTCCAGAGCGTTTTCTTCGGCCCACACTCCTCTTAACACCTGAACAAGTTCTTTCATAGTGTTCCCGCCATATTTTCCGGCCATTATTTTTCCGGCAATTATTGCATCTTTCTGAATTGCTGCCGAAGCTACTTCGATAGCTTTTTCATAACCAATCTCGCTGATAAAACCACGCATCAAACAAGCGATAAGCGGTGATTGAATCTCGCGACGTTTGAGATTGCTTATTTCAAGCGCAGGCTGTTCTGTTTTTTTACTCTCCGGGCTATTCGGATTATCTGTATTCACTTATTTTCTCCATTTGTGTCGAACCGCCCAACAGAATGGCTCAGCGGCAGCGGCGGGATGACGAGATACCATCTCATCTATGGCACATTCCAGCAAACCAATGCATTCACGAGCGGCAGAACCGCGGTCTGCTGCAACCGGATTGGATGCAGTTATTTCTGGCTTTCTCCACTCAAATACCGGGTTTCAAGAGTTTCTTCGTGTACAGCCCCCATCAATTTCGATACTCGATACATTTTTGCTTCTGGTCTGGAACTTACCACCCGGATCAGTTGTTCATCAATAAAATGCGCGGCGGCTCCATCATCTGCTGCCAGACCATCCCGCAACAATCCTTTTTGGATCATGCCTTGATAGGATAGCCGTCTTTCAGGTTCACTATTGTAATGGGGACAAAAACTGCCCGGCAGATAGCCCAAACACAATAATGACTGCAATTCACCTGGCAGCGCATCTGTACTGCAATCTTCAAACCAGCAATTTGCTCCTGCACTGAGCCCTGCCAAAACCACCCCGGCTTGATATGCCTTGAATAAATGCTTATCCAATCCCCATTCCCGCCATAATGCCAACAGGCTGCGCGTATTTCCACCCCCAACATAAAGGATATCCTGCTCGAGTATAAAGCTTTCCAAATCTGCAGTTGGTAGCCGGAAAAGCGAAAGAAAAGTCGGGAGACAATTGAGGGTTGTGAAGGCTTTATAGAAGTTGAGAATATACCCATCTGCATCTCCACTTGCTGTCGGGAGAAAACAGATTTTCGGATCAGGTTTATGGGACTGATCGAGGATGTACCGATCCAGGGCGAGGTTATCAGGCTCCATCGAAAAGCCACCTGCCCCTATCGCGATTATTTGACGCATAAATGTTGCCTCGCTTTGTTCTTATAATTCCTTCAAGCGAAAAGGAGTGCTCCAAATATTTCGTATACGGGATGCGGGAACAATGCAATTATGCCATAGAATCAAACAAGCGCCCTTCAATTCCGGAGAGCGCTTGTTCATCCCGATCTCTTCTTTCCTGTCCATTACCGGTCTGAACTTATGCCCGTATATACGACTCGATGCGTGCGGTAGATGTAAGGTGCCGATCTACCGGTTTGCGTTACCGGCGCTGGGGCGGGTGTGGACTCTGCTAGGGAGAAGAAAAAAAACGAAGCTACACTTTGCAAAATGCTCATTGATCGGGCAAACTTCCACAAATCAGGTGCACGCTTTGTTAGGCAACCTGCCCACTTACCAAAACGACGGCTGAAAAAAGACACCACCGCAAACTTGAATAAATTTTACGCCCAACTCAATGGCTTACGATATACAAAATCATCCGAGAGCCGAGTCAACCAAAACCTGCGCGGCTTTGGCAACCTGCGCGGCGGGATTTTTTGTGCCAAACATGCGCGACGCCATGTAAGCGCCATCCATTAAAAGAAAGAGTTGATCCGCAAGTGTTGCGGGGTTGATCGCGCCGGCTTCTTTTGCCAGTTGACGAAAACGGGCGCGAACAGATTGCTTGTGTTCAAGCGCGACCTGATGACCAGGATAATCCGTTTCAGGGTATTCAGTTGCTATATTGAGAAATGGACAGCCATAACAAGCGGAGGTGGTTACATAATCCTGCAAGCCTTGAAAGAATGCCAGTAATTTTTCGCGCGGTGTGAGAGCGTCTTTTGTAGATTGCTCAAAATAATTCCAAAACTGATCATCGCTGTCTTTGAGATATGCAATAATCAAATCATCTTTGGAGGGGAAGTGACGATAAAGAGTCATCTTGCCGATGCCTGATTCGGCGGCGATGGTATCCACGCCGATGGCACGATAACCATGTTGATAGAATAAACGCGCGGCGGTCTGGAATACTTTATCCTTAGGAGTAACTTCGTTATTCATATAATTTGCCTCTTGACACGATACAGGTCTGTATTGTATTATTGGAATGTTCGATACAGAACTGTATCGTAACATATTTTATCAGTTTTGAGTAACTTCTCAATATACTGGGGGCGGGGGTGTGC
>CAIKOL010000318.1 GCA_903829085.1 uncultured Anaerolineales bacterium | reverse complement strand
GGGCAAAGCCCGCCCAACACCCCCTATTTCTCCCATCACTCCGGCGATTCCCAGAGAACCATACCCTTTATTTCCTTCCGCATGACCCTTGGTGTTACAATCGGTACACGATCCTGGAGGTTTCATGAAGTCTTCACAACTGCGCCTGCGTTACTGGCGCATCATGGCTTTTTTTGCACGTACCACCCTGGGCTTTATTTTCTGGGAGATCATCCTGGCGCGGGTCGGTTTACGCGGTTTGTCCCGCCGGACGCGTTCCAATCGCTACCGAAAAGTCGCAGCTCAATTCCGCGCCCTGGCCATCCGCATGGGGGGCGTGATGATCAAGGTCGGTCAATTCCTGTCATCCCGGTTGGATGTGCTGCCACCCGAGATCACTGCGGAATTGTCAGGCTTGCAGGATGAGGTGCCCGCAGAGAAATTTGAAGACATCCAGCGTCAAGCCGAACAGGATCTTGGGGCGCCTCTGAAGGAAAAATTCGAATGGTTTGATGAAACACCCCTGGCAGCGGCTTCGCTTGGGCAGGTGCACCGCGCCCGCCTGTGCGTGCAGGATGCAAAAGGCGATTACTGTGCTGTTGTGGTCAAGATCCAACGCCCTTACATTGACCAATTGATCGAAGTGGACCTGTCTGCCTTGCAGCAGGTGGGCGGCTGGCTGGAAAGGTACCCTCCCATCTCAAAGCGGGTGGATGTATCCGCCCTGGTGGAGGAATTTTCCACCTCCATCCGCGAGGAAGTGGACTACCTGGCGGAGGGTCGGAATGCAGAAACCTTTGCTGAAAACTTCAAGGATGTCGTGCGTGTGCATGTGCCGCGCGTGGTCTGGAGCCACACCACCCGCCGGGTGCTGACCCTGGAAGATGTCTTTGCCATCAAAATAACTGATTATGAGGCCATCACTGCTGCCGGCATTGACCGCTCCCAGGTGGCGAATGAACTCCTGGATATCTATCTCAAGCAGATCTTCGATGATGCTTTCTTTCACGCTGACCCGCATCCCGGCAACTTGTTCGTGACGCCCCTGCCCGGGCAATTGGAAGACGGAAAACCCGCCTGGCGCCTTACCTTTGTGGATTTTGGCATGGTCGGACACGTCCCCGACCGGCTGCGCACGGGGCTGCGCGAACTCCTGATCAGTGTGGGGACGCGTGACGCCGGCCGCCTGGTGCGGGCTTATCAGACATTGGATATCCTGTTGCCGAGTGCCGATTTGAAGCTGATCGAACGGGCTTCAGCCCAGGTTTTTGAAATGTTCTGGGGTAAGTCAATGACTGAATTGCGGGACATCAATCATGCCGAGATGTTCCGCTTCGCGGACCAATTTCGTGAGCTGATGTATGACCTGCCATTCCAGCTCCCGCAAAACCTGCTGATGCTGGGACGGACGGTTTCGATCCTGTCCGGGATGTGCACCGGACTTTACAAGGATTTCAACCTGTGGACCCAGGTCGCTCCCTATGCCACCAAGCTTGTTTCCCAGGAAGTTGGATCCAACTGGC
The DNA here is from genome assembly GCA_903829085.1 of uncultured Anaerolineales bacterium. GTDB lineage: Bacteria > Chloroflexota > Anaerolineae > Anaerolineales > Villigracilaceae > UBA877. The sequence goes on along the minus strand of CAIKOL010000318.1, from coordinate 9,264 downwards.
GGGTCTGGTTGGATGAAGCCGGGAATATATTAAAACAGCTGATCGCTCTTCCCTCCCAGGCAGGCCGGGTAATGAGCCAGATGGAACGCGGCGAGTTGATCGTCCAGGTGCCGGCGACCAACCGCCAGCTGGGTTACCTTGAAGGCGCGATCAACCGGTTGGCCGGCAGTGTCATTTTTGCCGCCCTCTTGCTGGGAGGCGTCTTTCTGTATGGCCGCGTAAATGAATTGATAATCTATATCCTGTTCGGCGCATCCGGGGTGATCCTGGTCTGGATGCTCTTTTTCAACAGGGGCGGCCCACGCCGCTTTCACCCATAAAAAAAAAGCCGCCCCGTTATTCACGGGGCGGTGGTGTGGGTTGGGTAGGCCTATTTCTTGGGCTCTTCCATCCGTTCCAGCGAAGCGTCGATCATACTGCGCCAGGCCAGGAGCATTTCTTTGCGGGCCTTGCGATGATGCTCGGCGAATTCGGGCGGGAGCATTCCTTCGATGCTTTTGTGGAATTCTTCCCGGGCGGTGCGGAAATGCTGGCGGGTCTCTTCGGAAACTTTACCTTCAAATGGTTTATGCATGCGTTCAGTTTTTTCTGCCATAGGATCACTCCTTCTTGTAAACGGATTATAGCGCGGAGTCGCCTGGGGAGCAATGGCATGGCTCTTTGGGAGTTGCCGGGATTGGGGTAAAGATAGGGGGGTATTGGGCGGCTCGCGAAAGGGCCCGCCCAATACCCCCCTATTTCTCCCATCACTCCGGTGATTCCCAGAGAACCGATGGCATGATAAGTGGAGTAAAATTACCAATTAGGAGCAAACCATGCAATATCAGGATTATCTCCAACGCGTCAAGCAGACCTCACAACTTCTCCAGGAAGCCCACTACAAGCAAGCCGTGGAAGCCCTCTACCAGTTGGTTTTGAGCGATATTTCGGATGTTGATAAAGCAGAAATGTGTGCCAAACTGGCGCTCGTTTATGACCGCATGGGGAACACCGATGAAGCCATGAAATGGTTCGAGAAAGGTATTGCTTACGAGCAAAATTATGATCGTTATGAAGTAACTGAAAAGAAAGCCCAATATTTGTCTGACCTGGGCTTCAGTAACATGGCGGTCCCAATTTACGAATCCCTCATAAAACAACCTTTTGTAAGCGAAGAGGAAAAAGAGCGCATGCGCAAAGCCATTCAGGGCTTGCTGGGAAAAGCCATGCATGCCTGGAAATAGGTACGCTGGTTTGTAACCTCTCAATCAAGGGGGGCAAGCGGGGTATTTTTAGCGGGTGAAGCCCGCCAAAAATACCCCACACCCCGGATTTTTGAGAAGTTACGTTGGTTTTTTATTAGGAGGCGTTCCATGGAGTACCGTGTTCTTGGGTTGACCGATCTGAATGTTTCACCGCTTTGCCTGGGTAGCATGCAATTTGGCTGGACGGCGGATGAAGCCATGTCACAGCGTGTCCTTTCGGCTGCATACGAGGCGGGGATAAATTTCATTGACACTGCAAATATCTATTCCCGTTGGGCGGATGGAAACCCCGGCGGAGTTGCCGAACAGATCGTCGGGCGTTGGATGAAACAGAATAATATCCCGCGTGACAAGATCGTCCTTGCCACCAAGGTGCGCGGAAACATGGGCGCTGGGCCGGAGGATGAAGGACTGTCCCGCAGCCATATCCTCCAGGCAGTGGAAAATTCCCTGCGCCGTTTACAAACCGACCACATTGACCTCTACCAGGCGCATTGGCCGGATGAGAAAACATCCATCGAGGAGACTTTGCGTGCCTTCGAAGAATTGGTCAGGCAGGGGAAAGTACGCATCCTGGGCGCCTCGAACTATTCTGCCTGGGAACTGATGCAGGCGCTGTGGAGCTCAGACCGAAACAGCCTTCCCCGCTATGACAGCCTGCAACCGCACTATAACCTGGTGCATCGCGACGAGTTCGAGCGTGAACTGGCCGCGGTTTGCAGAACCTACCATCTCGGCGTCCTTCCCTACAGCCCGCTGGCAGGAGGCTTCCTGACCGGAAAATACCGCCGCAACCTGGTCCCAAACACTGCCCGTGCCGGAGGCGCAAAACGTTATTTCAGCGAACGCAACTGGGTCTTGCTTGAGCAAATGGATGCGCTGGCAAAGGAAAAACACGCCAGCGTATCCCAGATTGCATTGGCCTGGCTGCTGGCTGATCCGCTTATCACCTGCCCGATCATCGGAGCGAATTCGATCGAGCAGTTGAAGGATAACCTCGGGGCGGTCAATGTACGCCTCATGCCGGCTGAAAAAACTGCCCTCGATAAAGCCTCTGCCTGGAAGGAAGACGGAGAGTAAACGGCCTGGGTGGACATAAAGCTCCCCTGAATTCTTCTAGAATCTCCATGGCAAGGATGTAAAAAAGGGCGTACCTGGCGGGACACTCCCGCCCGGAACCCCATCCGTTTGCCTCTTTCCTTGAAATTCCCAAGGACTCGTGCTCCTGTATGCGCCTCAAAGCTGACCTTCAATTGCTGCTCGTTACGGTGTTGTGGGGGAGTTCTTTTGCGGTCATGCGCCTTGCCACCGGGCATGCCACCATCTTCCTGCTTAATGGCTCCCGTTTCCTTTTGGGGGGACTCCTGATCTTGCCATTTACAAAACTCAAGGGAGCCTACAATCGCTCCAACCTGGCCTTTGTTGTCCTGGCAGGTCTGGCTTTGTATGCGGCCATAGCCCTGCAACAGGCCGGGCTGGGTACGACCACCGCCGGGAACACTGGCTTTATCACCAGCCTGTATGAAGTAATCGTTCCGCTTGGATTGTGGGCCTTCTGGCACGAGCGGCCTTCTCCATTAATGGGCTTGGCCATCCCGATGGCTGTTGGCGGGGCTTTCCTGCTCAGTACCGGTGGCAGTTTCCGGGTTCAGCCTGGCGATCTGCTGATCTTCGCCGGTTCTTTTTTCTGGGCCATGCACGTGATCGTGGTCGCGAAAGTCCAGGGCCGGATAGCCCCGCTCCCGTTCGCTTTTGGGCAATATGTTATCTGCGGGGGGTTGAGCCTCATCACGGGTGCTTTTTTCGAACGTCCCAGCCAGGCCGACCTTCTATATGTTTTGCCAGCCGTCCTGTATACGGCGGTCTTTTCGATCGCCTTGGGATTCACACTGCAGGTGATCGCCCAGAAGCATACTCCACCCAACGATGCCGCCCTGATCCTCAGCCTGGAGGCGGTCTTTGCGACATTCTTTGGCTGGTTGTTCCTGCATGAGATGCTTCAGCCAATCCAGCTGGCGGGATGTGCATTGATCCTGGTGGCAGTTATTCTGGTACAGTTGAAAAATGGTAAAATGAGGAGCATATGACTGCAAAAGTGATTCTGAACCCCTATTCGAATCGTTGGAAAGCCAGGGCCCGCTGGCCGGAGGCAGAAGCAGCTCTCAAGGCTGCTGGCGTGGATTTTGAGCTGGTTGTCTCTGAACGCCCGGGTCACATTGTTGAACTTTCTGAACAGGCTGTCCGCCAGGGTTTTTCACCCATCATCGCCGCCGGAGGGGATGGCACCATCGGCGAAGTGGTCAATGGGATGGCTCATGCTGCAAACTCCGAAAAGGAGCTGCTGGGTCCGCTCGGAATCCTGCCACTGGGTACGGCCAACGACCTGGTCTATAATTTAGGTTTACCTCTGGAGCTCCAGGCGGCAGCGCAGGTCATAAAAGCTGGGAGTACAAAACGGATGGATGTTGGCAAGGTCAACGACCGCTATTTCGCCAATAATTCTGCCGCCGGTCTCGAACCGTATGTCACCACCAAGCAAGTCAAGATCACCTGGATCAGCGGCATCCTGCGATACCTGGTCGCGGCGGTATGGGCGATCATGGAGCGCCCTAAATGGGGAGCCAGTATTAAATGGGATGACGGTGAGTACAATGGCCCCATCTCTTTGGTGACCATTGGCAATGGAGCCCGCTCGGGAGGCGTATTTTACATGATCCCGCATGCCGATCCATTCGATGGACAATTGACCTTCGTATATGGGTTCCGCCCCACGCGGCTTGCCATGCTATCCACCTTGCCGCGTGCCATGAAGCCGGATGTCGGAAGTTATGTGGAAGTGGATGGGATCCATGAGCAGAAAGCCACCTGGATCAAGATCCATCTGGAAAACTCCTCCCCGGCGCATACAGACGGAGAAATCTTCTCGAACGCCATCCAGGACTTGGAATACTCCATTTTCCCTGCCAGGTTGCAAATCCTGATGCCGTAAAAATTTGGCAAACCCATAAAATGCGCCTTTACACACAAAGGCGCATTTTATTTATGAAAACCCAGCCTTGGGTAATGAACCGCAGGTTATTTCCCAATTTCCCCGCAAGCGAAGGAATAATCATCCAGCACGGATCGGATGCGGTGATGCACGATCTGGCTGGCTGAGGCTGCGATTACCCCGCTTCGAATGCCCGGATAAATATCCGGCAGGTATTGGCTGATCAAGGATAAAGGAAGGGGAGCTCCTGCAAGGTTTGCCATTAATTTTCTCAGCGCAGCTTGCACGTTCGGGTCATGCCAGTAATAACGGATCCGGTCGCTCAGACTGTATTTGCGTGCAAATGCCAGCTCAGGTTCATTGCCGTGATAATGTTTCTTCCAATGGTCAGGTTCGCGCTGCATGCTCCTGTCCAGGGTTTCTACCAGGTGGGAGCGTTCGTCTACGGGGAAGAGTTCGTCCTCCATCATTGCCAGGGCGAAGACCGCCTCCCGGAAAGCAAATGTTAATGCAGGGCCAACTTTCAGGATGGCAAAATGGTCACGGACAAGGGAACGCAGGTTTTCGCGCCTCTGGTAATCTGTGGAATGTGCTTCGAAGACAAAAGGCGTTGTTTCAGAGAAATGCGCCAGGCCACGCGCTGCCTCGGGCTTGTAGTCCAGGATGAAATCGTCGCCAAACTCGACCCCCGGCTGGACAACGACAGCAGTGACGCGCTCCCAGGCGGCCTCTATTCCCGCCTCCACGAATGCAGCCTGCGTGGTTTCTACCGTCCGACGGGCGCTTTCCACCGTTGTCACGCTGACACCCTGCTCGTGGATAATAGCGCCTCCCGGAAGAGGGACTTCGCTGCCGATGATATAGCGTGGAGCAGTGGCTGGTTCCGTGACCGCTTCAGCAGCTTTGGCCAGAAAGGCAGTCCGGCGGGCTACAAGTTCATAATCCAGCGGTCGCGATGCATCATCATCCCCCAGTTTCATGCTGGCGTCGAGGTGGAGCTTGGTAAAGCCAACTTTTACATAAGCCTGCACCATTTCGAACGCCTGTTGCATGGCGTGTTCCATGGGACAGTCTTGCCAGGGGGAGGGTCCGAGATGGTCGCCACCCAGGATGAGTCGTTCCGGGGGCAGGCCATTTTCGGCGGCGATCCCTTGCACGAAACGGACAAAATCTGCCGGGGTCATGCCGGTGTACCCACCCAGCTGGTTGACCTGGTTACAGGTGGCCTCAACGAGAATGGGAATTTCTCCTCGCAGAGCTGTTTTTAACACCCAGGGATGGGCGGAGCAGATCGAAGGAATACCACGCGCCTGTCCCTGCTTCTGGGCAAGAACGATTTCATCCAGCAGATGAGACATATTTCATCGCATGCTCTAAGGTTGGCTGTCCGAATGTGCCGCCTGCGGATTGGGTCGAGAGCGACCCGCAGGCTACTCCAAGTTGAAGAGCTTTTTCCAGGCTCCAGTTGTGCAGGAAGCCGTAGATGAAACCGGCGTCAAAGGTATCCCCCGCGCCGACAGTATCCACAACCTCCACCGGCAGCGCCGGGGTGCGGGCGATTTTGTCTCCACGCTCAGCCAGCGCGCCCAACGCGCCAAGTTTCAAAGCGACAGTTCCACATTTTTGGCAGAGCCTGGCCGCGGCAGATTCAACAGAGACTGCCCCCGTCAATGCCAATGCTTCATTCTCGTTGGGGAGAAAAACATCCACCTGTCGCAAGAGTTCATCGAATCCACGCCATTCACCTGACGGGTCCCAATTTGTATCCAGGGAGGTTGTCAAGCCAAGGGAACGGGCGTGTGCGAACAGGGCAGGCAGGTCAGGTTGAAGGGTGGTCTGGAGGAAATAACTGGATACGTGCAAGTGGCGTGACTGGTGCAGCAAGTCTTCGGTCACATCTTTAACATTCAAGGCAGCGATCAGGCCAGCGTGGGTAAGAATGGCACGGTCACCCAGAACGGATTGTTGAGACCCTGGAGCGGACCCTTTATTGAGGATCACACTCAAACCGGTTTGTCCGCCTGGGAGGACGGACACATTTGAAACGTCCACACCATACCTCTTCATTTCGGTCAACATGAACCTGCCAAATACGTCATCGCCACACACGCCCACAAAAGCCATTTTCAGCCCCAGCCGGGCTGCCCCGCAGACAAAGATCGCCGATGAGGAGCCGATGGTGAGTGTGGCTGCATCGACCAGCTTTTCCACCTGGCCAAAAACCGGGACAACATCCCCCGAAAGGATCAGATCGGGATTGATCTCACCGGCAACAAGGATGTCAAATGATTTGTTCATCCGTTCTCCGAAGTAATCCGCAGGCTGGGGCTGGGATGATTCCTGCGAATTAATATTTTTTGTACCAGTCAAAAGGCGCCTCGGCCATGTAGAAATCACTGATGGGTTTGCCGAGTCGCGAACACAGGGCGGCAAGACGGACAAGACGTTCGTGGCTGGTAGTGCGTAAGAAATCCAGCCGCGGCAGCCCGTCCAGGCTGACCGCCTCCTGCCAGACGGCGCGCCCGACCGCACACCCGGAAGCTCCGGCGTGGCAGGCGATCTCCACCTGGCGCAGATAGGTCTCGTAGTCCACGGCCGCGGAGAGCAGGATCCATGGTGCAGGGCTGGCCGCGGAAATGTCCGCGCAGGCCTGGGCCCATTTTGCTTCGTCCGCATCCTCGGCAATATCGAGCGGGAACTCGGCCTTGAGTATGTCAACACCCGGTTTGACCAGCCGACGTGCAGTCTCGGTTACCACATACCTTTTTTCAGCGGAAGAGAGTTTCTTACTGGCATCGAGCGAGTAAGATAGCGGTTCGAGCATCAAGCCAAGATCGTAACGGGTGCACTCTTCCGCTACAGACCGGACAAAACTCTCAATTTCATGGGTGGTGGGTGAGTCGGGATGGTAGTAGACCAGCAGCTTGATCATGCTGGCGCCCATCCGTTTGGCCTTTTCCACGCTCCAACCGGGGATGATCTGGCTCTGCCGGGCAGTCGGTGAGCCTCCATAACCAGTCGATTCCACAGCCACCACCAGCCCGACCTGCCTGGGGATGACGTTCGCAGCGATGGCCTGCGCGGCAGAAACCTCCGGGTCAAGCAGCACGGCAGTGGAAATTTCTGCAAGGCTGGCGACCACCTCCAGTTTGAAACGTGAGAGTTCGGCGTTTTCAACAAAGGCTGGGTTGGCTTTACGCAGGTTCTGGCGGTGGTCAAGAGCCAGGCAGGTAAATGTCCCTTTTAGAGAGGTACATTGTTGTAAACCGCGCAGCTTGCCAATGGAGAGGTTGTTGGTCATAGGTCTGATTTCATATCTTCGCAAGGTTGAAAGGCGGGTAGGATCAGGGACAGGTAACCCTGAAAGCGGTAAGAATGCGATTCTTGAGGATAAAACGTACTTGATGCTCTCTGCCCCAAGCGCAGGCAGCATTGAAATCCACATCCATGTCAGTGTATTCAGCCGCGAAAACGGGTTTCCCGGCGGCGATGAAGGGCAGCATCTTATCGATCCAATTGAAGAAGAAGGCATCTTCGGTGATGGCAAAGTCGAAGAAGGGGAGCGAGTCAGATAGCATGTCGGGAGCGTTCTTGAGGCCAATGGCAAGACCGCGGGCATGGGCTTCATCTGCCAGCCAGCGGGCATAAGCCAACTGGTCAGCATAGGTGAGCGGGAACCCGGTGTCGTTGTCGTGGATCTCGATATTGTCGGGTTCGACGCCATCGAAACCTTTGGCGGAGCACAGATCCAGACGGGCGCGCAGGATGGGAGCCAGCAAGTCGAGCCGGCGGATATCGAGCCACTTCTCGCCCGGCCAACCATCATAATCTTTTCCGAGCACTTCCGCCGGGAACTGGCCTGTGTCTGGGCGCCAATTTTCCTGCGAGCCAACCGAAATGTAGCCGATCACCTTCACCCCGCGCGCATGCAGTTGATCAATGATAGATTGTTCCACGTACAGGTCGATATCGTAGACTTGGGCTTCGATGGAAGTCTCCACTTTTTCATCCAGTTGCCATTGCCAGGTCAGACCGGGAGAGGGGTGCCACCAATCCGCGGCGGGGGGAGCTGAGTCAGGGAAGACCTGCATGTCAGATCTTGCGACCTTTGAACTGCGGCAGGTAGGCCTCATTTTGGACAAACATCTCGTTGACCATCTGTTTGATCTCAGCCAGGGAGAGTACTGCGGCGGTCAGAGGGTCGTGGCAGATGGCGCGGTAGATCATGGTCGGGTCGCCGGTCAGGGCGGCGGTGATGGCCATTTCTTCGATACCGCTGGAGAGCTGGGTCAGCAGGGCGCATTCAGGCGGCAGCGCCCCCACATGCAGCGGATGGAAACCAGCCTTGTCCACGTACACCGGAACTTCGACGCAGGCACCCTCAGGCAGGTTGGTGATGATATTGGTATTGGGCACGTTGCCGTTGAACTTGAACGGTTCACCGCCTTTCAGGGAATTGATAATATAAGCGGCGTATTCCAGACCGCGTGCCAGGTCGCCACGCGTGACTTCCTTGGCCAGTTCGACCCGTACCCCATCTTTCCAGGTGGCTTCGGTATTCTGGTACTCTTTCAGAATGTAGGCATACCCGCCCGGATTCCAGCCGGTGCCGTGGGTGCAGTATTTTTCGATCAGGTCGGGGCGTTTGCGGAACCACCAGTTGTATTCCGAGTTGTGCCCGCTCGATTCGGTCACATAATAGCCGAGCGCCAGGTACATCTCGTTGCGCACCTGCTCTTCGTTGTAGATATCGGGATTTCCGGTGATGGCTGTGTGGATCTGCGGGTAAGCGTCCTGCCCGTTGACATCGTATTTCAGGTACCAGGCCTGGTGGTTGATGCCCGCACAGACATAATCTACTTCCGGCCATAACGCCCCGATCCAGACTGCCAGCATCATGGCAGTGCCCTGCACCGAGTGACACAGTCCCGTGACCGGGATAAGGGTCTGGCGCTGAAGGGCGCCGCAAAGCATGGCCATCGGGTTGGTGTAGTTGAGCAGGATGGCATTCGGGCAGTATTTTTCCATATC
>CAIKOL010000317.1 GCA_903829085.1 uncultured Anaerolineales bacterium | reverse complement strand
GCCGCCCATAGCGGATATTCTCGCTGATGGTGCCTGAAAACAAGTGCGGAGTTTGCAGAACAATCCCTACCCGGGATTGGATGGCATGCAGCGAGTATTCGGTATAATCATGCCCGCCGATGCAGATATGGCCTTTCACTGGTTCATAGAAGCGGCAAAGCAGGTTGACAATAGTGGTTTTTCCACCGCCGGTCGGACCAACCAGGGCAATCGTTTCACCGCGTTTAACCTTGAGACTGAAGTTATTTAATACCGGTTTGTCATCCTCGTAAGTGAAATCCACTGCCTCGAATTCGATGTCACCCTGGATGGTGCCTGGATCATACGCATCAGCCCGGTTGGTGACCGATGGAACTGAATCGACCAGGGTGAAAATGCGTTCGCCTGAAGCAATGGCATGTTGAATCTCGGCAAAAACGCGGGCCAGGTCCTGAATGGGCCACATCATGAACGTGATGTAACTGACAAAAGCCTGGATGCCGCCGATGGTCATGGCGCCAACCCGGGCCTGAATTCCGCCGTACCAGAGGATTGCGCCTAATGCCATGGCTGCAATGATCTGTACGGTGGGTAGAAACAGGGCACTCAACCAGGCTGCCCGGTAAGAGGCCTGGTACATACTGCCGGAGAGCTCGCCAAACTCACGCATGTTTTCCTGCTCTCGACCCAGGGCCTTTACCACCCGCACACCGGTAATATTCTCGTTGTATGCGCCGGTAATTTTGGAGTTGAATTTACGAACCTGGCGGAACTGGCTGAGGATGCGCTTGCGGAACTGAATGGCGATGTAAAGCAAAATAGGCAGAATGGTAAGCACAATCAGCGCCAGGTGCCAGTTGATAAAGAACATGAAGATCATGGCAGTGGTGATATTCATTATGGCCCAGGTTGAATCCACCAGACCCCATGTGGTAAGGTCCGCCACTCTTTCCGAATCCGATGTGACTCGAGCCATAATCCAGCCTACGGGCGTGCGGCTGAAGTAAGCCAGCGACAGATCCTGCAGGTGATTGAACATCATCCGGCGTAAATCATACCGGATCCGTTCACCCAATACGCCTGATAGGTAAATGAAGCAGAAAACCAGGCAGGATTGTAAAAGGGTCAAAGCCGCGTATTGAACTAAGATTTGGACCAGGGCATCCGGATTTTTAGCCACAATTCCATCATCGATCATCCGTTTGCTGAGATAAGTGAAAAAGGAATCCAGCGATGAGACGATCATAATGGTCACCAGAAACCCCGCCACCCATTTCCAGTGGGGACGAGTGAGACCTAAAATGCGCCGGAAAGTTTTACCGTTGAACCGGCTTTGCAGCTCTTCCTCTTCGTAGTAGTTATCCGACACTGGAAATCTCCTTTTCCAGCTCAACTTCGATCCGAGTCTGGATTTCGTAAATCTGGCGGTACATCCCTTGCTGATTTACCAGGTCAGCGTGCCGGCCGCGCTGGACGATCTTTCCACCATCCAACACCAGTACCATATCAGCATCCATAATGCTCTGGATGCGGTGGGCAATGACAAAAGTGGTGCGATTTTGCATCAAAGCCTGCAGGGCATCCCGGATCACCGCTTCGGTTTCCGTGACTACTGAGGAGGTAGAATCATCCAGGATGAGGATGCGCGGGTTCTTGAGCAGGGTGCGGGCAATAGCCACGCGCTGCTTTTGCCCGCCCGAAAGGGTAACCCCTTTTTCACCAACCAGGGTGTCGTAACCGGCAGGGAAGCTCATGATAACACTAACCTCCCTATCCTCAAAGCCGACTATCTTCAACGCCGTCCGGTGAGGTCCGTCCACGAGTCGGGACATGGTGCCATCTTCGTTCTCCGGGTTCCATGCCATCGCTCTAAGCTGGTCTTCCCAG
>CAIKOL010000316.1 GCA_903829085.1 uncultured Anaerolineales bacterium | reverse complement strand
GCCCGCCCAACACCCCCATATCTTTACATCCATCCCGACAGCTCCCAAAGAGCCAGAATTTTCGGATGGATACTTTTTGTAATTGTATGCAACCATTTGGCAGGAAAATCGTTATATGTCAATAGATTTGTACCTTCTCAATAAACTTGGGGCGGGGGGTGTGAGTGGGGGTACGCCGCACACACACCCCCCAATCCTCCCCCACTTATTGAGAAGGTACATAGATTTGCTTCAAGAAAATAAAAGTGATGAGGAGAATTCCATGCCTGCCAATATAATTGATATTCCACCCGTAGCCCCAGCCGAACCCGTACTTCCGGCTTCTTCCCCATACCCTCCATCCCGGGCCGTGACTCCTGGCGATGAACGCACCTGGGGATTGCTCGCCCACTTGAGCACTCTCTTGAACCTGGTGACCGGTTTCGGCGGCCCGATCGCCGCCTTGATCATCTATCTGGTCTACAAAGATCGCTCGCGCTTTATCGCCTACCAGGCCTTGCAGGCCATGGTATTCCAATTGATCTGGTGGTTCGGCGGCGGCGTGTTGATCGGCCTGATGTGGGCGCTCGTGGGTGCGCTTTCTGCCATTCTGGTGGGGATCGTGTTGATCCCGGTGGCAGCTTGTGTCACCCCGTTAATGGCACTGATGCCAGTCGGAGCATTGATCTACGGGATAATCGGCGCAGTACAAGTCAGCCAGGGACAGGATTTCAAGTACTGGTTGGTGGGGGACTGGGTGCGGGGTACGCTTACGGGAGTGTAGACCCAACTTTCACACTTAAGCCGGCGCGTTACCGCGCCGGCTTTTTTACCTTTGGGTTGAAACTTTAACTTGACTCTCTCCCGCCTTGCTCGTACAATGCAATGTACTTAACAAACGAATGGTTGCAGGGAAGAGACTTGGATTCTCCAGCATCACAAACCTGGAGGATATAAGCACCGAAGGTGCAAACCCGGAAAAGGAGCGTCCGGGCGAAACTCTCAGGTAAAAAGGACCCTGCGCCAGATTCCTCTGGAAAGTCCTCCGCGGGCCGAATAGTCTCGCGGCGGGACACCGACGGGGCAATCCTTTGGCTGTGACTTTTGCATTGGTTTCTGGTCACTCCCCGGGAGAATCTCTCAGGTTTATCACAGAGGGCGCACATTCTGTCCACGTGCGCCTTTTTTTGTTTTTTTTGAACCACCTTTGCAGGGTTTCTTGTTCCAGCCTTGGCGCCCTTTGCGCCCTGGCGCTAAATCAAAAGGAGACAATTATGAATATTCTGCCCAATCTTATGTACACCAAGACCGATGAGTGGTTCGACCCCGCCACCGGTGCCATGGGCCTGAGCGATTATGCCCAGGGCCAGCTCTCGGATATAGTATTTGTCGAGGTCGTCGTCTCGGTTGGAGACGCGCTTGCACCCGGCAAGGCCATGGCCTCGGTTGAGTCGGTTAAAGCTGCTGCCGAATCTTATTCGCCAGTATCCGGCAAGGTGGTGGCTGTCAATGAAGACCTGGCTGGCAACCCCGAAGTCTTAAACACGGATCCCTATGGTCAGGGCTGGATGATCAAGGTGGAAGGCGCAGACGCTTCCGAACTGATGGACGCGGCTGCGTACACCAAGTATTGCGCAGAACGCGCACATTAGTCACGTAGCCGGATAATCTATTCGCCCAAAGTCTATCGCTCAGTGGGCTATCAGTTTATCCGGCTATTTGGACTGGGAGATGTACTATGACCTATATCCCGATTTCCCCAGTGGAACGGGAAGCCATGCTCGCAACGGTTGGTGTGAAAAGCTTGGAAGAGCTCTTTAACGATATCCCCGCCAGGCACCGCTTTCCGAAACTGGATCTGCCGCCTGCATTGACCGAGATGGAGGCCGCCGCCGAACTGGGCGAACTCTCCATGGGCAATGAGAACATCCGCACAGACCTGGTCTCTTTTCTTGGCGCGGGCGCCTACAACCATTACATCCCCGCCGCGGTGGACCACATTCTGCGGCGCGGTGAGTTTTATACCGCTTATACACCTTACCAGCCGGAAATATCGCAAGGCACCCTGCAGGCCATTTTTGAATACCAGAGCCTGATCTGCGCTTTGACCGGTATGGAGGTTTCGAACGCCTCGCACTATGATGGTGCTACGGCTGTGGCCGAGGCCGCCAACATGGCGTACGCCCAGTTCCGCGGCAAGCGCAACAGGGTGGTCATCTCGCCGGGTGTTCACCCGCAATACCGCCAGACTTTGCGCACCTACGTCCAGGGGCTGGGGCTGGAACTGGTTGGTGACGACCCGCAAGCTGATCTTGATTCCGGCCCGGAAGCGCTCGAAACCCTGATTGATGAGAATACCGCCCTGGTCGTCGTTCAGTACCCGGACTTCTTCGGGCGTGTCTACGATTACACCCACTTTATTGAGCTTGCCCACACCAGGGGTGCATTGGTCTGTGTGGCTGCCAACCCGACCGCCCTGGCGCTCTTTAAAACCCCCGGCGGGATGGGTGCCGATATCGTTGTAGGAGAAGGCCAGCCACTGGGCATCCCGCTCTCGTTTGGCGGCCCGTACCTGGGCTTCTTCACCACCCGTAAGCAGTACATCCACAAGATGGCCGGTCGCCTGGTGGGAGAAACGGTGGATAACCGCGGCCAGCGCGCCTTCGTGCTGACTCTCACCGCCCGCGAACAGCATATCAAGCGCGAGCGCGCCATCTCCAACATATGTTCCAATCAGGGCTTGCTGGCGCTGGCTGCCGCAGTTTATCTGTCACTGCTTGGGCAGACCGGCTTACGCCAGGTGGCTGAACTGTGCTATCACAAGGCCCATTACGCCGCAGAAAAGGTCAGCCAGGTTAAAGGGTATTCCATCTGCTTTGATACGCCTTTCTTCCACGAATTTTCGGTCTGTTGTCCGAAACCGGTGGCTGATATCAACACTCATTTGCTCGAGCATGGCTTCCTGGGTGGCTACGACCTGGGCCAGGATTACCCTGCGCTCAAAGATCACATGCTGATCGCCGTCACCGAGATGAATACCAGGGATGAAATTGATGCCCTGGTGGACGTGCTGGCGGAGGTGAGCCATGACTGAGCCTACCATTTACGAAATATCCTCCCCTGGACGCACCGGTGTCACCTTCCCAGTCCCGGATGTGCCGTTGGCGAAACTGCCGGAAAACCTGCTCCGTAAGGAGTTGCCGTTGCCCGAACTGGCTGAAGCGGACGTCGTCCGCCATTATGTCAACCTGTCGAAATACAATTACAGTGTGGACAGCGGTTTCTATCCGCTGGGTTCGTGCACGATGAAGTACAACCCCAAGATCAATGAGGATACTGCCCGCCTGCCCGGTTTTGCTTTCACCCACCCACTCCAACCGATCGAGACGGTGCAAGGCAACCTGGCTTTGATGTATACCTTGCAGGAATGGTTGAAGGAAATCTCCGGTTTTGCTGCCGTGACTCTCCAGCCAGCCGCCGGCGCGCACGGCGAGTTGACCGGGGTGCTGATCATGCGCGCCTACCATAAAGACCGCCACGATGCGAAGCGCGTCAAAATGCTCATTCCGGATTCGGCCCACGGGACCAACCCGGCCTCTTCGGCCATGAACAGCCTGGATGTGGTGCAGGTGCCGTCAGACTCACGCGGCAACGTTGACTTGTCTGCCCTGAAAGCCGCCTGCGACGATACCACCGTCGGGTTGATGTTGACCAACCCAAACACGCTGGGTCTCTTCGATGAACACCTCGAGCAAGTCATCCAGATCGTCCACGAGTGCGGCGGGCTGGTTTATGGCGACGGCGCCAACCTGAATGCCCTGTTGGGAATTTTGCGACCCGCCGATGTGGGCTTTGACCTGATGCACTTCAACCTGCATAAGACCTTCTCCACCCCGCACGGCGGTGGTGGACCAGGCTCGGGCCCGGTGGGCGTCACGGAAAAACTGGCGGATTTCCTGCCGGCTCCCTTGGTGGGGATTGTGGAAGAAAGTGCTGACGATGAACTGCCGCTGTTCGGCTTCGTTACACCCGTGAAAACCATCGGTCGCCTCAAGGCCTTCCATGGTCACTTTGGTATGCTGGTACGTGCTTACACGTACATTGCCATGCACGGACCGGACGGCTTGCGCCAGATCTCCGAGTATGCCGTATTGAACGCCAACTATATCAAGGCGCGCCTGAAGGGTGTCTATACCGTACCCTTCGACCGCATATGCATGCACGAGTTCGTGACGGAAGGCCAGTGGGCTGATGCCCCCGGTATCCGCGCCCTGGATGTGGCCAAGCGGCTGATGGACTATGACTTCCATCCACCCACTAACTATTTCCCGCTCATCGTCCACGAAGCGCTGATGATCGAACCCACCGAGACCGAGAACAAAGCCACGCTGGACGCCTTCGCCGACGCGCTGATAAAGATTGCCGCCGAAGCGAAAACGACACCGGACCTGCTCCACGAGGCCCCGCACAAGACGCCCTTCGGTCGCATGGACGAGGTCAAGGCGGCGCGCGAGTTGGTGTTGTGCTGCTGGTTGCCCGAAGATTACGGCAGCTGAGAGCGATTTTCCCCTTAAGAGCCGGGAGAATGTTCCCATTATGCAGGGGTACACGATTCTCCTAAAGTCGGGGTAAGCGTTGTAGGCAGGTGGCTTTGCCACCTGCCAAACCATTAACCTTCTCTTCACCACTTGATGCTTGTCCTTAGATCCTGTCCGAAAATTCTGGAGAGGTCCGCATTTCGGATAGATTCTTAGTGAAAACCCTTGCAAGCACGTTTTTCACAAAGTAGGGGTGGGTACAGCCTGGTTTTCATACTTTGTGAAAGCCAAGTCTTTGCAAATGCAAG
>CAIKOL010000315.1 GCA_903829085.1 uncultured Anaerolineales bacterium | reverse complement strand
TCGCCCTGCCTTTCGGTCAGACACAATTCCAGCGGTAGAGGCAGTGGACTCGCACTGGTTGTCTGACAACATTATTATAATACAAAAAAGGCCTCCAAACTTTGGAGGCCTTTGGGTTTCCCGGCTGTGAAATTACTTTGTCAACCGGTCAAGTTTTGCTTGTGTCACGTCCGCTGCTTGCGGCAAAATGTTATAGGTGGGCTGGTTGGCCACCAGGGCGGCGAACATTACCCTGGCGAACAGCCACCAGGTTACCGGTTCGCTGGTGGTGATCACCTTCGTATATGCCAGCAGCGTGATCACCAGTGCAGTGATCAGCAGCAAGCCCAGCATGATCAGGCTCTTGGTCTCGCTCTGCAGGCCTCCGTACAGCACCCGCAGCTTCGGGAAATAGGCGAAGATCAGCGTGAGCAGCATGCCTACGATCATGGCCAGCACTTCCGGGGTAAAGTTGATGTTCATAGTTTTCCTTTCCTGGGCGTCACGTGACGCCAATATTTTATATCCGGCAGGTGCGCCGGTTGACGAACTATCTGTGACTTGAAAGCCAATCCTGCCAGGCCTTCTGGTCGATGATCTTCCAGTAGCGGTTTCTGCCCAACCTCCGGCTGCTCAGCAACTTGAGCATCTGACCCTTTTCCAGCCAGCCCACGGCGGTATCGCGCGGGATGCTGTCCAGGGCTTTGACGAAACTCGCCGTTGAAAACTCATCCGGTTCCGGTTCCTCCACCGCCATGCGCTGCTGCAGGAACGCCACGATCTGGTTCAATTCGGTCACTTCCATCGATGATCTCCTTGGTGCGCACGTCGGTCGTTTTAATCGCCACCTGCACATCTGTCAGCCGTCCGTCAATGGTCTCGAAGAATATCCCGCCCAGGGATATTTTGTAAGGGGACTTCACCACCTTGCGGGCATAATCATCCACCATGCACAAGGATGGACAGACCACGATCGTGGATTGCACTTCGCTGCTGTTCACCTGCATCGAGATCGTTTCCTTGACGTAGGTGTGATAATGCGCCCGGACCATCAAGCGCGCCGGTACCCGTCCATCCACCAGTTCCGCCAGCATCAGGCTGCGCAGGTAGTAGCGGGCTTCGTTGCCTTCCAACCAGGTGCGCCGGCCGGGGGGGGGGCCGTGATGCGAGATGTCGCAAGGGACGCCGTTAAACGTGATCAGGTTGTGATAGAACACGCGCACGTCCCGATCGGGATATTGTTGGCCCAGCAGCTTCCCCACCATCGCCTCGCTGTCACCGCTTCCGAACACATGTGCACCGGTGCCCTTCAGGATGCGCACCGTCCGACAGGTTGGCAGGGCCTCCAGCACGCGGCTCAAGGTCTTGAGGGCGATGATCTCCTGTATCGTTTCGCTGGGGGATATGAGCGAGCCGTGCCGGTTGCCCTGGGTCAGGTCACCGTCGTGGATGAACAGGATCTCGTCGCCCTGGGCGAATTGGATCGCCACTCCCAGCAGCCATTCGAAGATCTTGTTCAGGTAGAGCTGTACCGGGTTGAGCTCGAGGGTACGTTTCTCCACCCGTCCGTCCGGTAGCTCCATGTCGATCTGGGTGCCGGGAGACAGCATGCCCAGGTCTGATCCGCCGTGAGTATCTGCCAGGATAAAACCGATCTTGCGGTTCAAGGAAGGTTTACCCCCACCATCTGGCCGACGAGTTTCAACACGCCGGCAGTGTAGAGTGCCATCAGCACCGCATAGATCAGTAATACGGTCGAGATCGTTCGAACTGGTTTGTGAGCGAAAAGCCAGGTCAGAGATGGGTAATCGATCTGCGACTTGGAAGCTTCCTGGAAACATTGGTGATCTTTGCGGTTCTGCTCAATGACGGCATCCAACTTCTGGGTGAGATCCAGGAGCATGGCCAGTAGCATCCGGTTTGAAACTTTGGCAGGCAGTTCTCCGTCTGCCAGCATGGTTCTCATTTCGTCTGTCATGTAGTTCATTTTTTGGGTCATCCTATGCCGACTTGACAGCGACACCAACCGCGTTCCAGGCGACTGACGATGCGATGGTCCAGGTGAACGTGACACTCGTCCCGGTGGCGATCACATAGTCCACCACCAGGTGCCCGTATGTGCCACCGACGATGTCCAGGATATTGGTCTGACCGCCGCCTCTGCCGGAACATACAGCGAGAGATTGCTGCAGGCCGAACCCGGCGATCACCAGGTCGCCCGGGGAACACGCCACCACCACGGATGGAGATACACTGGTCCCGTTCGCATCCGCGGACGTACCCACGGGAGTGGTTTGATTGACACCGTTCAAAACGATCACAGCCGCCAGACCATCCGCATTTGTGCCAGAGTGGGTGATATTTGCCGTGGCCAGCGCACTGGCTAACAGATACGAAAAATACACCTTGCCAGTACTGCCGGAGTTTTGCAGGGTGGTGAACCCGGACCCGGAGAATACAGCAGCTGAGGCGTTTTCGGTCGTATAGGCGCTGTCAAACAGCAGCAGCAGCCGGTTGGTGCCATCGCTGATCGCGTTGGTGATCGCAATCGTAGTGGTCGGGGGGTTTTTGGTCTGGTTGCGGACGATCGTCTGCGCGGCTGTATAGAATAGCGGATATGGGCTGATCAATGCACTGATCGTGCCCGTCCCTGATGCCTGGGCAGCCAGTGCAAAACCGAGCACGCCCGGGCCCCAGCCGCCGCCGCCGCTGTCCTGTGCATAATGCGCAGTCGCCGAAGTGACCAGGCTGTGCCCGAATATCACCGCGCCGGTCACATTGATGCTTTGGATCGTGCCTCCAATGGCTACGATTCCACTCGCTCCAGATGCGATGGATGTGGATACGACCACACCGAAAGCCCGCAGGTCATTCGCTGCAGTTGGCATCTTTACTGCCAGACCGGAGGTGTAGGATGGATCCAGCACGATCGGATCGCCCAGGTTGATCGTTGACGCGTCGTTGTTGCGCACGGTCAGGAACAGCAGGTCGGCCTGCGATTTCAGGTAAGCGATATTGTCTAACATGATATTGTGGCTGCCGGCCGGCCATATGTCGCCGAAGGCAACGTGAGATTGGGGCGTGTAGCTCATGGGTTCACCTTTTCATCAACCGTTTTTCCGGGCTCCAACGCAGGCGCCTGGGCAGCTTTGAAGCTGGCGGTCATGGCTGTAGCCTGCTCCTGGAGAACCTCTTTCGTCTCTCCAGGCTGCCAGGAACGCAACAGGTCAGGCACATCCGGTGCAGAAAAACGCATCTGGTCGATCGGCCCAATTGCCAGCCCGGGCGTTACCCCGCGCTCGAGCAATGCTGCCTCGATCGCCTGGCGTTCTTCGTCCTCCGGAAAGATCACCGGGCGGGCGGCGCGGTTGTTCGTCAGGTTCCCGCATCCGTGGCAGAAGAAGATCGGATCAGACGGGGTAACATATTCCAGGTTTCCACAGCCGTCACACTTCGCCAGCCAGCGGCCATAATCGATAAAGGCTTCGACCGGGTCTCCCTGCACGTTCCCGGTCCACTGACAGCCCAGCTTGGTCGAATGGTACAGGATGCGGCCGCGCTGGTCGGTATAAGGGAAGCCCAGCAGTACATGCTCTTCCAGGGCCTTGTCAACCGCATCATAAATTTTTTCTATCATTCTCGCTCCTGAGACGAGGCGGCTTCGAGCCGCCACACTTGCACCGCACTGCGTTCGGTTCAGTGCAGATGTCGTCCACTCTGGCACTTCGAAGCGCCAGAGTCACATTCCGAACCTGGACGTGACACCGATCTGGGTGGTGAAGCGCCAATACCCCGACAGGTCGGGAGCCGGTTCCAGCCCGAATTTCGTCAGGACGGCCTGCCCGTTGGGGGTCAACCATTTGTGCTCGATCGAACTCACGTAGTAATTCCCATTGATACCCAGCTGGTTGATCGCCAATGGTTGGAGCGAGAACAGGTCCGGAGGAAACTGGATATCCGGCCTGTTTTCGACGGTGATCTGGGGGAAAGCCAGCGGGTTGCCCAAGAAGTTCTTGAGCCAATTGGCCTGGTCTTCGGCTTTATAGGCGTTCTCCTGCCAGCGACTGTCAATAGTCAGCAGGCGCACCTGGTACAAACTCTGGCTGGCGGCGTTATCCTTCTGGACGGTCACCTTGTTCAGTGAATAGATCGGCGTGCCGCGTACTTTGGCCAGGGTGATGTATCCGGCACTGGCGCTGCTATTGGTGATCGTCAGGACGCCCTGCGTCCCCAGGGAGGTCAGGCTGGCCGTGCAGGAGGCGGTCAGGTCTGCGCCTGAGCCATCTGGATTGGCGTTTACAAGAAAGTCGGTGGTGGCCACCGGTACGACGGCCGGGTAAGCTGCCGCGGCGAAGTTGTTATAGGTATAGTTAACCAGGTAGGTCTTGGTTTCCCCGGCGGCGATCGCAGGCACATCCGCCATGCGCCATAGTTCACTACCGGCGGAGCCAATCGTGAGCGGGTGAGCCACCACCGCCACGCGGTTGCGCACTACGTCCCACGGCTGCGGCAGGAAGATCATTTTTCCGAGCATGTCCTGGGTGATCGTTGTCAGGGCTGTCCCGGCGTGATAGCGGTCAAAGAAAGTAGCCTTGCCGTCCGCCGCCACGAAGAACCACCCCAGGTCGGCATCCGCCAGGTCTGCGATCTCCTGCGCCGCCTTGCTGTCTGCCCACCAGTACGGCAGGCTGTCTGTAGCCACTTCCAGGCTGCTGCCCCAGATGGCTGGCCAGGCGATCGCCGTCAGGATCTGCGCGATGGCGGTGTCAATGCGCACGTTGGCGGAGACATCGATATTCGCATCTTGTTTGTTCAGCACATCCGTGCCATCCACAATCTCGATCGTGCAGGTCGATAAATCCCCGCTGGTGGGACGTGGTATAGAGATACGCCCGGAAAAAACCGGGACGATGGTCTGAGAATTGTAATAATCGGTGACCATTGCCTGGGTCCATCCCACGTTTTCCCAAATATACTCATCGCCGATCATTCCACTTTTCCAGCAAGTTGCGGCATTGTTCTTCCCGTTTATTTTTATCTGGTTGGGAGTGGTGATGCTGGTGTTGTCGTAGTAAGTCAGGACATTCGTGGCATCCACATAAAACGTGCATTGTCCAGCGATGCGGGTGAAGATAATATTGTGCCAACCGCCATATAAAGAAGATGCAGAAGTAGACGCCCAATGATTGGTGCTACTCACTCTGGCAATTATTCTGTTGTTACCAGTCTGTATGCCATATGGATCGAAAATAACTTGAGGGCCGGACATGTCTGCCGTATTGTATGAAAACATTATCCACGGATTGTTCCCGGCTCCTGGGTCAACGAAATAGCCCCAGGTGGACATGGCGAAATCGCCCGTTCCCAGGGCTCCCAGGGTTGCGACTGGCAGAGTGATGAATGAATTGTCTGCTGTCCAGGTTGCGCCTTGCCCAAATTTCCCGGTTACATAGGCGATATTCGAGGGTGTGCCGTGGTTGGCGTTGCCGCTGGCATCGAGTGCATTCCCGTTCAGATGCCAGATCCCCTTGGTGACCGAGGCTCCTTTGCCGCTATATTCACCGCCGATCACGATCTGGGCCAGGCGTCCGGGCAGGATGTAGGGGTACAGGGGACTGGATGTGTTATACGGATCGAAGCGCCCGTCGGTGTTAAGCACAACTACCGAACACGTCCCCGGCTGGACACGCTCATAGCCGATTCCGTTCCCATCCCCATCCACGCGCAGGTAGGCATCTCGGCCGCGTTTCGAATGCATGTCAATGACCCGGCTGGCTTCATCCACCATCGTCGAGCCATCTCCATTCCAGTTGAAATTAAAATGCCATGCCAGGGACATCAGATCCGCCCCTTTGATTTCTGCACCAGTTGATCGATCAGTGGGGCCAGGCGCATCTTTAACTCGGCTTCATCCGCAAAGCTGATCATCGGCGAGTAGTTCACCACGAACTGGACATTGGCGCCTCCGCCCAGGGCTGCCTCGGCATCCTGCTTGGTCAAAATATAACCACCGCCGGATACGAATACTTCCGGCCGGCTGGAAGCGTTCTCGTTCCACAGATAGGAGTTTGGTTCCACGGAGCCGCCAGCTCCCCTTTGCTGGGTAACTGGATTGCCATCGGATCCTGCCAGCTTTCTTTGGCCGCCGTCCTGGCTGTAGGT
>CAIKOL010000314.1 GCA_903829085.1 uncultured Anaerolineales bacterium | reverse complement strand
ATGCTGGAAGTGGCAATCACTGCTTTCCTGACGATGCGGAAAGCGGAACAGGAAGTCTGACATACGCTCCCTACTCATCTCCCACATACGGTAGAGAAATTTACAAGAAGAAACGCAGGGTTCCTGCGTTTTTTGATTGAAAATTGCCCCAGGTCACGAAGGCTGTAACCAACCCCGGTGTTGATACTCCTGGAACAACTTGCCCCAAGTGGTGTTTTCCCGCCATTGTCTATAAACCCGTTTATATTTGAACGGCCAATAGAAATAATCCTGTTCAGCCTCGGAGATGGCAATCGGCAGAAACACCAGGGGAGTTCTGAAAATGAGTTTCTGCAGGAATTTGGTCGGTCCATACCAGGCCAGCCAGGCCAGGAAAGTATGGGAATTCTTCCCGATCTTGAAATTCCAGCTTTCGCCCGAGATATCGTCGCCAACCAATTCAATTTGACGAGCATCAGCGTTGCCCAGACCCTGGTCGTTAGCCAGACGGAGGTACTTGATGGATAATGGATCAAAACCCATCAATTTGGCTGCCACGGCATCAATTGCCACCTGGTCATCTGAGGCTAAGAGGATATTCTTTACCTCCGGACTCATGAGCCGCGGTCCCTCGCCATTCCCTGCAGTTGTTCCATCCATGATCGCGAACAACCCCGGATGGATTTCTTTCTGGATGGCCAGCAAGTCCACGAGAGTTTCGTGGATCCAGCTGTGGGTGTAATGCCGGTACTTGCTCAGCAATCCGCCGAAGGCATTTTTCATGGCCCCGGTCGTGGTGGTGTACATGTGGGTCTTGACCGTCGGCAGATGAACAATATTTTTTCCAATGAAATAATCCGGGATGAGGATGCCTTCTGGGTAGATATGATCGAGGGCGATCATTTTGGCTTTAGGCTTGTAGGGGACCCATTTCATCTCTTCTGTTCGAAAATTATACAGGGCGGGCACATGGTAATGTTTGAAGATGGGTAGATAGCCATTCAGGTCCTCGCCTTTGAATGCATTGGTGAGCACCGTCTGGTTTTGAACACACACCAGGTCATCGAATCCAGCGCTGCGTAAAGCCAGAATGGTGCCCTCCAGCTGCCAGGGAGTGGTGTTCGCCGCCGGCATCGGAAAATGCCAGGAGATGTTATCCTTGATGATCGTGGTTATATCTGAATGAAGCGCCTCCTTGCCATTGGCAAGATCAAAGAGCCGTTGATAATCCTGCAAGATAGTCCCGGGTTGGGTGCGGATTACAGCAACTTTTGATTTTATTGGCATACGATTGTCCTCTGAGGGGATAGGTGATTATCCATCTTTACCTTCGATCAGGTTTCTTCTGATCTTTCGATATAGAACGATCGGGCTGTCACCTTGGATCAGGATTTCACCAATATTTAGATCGGTACGAACCGGTCTTTGGGTGATGACCACGCGGCGGTCCTGACGTTCGATGACCAGGTTGCTCAGGCTTCCGATCCAACCCATAAGTTGGCGCAGAATTGGCATTCGCACAGTATGGTAATAACGCAGATACATGAGTGTATTTTCGTTGTCAATCGGGGCGAACGCCACAACAATACGCAGGCTTTCTGCGATCCAATTCTGCCATATGTTCCCATATCGGAATTGCAGGGATGGGTGACGATCCGGTATTGGCATCTCGGAGGGTTTTTTCGGCTTTTGGCCCTGATCAAATTCATTGTAAACCCACAGGTTAATCAGGTGGTCACCTGCCCAATGGCTTTCCTCGGATGCTATCGGCCCGTTGACCAAAGTTCGGTTACCGCGCCCGATGGTATTGTAGTGAATGAAAGGCAAGTGCACTACATCCAACTGGTTTTCAATGGCGCGCGAATAATGGTTCGCCCAATGATCTTTCAGAGTGGCATATATCATCGTATCGGGAATAGATTCGAACCAGGGGACAGGCGGATATTCGTCGCGCGGCTCACCCCACCAGATATAGACAAAGTCGTGTTCTTCGCGGACCTGGTAACTATGTACGTGTAGCGCCTTGGGCGGCTGCGCAGCGCGTCCATTGGCTGGGATCAATGTACAGGCTCCACTGGTATCATATTCAAAACCATGGAATGGACACTGGATGCAATCGCCGGTCAACTTACCCACGCTCAGGGCCACCCCCCGGTGCGGACATTTATCAACCATCACGGAGAGTTCACCGCTGAGGTTCCGCCAGGCAACTAATTTTTCGCCCATGCGCGTCACGCCGACGATCTTGCCATTTTTGATTTCTTTTGACTCAAGAATCGCATACCATTGATTGGGGATCATATATACTCCTGAAAATAATATACCATCATTCGGAAGAAAATTATTTCTATTTGAGTGGTTCAAAGCGCGCTGTGAAGTGACGCAGTAATTCCGGTGTGTAGGTGAATCTGAAGCCGTGGACGTTGGCGGCCCGTGTTTTGATGTGTGCCAGGGTATCAGCCACATAATCCATGTGGGATTGCGTGTAGGTACGACGAGGAATGGCGAGACGCAAGAGTTCGAGTTTGGGATAAACAACCTGGCCGGTTTCGAGGTCGGGGTGAGCAAACATCACCGATCCGATCTCAACGCCGCGAATGGCTCCCTCACGGAAGAGTTCCACACTCAATGCCTGGCCAGGGAATTCTTGCTGCGGAATGTGCGGCAGAGTGGCGGCCGCGTCAAGATAAACCGCATGTCCGCCCGCAGGTTGAATGGTGGGGATACCCGCTTCATTGATGCGGGCAGCCAGGTAAGCGGTTTGACCGAGACGATAAGAGAGATAGGTTTCATCCAACCCTTCGTACAAGCCGACCGCCATTGCCTCCAGGTCACGGCCTGCCAGCCCGCCATAGGTGGGGAAACCTTCTCGCAGAATCAATTCATTCTTGACTTTCTCAAAGAGAATCCCTTCATTCATACACAACAATCCGCCAATGTTGACGATGGCGTCCTTTTTTGCAGACATAGTCATGCCATCTGCAAGGGCGAACATTTCATGGGCGATCTCTTTGACGGATTTGTGCGCATATCCTGGTTCTCGCAGCTGGATAAAGAAGCAGTTTTCGGCATAACGGGCTGCATCAATAAAGAACGGGATATTGTTTGAATGGTAAACATCCGCAATGGCTTTGAGATTCTCCATAGAGACAGGCTGACCGCCCCCGGCATTATTGGTAACGGTAACCATTCCAAAGGGGATATTTACAGCACCAACTTTTTCTATGAAGGCCTTCAGCTTGGCGTTATCCATATTACCTTTAAACGGATGCAGGATGGTGGGATCGAAGGCTTCGTCAATCACCAGATTTTCCGGGCGTCCACCGCGGGCGCGGATGTTGGCGTCGGTGGTATCGAAATGCATATTGCTGGGAACATATTGTCCAGGTTTGACCAAACAGGCACACAGGATATTCTCGGCTGCCCGCCCCTGGTGCGCTGGAACGAAGTACTTGAAGCCAAAAATATCTTCCACGGCAGTTTTCAAACGGTAAAATGAGCGCGCACCTGCGTACGATTCATCGCCGCGCAAAATGGCTGCCCATTGCTCCTGGCTCATTGCACCTGTGCCAGAATCGGTCAGCAGGTCAATATAGATATCTTCAGCCTTGACGGCGAACAGGTTGTAACCGGCTTCTTTGAGCGCGGCTTCTCTTGCCTTAGGCGGGATAAGGCGGATGGATTCGACTTCTTTGATACGGAAGGGTTCGGGAGGATATACAGGCATGAGCCTCCTAGGGTCAGGTTGAGAAAAGGAAGTGTTCGTATTCTTAAAGTTAATGTGATTCTACATTAATTCTCCTCTCAGTACGGAATGAATCTTCAAAAAGATATCTGCAAATTCCTTTATAGGTAACGGTATGGGACGGAAAAATATCTATCATCTGGTATTAAGATGAAAATAATACGAAATCAGTGAAACCGAATCGTTCGTGAAGGGTTTCCTTTATGGTAAAATTTGCTGGTCAAAAACCTGTCTGACAACTCAACCGTAGGCGGAGCACCTATGCAGAATGATTGGCTTTATGTCGGTATCTTTCTTGTAATCGGAATTATTGTCCCAATTGTGCCGCTGGTCTTTTCCCGACTGGTGGCCCCTCGTAAACCAAATCCAATCAAGCAGAGCACGTATGAATGCGGCATCGAAACGGTGGGGGACTCGTGGGTGCAATTCAAAGCGCAATATTATATATTCGCGCTGGTTTTCCTGGTGTTCGATGTGGAAACGGTGTTCCTGTTTCCTTGGGCATTGTCCCTGAAGCAATTGCCGCTCTTTGTAGTATTGGAAGGCGTGCTCTTTATTGCCATCCTGGTTGCCGGGTTGGTTTTTACCTGGCGCAAAGGGCTGCTGGAATGGGCGTAGCCAACAAGGGGAAAAATTTAAAAGCTGACAGGGATCCCCTATTAGCCTTTTCTTTGTTTGCAAGGAGCGTTCAATGGACTTCTTGAATGACCCACTCAATTTTATTGCCGGGTGGATGCGCGGCCTGCTGACAGGTTGGGGGCTGGCGGACGGGTTGGCAACGGTGATCATTTATTTTATTGGTATTACCGTTCTGATCATCTTTGCCATGACACTTGACATCATCCTGGTATGGGTAGAACGCAAAGTGGTAGCTCGTTTCCAGGATCGCCTCGGCCCTAACCGGATCGGGCCATTTGGTCTGATCCAGCCATTCGCCGATATTATAAAGCTCATCATCAAGGAAGATATTACTCCGGCTGGAGCGGACAAACTGCTCTATAACCTGGGCCCGGTGCTGGCGATTGCCTCAGTCATCTTCCTGTGGGCAATCCTGCCTCTTTCGGCAAAGATCTTTGGTGTGGACTTGAATGTGGCGGTGCTCTATCTGGTGGCTGCAGGTTCGCTGGGCACCCTGTCCATCATCGTGGGAGGGTGGGCCTCCAACAACAAGTACGCGTTGCTTGGTGCCTTCCGCATGGTAGCCAACATGATCTCTTATGAGATCCCAATGGTGGTGGTGTTGCTCATCCCGACCATCCTGGCAAACTCGATGAGCGTACAGGGCATCACCCAGGCACAGAGCGGAATGTGGTTTGCCATCCTTTCACCGCTGGGACTGGTCATCTTCCTCATCAGTGCGATCGCCGAATTGGGACGCTCGCCTTTCGATCTGAACGAGGCCGAGTCCGAGATCGTGGCCGGGTTCCACATCGAATATACGGGTATGAAGTTCGGCCTGTTCTATGCTGGAGAATTGTTGCATGCCTTTACCTTTGGTGGTTTTATCGCCGTGCTTTTTTTTGGAGGTTACGGCGGTTTCTTTGGGTTGGAAAAGATTGGGTTTTTCTCCTGGCTGAATAATCCGTTTATTCAGGCAATGGTTTTCCTAGCCAAGGCCATGTTCGGGTACTGGGTGATCATGTGGATCAAATACTCGATGCCACGTATCCGGATCGATCATATGCTGGCTTTCAACTGGAAGTTCCTGACACCGCTGGCGCTAGTGGTGCTGGTTAATACGGCCATCCTAAGCAAAGTGCTGGGAGGGCTTCCAAACTGGGGTTATGACCTGGGAATGTTCCTTTCGAATATTTTAATCAGTGTGATCACGGTTGAAATCCTGCGTGCTTACGGACGCAAACAGCGCAAGACGGGAGTGAAACTCACCCCGAGAGGCGTACAAAATCAGGAGCAGGCGGTATGACTGCTGATAAGATCGTCTTCCTTCTTTGTGCTGCGTTGATCATCAGTTCGGCATTGATGGTAGTGACAACCCGAAAGTTGATCCATGCCGCGTTGTGGTTGGTGGCAGCTCTTTTTGGCGTGGCAATCCTGTATGCCATTCTGCAAGCTGGTTTCCTGGCAGTGGTTCAGGTGGTGGTCTACATAGGTGCGATCGCCATTCTGTTCATATTTGCTGTTATGTTGACCCGCAAGGAGATGCTGGATAAGGGAGCGCAGACACGCTCAAACTGGTGGCTGCCGGCTGTGCTCGGAGTGCTGATCCTGGTTGGGTTGGTGTTCCTGATCCTTGGACAGCCAATCTTCAGTCGCACCGCTGCACAAATACCAGTAGAAGTGGATACCCTCCGAAACCTCGGAACGGCGTTGGTATCCCAGGATGGATTTGTTTTACCATTTGAAGTAGCATCCGTCCTCTTACTGGCAGCTCTGGTTGGCGCTGTTTATATTGCCTCGGGTAATAATAATTAGGAGGCCGAGATGAGTATTCCGCTTAACTGGTACCTGATCTTGTCTGCGGCGTTGTTTTGTATCGGCCTTTTTGGCGTGCTTTCACGTAAAAATGCAATTGCCATCCTGCTCGGTGTGGAATTGATGCTGAATGCCGTCAATATCAACCTGGTGGCTTTCTGGCGTTACCTGGACCCAGCGGTAATGACCGGCCAGGTTTTTGCGATTATTGTTTTTGCTGTGGCCGCGGCGGAAGTGGCAGTCGGCCTGGCGTTGATCATCTCGGTTTACCGCCGCCGCAAGACAGTGATAGCGGACGAGATTGACCTGATGAAGTGGTAGGAGACAAAATGGAGAAGTTCATCATCTGGTTGTTGCCCCTTCCACCGCTTCTGTCGTTCTTTGTGATCATTCTCTTCACGAACAAAAGCAAAGCATTGAGCCATGGCATTGCGATCGGTGCAGCCGGGTTATCCTGGCTGGGAAGTATGTTTGTTTTCATACGCGCCCTGGGGGTGGTAGAGTTTGGCAAGAACATTTTTGGATCATCAATTAATTGGCTCCCTACCGGCAACACCTGGCTTAAGATTGGAGTGCAGATTGATCCACTCTCAGCAGTGGTAGTCTTCTTTGTGGCCTGGACCGTGTTGGCGATCTTCGTTTACAGCGTCGGTTACCACAACTACGGGCAGCCAAAAGGAGACCACGATGTGGCGGGCTTGCCACCGCACGGTGCGATGATCACGGACGAACACAGTCATAAGCACACAATCCCTTCCGTTGAGCCGATGTACTCTCGCTTCTTTGCCTTTATCAGCCTGTTCGCTTTTGGTATGTTTACATTGGTGGTCTCTGATAACCTGCTGACCCTGTTTGTCGGCTGGGAGATCATGGGGTTGTGCTCATACCTGTTGATCGGATTCTGGTTTGGTAAACCATCTGCTCGTAATGCGGCTATCAAGGCCTTCATAACCACCCGCATTGGCGACGTATTCATGCTCCTGGGGATCGCCTTCGTTTATTCCTTCACCGGTTCACTTTCTTTCAAAGATATATTCAGACCTGAAATGTTGCAGGCACTGGCAGCGACCCCGGCCTTTTTTGGATTATCCGCGGCGGGAATTATCGGGTTACTTCTGTTCATCGGAACGGTCGGTAAGTCTGCACAATGGCCATTGCATGTGTGGCTGCCGGATGCAATGGAAGGCCCGACCCCTGTCAGCGCCATGATCCATGCGGCTACAATGGTCTCCGCGGGTGTTTATATGGTCATTCGCATGTTCCCGCTCATTTCAGCCGGTTGGTCTGAAGGGATGCCGCTCAACACTACCATGAGCGTCATTGCCTTTATTGGGGCTTTCACCGCCCTTTTCGCGGCTACCATAGCCGTGACGCAGAATGATATCAAGAGGGTCCTGGCTTATTCAACCATCTCCCAACTGGGATTTATGATCGCCGCGCTGGGGGTAGGCGCTTACGTGGCGGCAGCTTTTCACCTTGTTACTCACGCCTTTTTCAAAGCGCTGCTTTTCCTCGGGTCAGGCTCGGTCATTCACGGCATGGAACATGGTGTTCTTCATACCGGCGAGCATGTGGACGCTCAGGATATGTTCAATATGGGTGGCCTGCGCAAGAAGATGCCAATCACTTTCTGGACTTTCCTGATTGGTGGGTTAGCCCTCTCAGGATTCCCGGTACTGACAGCCGGTTTCTGGTCCAAGGATGAAATCTTCGCTGAAGCCTTTGGCAATGGACACCTGGTGGTTTTCGTAGTCCTGGCGGTGGCAGCTTTCCTGACTGCTTTCTACACCATGCGCCAGATAACCCTGACATTCTTCGGTCGACCCCGCACCAAGGCTGCTGAACATGCCAGCGAGACTCCCTGGACGATGACACTTCCGTTGATTGTGCTATCTGTCTTTGCTGTGGGATTTGGCTGGGCAGGTATTCCGGCGGAATTTCCCGTTCTTGGCAGCCTGGTCCCGAATTGGTTCCACGAGTTCGTGGGAGGAACGTTGGCAGAGGTGCCGAAAGCAGTCGCATTCAGTTGGGTTCCGCTTGTCACTTCACTATGCGTAGCCCTGGGCGGTCTGTTCTTTGGGTGGCTGGTGTATCGCCAGGTCAAATCCCCAGAACAGGATTTTTTGCAAATACCGGTTCTAAAGAACAAATGGTATTTTGATGAAATTTACAATTTTGTATTTGTTACACCAGCAACTTGGATCGCCGAAAAATTCACATCGCTATATATGGACCAGGTTGTTATCGATGGAATCCTTCACAATGTGGCACGCTTCTCGCTATT
>CAIKOL010000313.1 GCA_903829085.1 uncultured Anaerolineales bacterium | reverse complement strand
TTGACCAACCCGAAGGCTTCGACAGAATTCAGGTCGAACTGGGTGATGGTGATGCCCTTGCTGCCGGAGCGCATGACCGGCAGCAGGTCGGTGAGCAGCCCGGGGGCGACGACCATGCCGCCCGGGTGGACGGAGAGATGACGCGGCAGCTTGAGCAGCGCTTCGGCATCCTCGAATAGTTTCTGGTATGCTGGGGAAGGATGGCCGGCACGCAATTCGGCGAACGGGGAGGCGGGTAGACCGCTGTCTTCATCCTCCTGCTCCGGCATGCGGGCAAAGAAGGCATAGGGGACTTGTTCAGCCAGTTCACGCACGGCGGGCTGGGAGAGGCCGTGAGCCTTGGCCACCTCCCCTAGGGCCGAGCGCGGGCGGAAGTGGTTGATCGTGCCGACCATGGCGACGCGGTCGGCTCCGTAGGTGTCGAAAACGTGCTGAATGACGGCATCACGGCGGCGCGAGCAGAGATCGGTATCAATATCGGGCGGGGTGGTGCGGGCCGGGTTGAGGAAGCGCTCGAAATATAGATCCAGGCGCAGCGGGTCGGGAGAGGTGATGCCCAGGCAGTGGGCCACCAGCGAGGAGGCAGCCGAACCGCGCGAGGAGAACGGCACCCCTGTGCGGCGGGCGAAGTCGAGGATCTCCTCCACGATGAGGAAGACTGGCTCGAAACCCATGCGGGAGATGACCTCCAGCTCGCGGTCGAGTCGGGCACGCACCTGAGAATTGATGCGACCATATAGCTGGACTGCCCCGGCTTCGGCCTTCTGGCGCAGGAATTGGGAGGCGGAAAGGCCTTCCGGGAGGGGGACGGTGGGCATGTGGGGCACGCCGAGCGGCAGGTCGAACCGGCAGCGATCGGCGATCTCCTGCGTGGCAGCCAGGGCGCGGCGGAAACTCTTGAAGCGGTTCTCGATCTCCAAGGCAGGAACGAACCAGGCACCAGAGGGTGCTGCGGCCTCTCCCGGGAGTTGTTCAATGGTGCAATTCAGACGGGAGGCAGACAGGGTGCGCTGCAACGCCGCCTGCCCGGGAGCGAGATAGTAGACGGGATGAGTGACCACGAGCGGCAGGGACATTCGGCGGGCGAAGTCCGCCAGCGGCAGGGAACGGGCCGGGTCCTGCAGGGTGAGATAAAGGCGCCCGGGGAAGAGCTCCTTGAGCAGGCCAAGCTGCTGCCCGGAACCATCCCCCAGGGGAGGAGTAAGTGCAATCAGCGAACCAGCATGGGCGGCGAGCAGGTCAAGCGGGCAGGGGGCAGCGGGATCGGGGCGGAGAGCCAGGGCGCTGCTCAAGGCGCACAGGTGCGCCCAGCCCGATATGTCCATGGCCAGGAGGGAGAGCGGCCCGGTTTCCAGATCAATCTCTAAGCCCGGCAACGGTTGGATCCCAGCTTTGTGACAGGCGGTGACGAATTCGACCATCCCGGATAGCAGGCGATGGTCGGTGAGGCCGAGGGCAGGCATGCCTTGCACGGCGGCTGCCTGGACCAATTCGGAAGGCAGGGTGAGGCCCTCCTGCAGGGAATAGGCCGAGTGGGTGGTAAGTTGGAGATACATCAGATTGATTGTACTGCGAGAGGAGGGAAGCTGTAAAAAAACTTCCGGGGTCTGACCCCGGAAGTTTTGGTAGCTACTGTGTTGTGGTGGGTTGCGGCTTGCGGCGGAACCAGGTGCGCCACTCCTTGTTTTCCCAGACGACCAGGATGGGAGAGGCGTTGAAGATGGATGAGTAGGTGCCACTGAAGACACCGATGAGCAGGATGACCACAAAGTGGCGAATGCTCGTCCCACCGAAAAGCGCCAGGGCAAGCAGGGTGAACATAACCGTCAACTGGGTATTGATCGAGCGGTCGAGGGTTTGAACCGTTGAGTGATTAACAACCGTCTCATATCCTATACGCCGGTAGAGGTTGGAGTTTTCACGAATCCGGTCGAAAACCACAATGGTGTCATGGACCGAGAAACCGATGACAGTCAGCAAGGCGGTCAGGAAGAGCGAGTCAGCCTGCCAGCCCAGGAAGTGACCGATGATGGCTTCCATCCCCACCACCACCAGGACATCATGCAGCATGGCGATGATGGCAGCAGTACCGTAACGGAAGGCGTGCTGAACACCCCGGAAGGCGATGGTGATGTAGATCAGGATGGCAATGGCTGCCAGGGCAACGGCCCCAGCGGCGCGCACCGCGACTTCCTGACCGATCACCGCGCTAACCTGGGTGAAATTGGTGATGGTTACAGCTTGTCCGCCACCGAACTGGTCCTGCAGCGCGGTAACGATGGCGCCTTTCAGGGTGTCATCCATCTCTTTTGAACGGATCGAAAGTGAATCAGTGCCGACAGGCTGGACAACCGGGTTCGAGATATCCATCTGCGGGGTGGAAAGCTGGTTATAAAGGGTAGCGACATTGGAAATTGAAGGCGGCTGACCAGAAGCGAACTGGACCTCGAGCAGACTGCCACCGGTGAAATCAATCCCCAATGGAAGCCCCCAGAGGATCAAGGCAATCAGCCCGGGAACAATGACCAGCAAAGAGATGGCGAAGTAGAGATAACGATACTTGATGATATTCATCGCAGGTTCTCCTCAATACCGAACCAGCGGGGGTGTTCGGTGGATTTGATGTTATCTAGCACGACATGCAGAAAGGTGCGGGTAACGATGATGGCCGTGAACAGGCTGACACCGATACCAAGAGCCAACGTAAGGGCAAAGCCCTTGACCATACTAGCCCCGAAGGCACTACCAAACCAGAATAAGATCAGGCAGGTGATGAGCGTGGAAGAGTTGGAGTCACGGATGGAAGGCCAGGCTCGCTTCCAGCCCAAGTCAATAGCCTGGTGCAGGGTGCGACCAGCGCGCAATTCCTCCTTGAGACGCTCAAAAATGAGGATATTGGCATCAACGGCCATACCGATACTTAGAATGAAGCCAGCAATCCCGGAAAGGGTCAAGACGACCGGGATGAGCTTGTAGAGCATCAAAGTGATCAGAGCGAAAGTGACGAGAGCCAAATCCGCAATGAAACCCGGCAAGCGATAGTAGAAACCCATAAAGATGACAACCACCAGGAGGCCAATGATGCCAGCGATGACACTGCGCCGGACCGATTCAGCGCCCAACGTGGGGCCGACCGAACGGCTTTCGACCACTTTGACAGGCACGGGCAATGAACCGTAGCGCAGTTGGATGGCGAGATTGTTGGCGCTATCCTGGGTGAAACTACCCTGAATGATGCCCTGTCCACCGGAGATCTGGGCATTGATGCTCGGGACAGAGATG
>CAIKOL010000312.1 GCA_903829085.1 uncultured Anaerolineales bacterium | reverse complement strand
GTGGATATGGATTTCCACTATGCTTCCCTGTTCAGCGGCTCCCTGCCCGAAGCCTACGAGCGGCTGCTGCTGGAAGCGCTGGAAGGAGATGCTTCGCTGTTCACCCGCAGTGACGGAATCGAGGCCTCCTGGAAAATGGTGGACCCGATCCTGCAGGGCTGGGAAGCGACCAACGACCCGCCGCTTGCCAGCTATCTTCCTGGAAGTTGGGGACCCGACCAGGCAGAGCAATTGCTGAAACGTGACGGTTGCCTCTGGCGGCTGGGCTGCACGGATGAGACGGATGCGCCTCCTGCCAAGCGTTGAGACTGCGCCGGAAGCCAGCCTTGCCTCACAATGACTTCGAACAAATAAAAAGACCTGGCATCGTTTAATGCCAGGTCTTTGGAAGTCTCTGAACGCTTAATCTTTTTTACCTTCCTCGTCCCCAGGGGTGGTCTGCTTGGGCGCGCCGCCCAGTTTCGGCTCAACCGGCTGGCTGCCCAGGTACTGTTGGAGCAGGGAGGGGGCATTGGGGTGGTCAGTGTGCAGGGCATGGTCATAGTCTCCGGCTGGTGCAGGCCGTTCATAGCGCATCGGGCGCCGGACGCCGAGCAGCTCGAAGAAGCGGGCCACCCAGACGATGATGTTATAGCGGTACTCTTGCATTTTCAAGGATTGCCATTCCACGATGGAAGCCATGGCACCTTCGACGCGCGCCTTTTCACGCACGATGCGGTAGATCTGTTTGGGTTCGCGGTAGCCGATGGGGGAAATGAGCAGCAGGTTGGCCGCCAGGATCAGGACGCTGAACGAGATCAGCACCACCCAGCCGCCTTCGGTCCATTTGCCGACGATCTGGCCTATAAAGACAATGGCAGACAGGATGCCAGCAAACCCGGCCCCAAAGGCACTCCAGGAGCGTTTTGAGCCCGGCGGGTACGTTATAAGAATGTGCTTGCGGATGGCAAATCCCATCACCATGATCGGCATAAACACGCCGATCCCATAATAAGGTACGGCTGCGCCGGTATCGCCGCGCACGATTAGTTGGATAATGATTGCCACCACAAATCCTGCGGTTACTGAACGGGTGAACGTGCCCTTGGAATTGCGATACACCACCACTTCCGGGATCTCACCAATGGCAACATCCCGCCAGGCAGTGGCCTGTAAATCCTGGAAGGCAGTCATGGAGGCCGCCGCCAGCATTGCGACCGCTAGTATTTGGTAGAACCAATATAGGATGTTTCCTCCCGGAATTTGCGTGAAACCAATGAAAGAAAGATTACCGACCAACGACCGGCCGGCTGTGCCATTAAAAGCATTGAAATGGATGGCAAAGTAGGTCAGGAAGGCCGTGGTGATGCCGCCATAGAACAGAAAGGAGGTCTGCACCAGGCGCCCGATACCAGACTTGCCGCTGTAGTAATTCCAAAGACCTGCCAAACGCGGCAAGTGTTTCTTACCCCACTTGACCAGGGCAAAGTCTTCGTTGATCACAAACTGGATGCCGTTGGACATGGCTTCCAGGCCGCTTAAGGCCACCAAGCCTCTCATGGAGGCGGTCAGCATGTGGTATGCGGCCTGCCAAAAGGTGGGAGTTGAGACAGGCGCAGTGTAGGGCAGTGCAGCCACCAACCTGCCTTTTGCGATAAAGAGACCGATGGACATGACGATGGTCAGCAGGATGAAGATGCCCAGCATGATAAAGGTCACGCGAGCCGATTCGCCCCGCCCGCGGATGGTCAGCCACCAGGTGATGGTTGCCAGAACCGCCCCGATCAAGAAACGAATCACCCAAGGTGCATAATAGGAATTGGTCAGGGACAATAATTGGTCCACGCCGGAAAGGGTTGAAACCACAATGGTAAACACGTAATCCTGGATCAATACCACCGCCACCACCAGGCTCAGCCCGGGTGCCAGGTAGCGCATGGCGGCGGTATAGGAACCACCGCCTTCATTGAAAACCCCCAGGGAATACATGTACAGGAAACCGAATACGGCGTTGGCGATTGTGATGATTGCCACGGCAACGAAAGCATACTTCTGAATATTATAAGGGTGCAATGCACTCATCATTTCACCGGTGGCATAAAAAAACGAGGTGAAGTAATCCACGCCAAACAAGGCCAGGGCAGCCAGGAGACCGATCTGCCCGGCGCCATGGATCAGGGCATTGTCCTTTTTTTCCACCGGGGAAAGTTTGTATACAATGGCGATGATGACAATTAGAAGCGCAATAGAGAAAAACATATCATTTTCCGTTCGTGGTTAAGATAAAACTCTCCTGGTTTTTTAACCAAGAGAGTGATTATCCTGCCTTTACCGAAGAACGTCAAGGATACGTCAAGAGCAGCCGGATATGTGTCAATAATATGTCAAGATTTCAGTCTTCCTTGCCTTCTTCATCGCCTGGAGTTGTCTGCTTGGGAGCGCCGCCCAGTTTCGGTTCAGCCGGCTGGCTGTCCAGGTACTGCTGGAGCAAGGAAGGAGCGGATGGGTGGTCAGTGTGCAAGGCGTGGTCGTAGTCTCCGGCTGGTGCAGGCCGTTCATAGCGCATCGGACGCCGGATACCGAAAAGCTCGAAGAAGCGGGCCACCCAGACAATCACGTTATAGCGATACTCCTGCATTTTTAGGGATTGCCATTCCACAATGGAAGCCATGGCACCCTGCACACGTGCCTTTTCACGCACGATGCGGTAGATCTGCTTGGGTTCACGATAGCCGATGGGTGAGATGAGCACCAGGTTGGCAGTCAACACCAGAACGCTGAACGAGATCAGCACGACCCAGCCGCCCTCGGTCCATTTACCGATGATCTGACCCACAAAAACGACGGCGGACAGGATGGCTGCAAAACCCGCCCCAAAGGCGCCCCAGGAGCGTTTTGCACCTATGGGGTAGGTCTTTAAGATGTGTTTTCGAATGGCAAACCCCATCATCATGATGGGCATGAAAACGCCGATCCCGTAATAGGGAATGCCGGAGGCTGTCTTGCCGCGGATAATGAAAGTAATAATGATCACAAGTACGAAGGCAATTGTCACCGAACGGGTGAATGTGCCGCGCTTATCGCGATATACAATGATCTCCGGGATCTCCCCGATGGCCACGTCCCGCCATTCGGTAGCCTGCAGGTCCTGGAAGGCGGTCATGGAGGCTGCCGCCAGCAGACCCACCGCCAGGATCTGGTAAGCCCAGTAAAGGATGTTTCCACCGGGAAATTGAGTAAAACCAATGAAAGACAGGTTGGCCACCAACGAACGCCCGGCGGCGCCATCAAAGGCGTTGAAATGAATTGCAAAATAGGTCAGGAAGGCCGTGGTGATACCGCCATAGAACAGGAAGGAAGTCTGCACCATGCGACCGATGCCGGACTTGCCACTATAGTAATCCCATAACCCTTCGAGGCGCGGCATGTGTTTCCTGCCCCACTTGACCAGGGCTATGTCATCGTTGATCACAAACTGGATGCCGTTGGACATGGCTTCCAGACCGCTCAAGGCCACCAGACCTTTCATGGAAGCCTGGAGCATCTGATAGAGGGCCTGGCCGATTGTAGGTGTTACGGCAGGAGCGGTGTAGGGCAGCGCGGCCACCGCGTTGGCTTTTGCCAGGAAAAGTCCAACCGCCATAGTAGCGGTAAGCAGGAGGAAAATACCGAGCATGGTGAATACCACGCGCGCGGATTCACCCCGCCCGCGGATGGTCAGGTACCAGGTGATCGTCACCAGGGCAACCCCCAATCCCACATGGTAGTACCAGGGAATGTTATAGGAATTTTTCAAAGACAACAATTGATCCACGCCAGAAAGGCTGGAAACGACGATGGTGAAAATGTAGTCCTGGAGCAGAACGACCGCCACCACCAGGCTCAATCCGGGGGCCAGGTAACGCATGGAGGCGGTATACGATCCGCCACCCTCGTTAAAGACTCCCAGGGAAAACATATACAGGAGTCCGAATACCGCATTGGCAACTGCAATGATGATGACGGCGATGAAGGCATACTTCTGCAAATTATACGGATGCAAGGCGCTCATCATCTCGCCGGTGGCATAGAAATATGAGGTGAAGTAATCCACGCCGAACAAGGCGATGGCAGCCAGCAGGCCAATCTGCCCGGCGCCATGGATCAAGGCATCGTTCTTCTTTTCAACTGGAGCCGCCTTGAAAGCAATGAAAACGATCACGATAAGTAAACCAATGGAATAGATCATAGAGTTCCTTCGTTCTGAAATACCTTAATCGGGTCAGAAGCGGCCCTTTTATCATCCAACGTTTTGAGACGGTACCCGACCCCGGGTTCTGTCACGATATAGTGCGGCCGGGCCGGATCCGCCTCGATCTTACGGCGCAGGTTGCTGATGTTCACCCGCAACAAATGCGCATCGGCTTCGTAGCTGGTACCCCAGACGGCATGGACGAGCTGCTGGTGGGTGAGCACTTTGCCGGCGTTCTGAATGAGAATGCGCAGGATATCGTATTCGGTGGGGGTTAGGGTTACCGCCTGCCCATTCACCACCACTTCCCGGCGGGCCAGGTCCACGTACAAACCAGCTTCCTGATAGACCGGCTCACTTTCAGGCAGGGCCGAGCGACGCAGGGCTGCCCGCAGGCGGGCCATCAATTCACCGGCTCCGAAGGGCTTGGTGAGGTAGTCATCGGCTCCCGCATCCAAAGCGGCGACCTTATCCTCTTCGCGGTCCCGCACCGAGACGACGATGATGGGGATCCGAGTCCATTCGCGCAGACGGCGGGTCACTTCGAGGCCGTCCATGTCGGGCAGTCCCAAGTCCAGGATGATGACGTCCGGGCGTCCGGACGCAGTAACGGCCAGGGTCTCTTCGCCCGTGGCCGCTTCAAGAACCGTGTACTGTCCGCTGAGAGAAGCGTTCAGGAATCGTCGGATGGGGCGTTCGTCATCCGCCACCAGGACGCGCACTGATTTATCTTCCATAAATATTCATTCATCTTCCGGTTAAAACAGACCATCAGAAATAGCCTGGGGGCAGGACACACCCCCAACATCTTCTGTTTATTGATGAGGTGCAAGAAAACACTCAACAATGAAAAACACCTGCAGCCAGAGTAAAACAATCAGCATAATAAATTGTTGACTCAACCGTTGCAGCGGCAAAAGCGTAGTGGCAGCAGCGCCTGCCAGGGGTAAGCCTTGAAGTAACAGTCTCCAGCTCTTGGTTATTCTTTTTTTATTCATTGCCTCATCTGCTCCAACTCAACAAGTTTCCAAGTTGGATTCTACAGACGGTCATGTCAAGCCGGCGGCAATAAATGGCTTAAAGAAGTCAAGAATGTGTCAAGGCTACGGGTTGCATTTTATATAAGATTGTGTCAAGCTGATGGCAAGACGGGGCTGAAAGATGTCAAGAAATCGTCAAGACCGCAAAGCGTTCCGGGGCAGGATTTCCTGCCCCGGAACGCTTTCAGATGACCTTCAGCCTGTATCCAACCCCCGGTTCGGTGATGAGATAGCCCGGCCTGAGCGGGTCGGGTTCAATCTTGCGCCGCAAGTTACTGATGTTGACCTGCAGCATGTGGGTTTCGCTTTCGTAGGCTGTGCCCCAGACGGCGCGCAGCAACTGATCGTGGGTCAACACTTTCCCGGCGTGTTTGACGAATGTCCGCAGGAGATCGTATTCGGTGGGCGTGAGAGAGACGGGTTGCCCCTTCACCGATACTTCACGCTGGTTCAAGTCAACCACCAAATCCCCGCTCCTGAATACCGGGTCCGTTTCTGCCTGGGCTGAACGCCGTATTGCCGAGCGCAAGCGTGCCATCAATTCCCCCACGCCGAAAGGCTTGGTCAGATAATCGTCCGCGCCGGCATCCAGCGCGGCGATCTTATCCTGCTCCTGCTCGCGCACCGAGACAATGATGATGGGGATCTGGGTCCACTCGCGCAGGCGGCGAGTGACCTCCACGCCGTCCATATCGGGCAGACCCAGGTCGAGGAGGATGACATCCGGGCGGTCCGCAATGACGGCTGCCAGGGCTTCTTCGCCATTAGTGGCTTCGAAAATAACGAACTGGCTGCCCAAGGAGGCCTTCAGGAACCGGCGGATCGAGCGTTCATCATCCACCACTAAAACACGCACGCCTTGTTCGCTCATGTTTGCACCTCCACGGGCAGTGCAATGGTAATGATCGTGCCACCGCCAGGACGGTTCTCGGCGGAAATAAAACCGCCGTGGGCATCCACGATGCCCTTGCCGATCGCCAGGCCGAGGCCGGTGCCGCTGACGTTACCGGGGCGTTGGACGCGGTAGAACTTGTCAAAGATGCGGACCAGGTCTTCCGGCGGAATCCCCACCCCCCGGTCGGCAACTGTGAGCTCCACGAAAGCGCCAGCCATGCGCGCCCGGATCTCAAGCGGCGATTCCGCCGGGGAATACTTCAGGCCGTTATCAATCACGTTCACCAGCACGCGCTCGATCAGGACAAAATCCATTGACACCAAGGGCAGATCGTCCGGCACATCCACCGTTATCGAGCGATCGTCCAGGCGTGAGCCAACTTCCTCCAGGGAGGAACCCACCAGGTCTTGAAGGTCACAGGCATCGCGCTTGACCCGCATGGCTCCAGACTCCAGGCGGGTCATATCCAGCAGGTTGCCCACCAGCCGGTTGAGCCGATCGGCTTCTTCGCTGGCGGTTTCGATCAGGCTGCGCCGGGCAGGTTCATCCAGGGTTACCTGATCGTTGGTCAGGCTGCTCAACGCCCCGGTGATGGATACCAGCGGAGTACGCAGGTCGTGAGAAATTGAATTCAGCAATGCATTCTGGAGCTTGTCGGTGATCTCGAGCATCTCAGTCTGGCGGGTTTGCTCAGCCAGGCGCGCCCGCTCGATAGCCAGGGCCACCTGGTTGGCGAATGCGTCCAGAGTGCGGAGCTGGTCGCGGGTTAGAAAGGTGTCAGAGTCAAGCGGTTTGATCCCCAGCACACCCACACTTCCGCGCATGGTCTTGAGAGGCTGGTAGCGCATGTAGGCTTCCGGCAGGGTATCGGTGCCGCGCCCGGCAGGCTGGCCGTGCGTAAAGGCCCAGGAGGCTACGGCCAGGTCATCATCGGAGACGGTCAACTCCGCACTGGCAGCGTAGACCTTCAAAACCGCCGAGACTGGCAGGAAAATGGCAACTTCCCGACCAAATGTCTGGCCGAGGTGAGCAATGGCAGTTTGCGTGACAGCTTCCAGCCCGGAAGTCTCGGTCAGGTCACGTCCCAATTCATACAGCGCCACGGTCTGGATCTCGCGTTGTTGGGCGGCCTTGGCTTGATCCCGCACCTGGGCGGTCAACTGGCTGACCACCAACCCTACGGCCAGCAGCCCCAGGAAGGTCAGCAAATATTCCGTGTCAGAGACAGCCAGGGTTAAGGATGGTGGCACGAAGAAGTAATCGAAGGCTATCACACCCAGTATGGAGGTCAGGATAGCCGGGCCGCGTCCCAGGTAAAAGGCCGCCAGCACCACCGCAAGCAGATAGACAACCACCAGGTTGGTGGGCGAAATATCGTGGGCGATGACAGTACCCAGGGCGGTGGCGGCTGCCACCAGCATCAATCCCCACAAGTACCTGATCCAGGGTTGATGAGGGCGCCAGCCTTCCAGGACTTTAGTTGCAGGAGGCTCAGACTCGCTGGAGATCACATACACATCGATTGACCCGCTCAGGCGGATCAGGCGATCGACGACCGAACCGCGCAGCAACTCGATCCAGCGTGCGTGGATGGGCTTGCCGGCGATCACCTTGGTGACATTGTGGCGGTGGGCATAGGCCATCACCGTTTCAGCCACAGACTGTCCGGGCAGGCTGGTGGTGCGGGCGCCCAGTTCTTCCGCCAGCCGCAGGGAACGCGCCACCTGATCGCGCTGCTCCTGGGGCAGCCTAGCCTGGTCGGGGGTTTCCACGTAGATGGCAAACCACTCTGCGTTCAGTTCATCCGCCAGGCGGCGGGCTGTGTGGATCAGGCGCTCACCCAGCGCGCCGGGGCTGATGCAGACCAGCAGGCGTTCGCCCGCGGGCCACGGCCCGGGGATGGCACGCGTGCGCATGTAGGCCCGCATCTGGTCATCCACCCGTTCTGCAGCCCGGCGCATGGTCAACTCGCGCAGAGCGGTCAGGTTGCCTTTGCGAAAGAATTTTTGGATGGCACGCTGGGCCTGGTCAGGGATATAGACTTTGCCTTCCTGCAGGCGCTTGATCAACTCATCGGGCGGCAGGTCGATCAATTCGATATCGGTGACCGCATCTATGACACTATCCGGGACGGTCTCGCGCACTTTTGTCCCCGTAATCTGGGCGACCACGTCGTTCAAACTTTCGATATGCTGGATATTCAAGGTGGTGTAAACGTTGATGCCGCGCTCCAGCAATTCCTCCACATCCTGATACCGCCTGGTATGGCGCGAACCGGGGGTGTTGGTGTGGGCCAATTCATCCACCAGCACAAGCTGCGGGGCGCGCTGCAGTACGGCGTCAATATCCATCTCCGGGATGCGGACCGAGTGGTACTCCACATTCAAGCGCGGGATGATCTCCAGGTCGCTTAATTGCTGTTGTGTTTCGACCCGTCCGTGGGTTTCGATATACCCGACGGCCACATCCACCCCCTCGGTCTTGCGCTGATGGGCGGCTTCGAGCATGGCGTAGGTCTTGCCCACCCCGGCAGCGTAGCCCAGGAAGATCTTCAGATGGCCACGTTTGTCCTGCTGCTCTTCAGCCTGTACCTGGGCCAGCAGTTCATCGGGATCGGGACGGGAAGGTTCGGCGGACATATTGATACTATACTATCTTATCCCGTCCAAAGCTAGATTTGAGAAGGGCGGAAACACGGCTTTCTCAAAGTCAAACCCCGACTTTGAGAAAGGCTTGAGGGTGGAAATTCGTCCCAGCCTCTTTCTACCTGGCTGCATCCAACGCCAGGTTAAGTTCAAGGACATTCACGCGCGGCTCGCCAAGCAGGCCGAACTGCCGCCCCTGGGTGTACTGGTTGACCAGGGCGGTCACAGCCGCTTCGCTGAGGCCGCGGGCTTTGGCCACACGCGGCACCTGGTAAAGCGCGGCGGCGATG
This sequence comes from uncultured Anaerolineales bacterium, assembly GCA_903829085.1. Classification (GTDB taxonomy): domain Bacteria; phylum Chloroflexota; class Anaerolineae; order Anaerolineales; family Villigracilaceae; genus UBA877. The sequence goes on along the minus strand of CAIKOL010000312.1, from coordinate 3,005 downwards.
CTGATATCCGGATCCAGGCCGCTGCCGGAGGCGGTGACCAAGTCCACGGGGATGGGCAGGGTGTTGGTCGGGTCAGCAGCCTGAAGTGCCGTGATGCGCGCCTGGACAGCCTTCAAGAGGGCCGGGTTGCTGGGTGCAAAGTTGGAGCCAGAGGAAGCGGCGGCATTATACAGGAACGAGGCGGTATCCGAAAGGCGTCCCCAGAAATAGCCCGGGGCGTCGAACTGCTGTCCGATCAGCTTCGAACCGGCGGTTTGGCCGTTGACGGTGATCAGGCTGCCATTGGCCTGGCGCGGAAAAAACAACTGGGCAAAGCCGGTGACTGCCAGAGGATATAGGACGCCAGTCAGAAGGGTGAAGATCAGAAGGACCAGAAGGGCCGGACGAATTTGGGCTCGCATTTTATTTCCTTACTTGGCGGAGGCATTGGGTCTTAGGGCATTGATGTGATTTTCATTCCCGGCTGGATGGGTCCGCTCCAGCGCTCGAGCGGTCTGGGAGGCAAAATTCTGCAACAGCCGGCTATCTTCGGCTGGCAAATCCAGATTCGGACCGCGCCAGACCTGGATCTCACCGGCCAAGCCCCAGGAATTCAATAGAGGCAGGACCCGGTCAGGCCTGTCTTTCCCCATTCCATCGCCTGGTTCGCTGGCAACAACGCTCAAGGAGCGATCACCGGTATAGAAAATCACATTCACCAGAGAGGCCTGGAATAACTGTTGGAGTTGCCTGGCAACGGTATGCGCCACAGCTTCCTGCGTGCGCAGCCCGGTGAGAGCTGAACTTAATTCATACATAAACACGGCTTCGTGGGCTTTCGACAGACTGTCCTGGATGCGTCCAATCACAAGGATGGCAACGCCCAGGAAAATTGCCAGCACCAGCCAGCCTTCCAGACGTTCGACTTCAAATGTGTAAAAAGGCGGGATGAACATGAAATCAAATGCCAGGGCGGCTGCTAGGGCCGCGCTGACCCCGGGTAGTTGGCCCCATTTGTTAGCGCTCCAAGCCACGGGGACCAGGTAAAGTAAGGCGATCACGGCTTCGCCAAGCAGGTTGCGGCCGAAGAGCACCTCCACGACGGTGGTAGCCATCACAAGCAGAACGGCCAGCAGGCTGTTGGACAGCAGTTTTGGAGTGAAGGAGAAACGGTTTCTTTTCATATTTGCCTCTTTATTGAACTAGACCAGGTGCAATGCCACCAGGAGCAGATCGATCAACTTGATGCCGATGAACGGAGCAATGAGTCCGCCCAGGCCATAGATCAGCAGGTTATCCCGTAAAAGCCTGGCAGCCCCCACTGCCCGGTACGGCACGCCCTTAAGCGCCAGCGGAATGAGAGCGATGATAATCAGCGCGTTGAAAATGACCGCGGAGAGGATGGCACTCTGCGGGGTAGCCAGGTGCATGATATTCAGGATGCCCAGGGCCGGATAAGTAGATGCGAAGGCAGCCGGGATGATGGCAAAATATTTCGAGACATCGTTAGCGATGCTGAACGTGGTCAGGGCGCCGCGCGTCATAAGCAGTTGTTTACCGATCTCCACGATCTCGATCAGCTTGGTGGGGTTGCTGTCCAGATCCACCATGTTGGCAGCCTCGCGAGCCGGCTGGGTGCCGGTATTCATTGCCACGGCCACATCAGCCTGTGCCAGAGCGGGGGCATCGTTGGTACCATCGCCGGTCATGGCCACCAACCGGCCCCCAGCCTGGGCATCGCGGATCAGTTTCAGCTTGGCTTCGGGCGTGGCCTGGGCCAGGAAGTCGTCCACCCCTGCCTCGGCCGCGATAGCAGCAGCGGTTAACGGGTTGTCGCCAGTGATCATGATCGTCTTAATGCCCATCTTGCGCAGGTGGGCAAAGCGTTCCTTGATACCGCCCTTGACGATATCCTTCAGGTGGATCACTCCCAGCGCCTGCCCGTTGCGGGTAACCACCAGCGGGGTTCCACCCGAACGGGCGATGGCATCCACACTGGCTTGCAGATCGGCTGGGACGAAGTGACCGGCCAACCTGACCAGCGCCATCATTGTGTCGGGTGCGCCTTTGCGGATCGAGATGCCATCGAAATCCACGCCAGACAGGCGCGTCTGGGCGGTGAAGGCGACAAAGTGCATCCCCTGGGGTGCAGATTGGCTGGGACCCAGGGTCTGGCCGCGCAGTCCATACTTTTCCTTGGCAAGCACAACGATGCTGCGGCCTTCGGGGGTCTCGTCAGCCAGCGAAGAAAGCTGGGCGGCTTCGGCCAGTTCCTGCGGGGTCACTCCGCCGACCGGGATCAGTTCCACCGCCTGGCGATTACCGAGAGTGATCGTGCCGGTCTTATCCAACAGGAGCACGTCCACATCCCCAGCGGCTTCCACTGCCCGGCCCGACATGGCGATGACATTGCGCTGGATCATGCGATCCATGCCGGCAATGCCAATGGCCGAAAGCAGCCCGCCGATGGTGGTGGGAATGAGACACACCAGCAAGGCCACCAACACGGTGATGGTGATGGGCGTGCCATGACCGGAAGTCTCCACACTGTAGAGCGAATAGGGCAGCAGCGTGGCGCAAACGATCAGGAAGATGATGGTGAAACCCGCCAGCAGGATGTTCAGGGCGATCTCATTGGGGGTCTTCTGGCGCTTGGCACCTTCCACCAGGCTGATCATGCGATCCAGGAAGCCTTCCCCAGGGTCGGCGGTAACGCGTACGATCAGCCAGTCGGAGAGCAGGCGCGTCCCGCCAGTGACAGCACTACGGTCCCCGCCGGCTTCACGGATGACCGGAGCGCTTTCCCCGGTAACGGCGCTCTCATCTACCGAGGCAATACCAGCGCTGATCTCTCCGTCCACGGGCAGAATGTCTCCGGTCTCCACCAGGAACAGGTCGTTCTTGCGCAAAGCGCTGGATGGAACAAGTTCATATTTAGCGTGGCGGTCAGGAGTGGACAACTTCTTGGCCTGGGTGGTCTGGCGGGTCTTGCGGAGCGCATCGGCCTGAGCCTTGCCGCGTCCCTC
>CAIKOL010000311.1 GCA_903829085.1 uncultured Anaerolineales bacterium | reverse complement strand
TGTCAATCAGAGCGGGCAGAAGCGTGCGATCATCCACCCCCATTGCCGCACTCAGGTGTCGCGCCGGGGGAATGGCAACCTGGCTGAGGATACTTTCGAGACTGACCCGCAAAGGTAAGGTTTCGATGGAAGACGGCCGCTCGCCGGTCCAGGCAGCATTCCAAAGGTCTTTCATCCGCACAGCCATTTTGCCGATCCTTACCAGACCATCGGGGTCGTCCTCTTGCGGATCGAAAGGCAGGGCGGTCTGGAATTCGAGCGGCATGTTGCCCGCGCAACCGTAGCCTCGCCCTGGGATGGACGCCAGGTCGGCCGGGACGCCGCGCCCCACCACCTCGGAATACTCGGCTGAGTTGGAAAGCTTGAACGTAAACCGCTCGGCCACCAGACCATACAGTTTGCCTGGCATGGCATTGGGTGTATCCGCCGAGAACAGGAAATGCACTCCGTAGGCGCGCGACTCTCTCACCAGGGAGATGAGGGGAGCAACCAGATCCTCGTAATATTCCTTGAATTCGGCAAAATTATCCACAACGACCAGGACCGCTGGCATTTTTTGGGTGGGATTTGCCAGGTTGTATGAATCGAGGCTGTTGACCCTGGCTTCGCTGAAACGGACCTGCCGCTCATCAATAACCTCGTCTATTTTACGCAACAGACGCTTGACGCGCTCATCTTCTTCGGATGTGATCACAGCCCCGACGTGAGGCAGGTCACGCAAACTGCTGAGCGCCCGACCGCCGAAATCGAGCAGGTACATATGAAGTTCGTCGGGTGAATGGGTCAGAGCCAGACTGGTGATCACCGTACGCAGGAAAGTGGTTTTGCCCCTGCCCGAGGCGCCGAAGATGACCGCGTGGCCATTGGGGAAATTGACCATCAGCGGGCACTGCGTGGCCCGGTAGGGGTTATCCATCAGGCCGATCAGCGGGCGCATGGAATTCTTTCCCCATTGCACGCCAGGCCAGTGGAATTCCCCGTCCCAGAAAGTGGCTGCCTGTTCGTTGAGAGTTGGATTGGCTGCATCCTCCCGGGAGTCCATCCGCAGCAGGGCTACATCCGCATCATCCATGTATGCGGTATCCAGTGGGGTTTGCAAGCTGAGACAATTCCCGGAGGATTGGTTGGGAAGGAATTCCGGCCAGGGACGCCATTGCGGGTGTGACTCCTGCACCGCCAGGCCGGCCAGCATACTGACAATGGTGTCATATAGCTTGGGGGGTTCTGCAGCATTCTGTGCGGCAGTTTTCTTCGGCAGATCCAGCCAGATGACATCCGGCTTGGCCACTTCCTCTTGCGGTCCGGTGTAATCTCCTCCAGTATAAGCAGTCTGGATGAGTTCGATATTCTCGTTGCCAACCTGCAGGTACCCCCGACCGGGGATACCGGGCGGCAGGAAGGCCGCGTCTGTCCGACGCAGGAGCTCCCGGCTATCATCGGGTGTTTCCACGCGCAGGCAGATGCGGAATTTGATGTTTGCCCGCATCTGATCGGTCACCCCGACCGGACGCTGTGCCGCCAGGATCAAGGTCACCCCGAGGGACCGGCCCAGGCGGGTGATGCTTTCCAGCTGGGCGCGGTACTCGGCATTCCCGGCAATCATTTCTGCAAATTCATCAATGATGATGAACAGGTGTGGATAAGGCGGCCGTTGCAGGTCCAGGTTGAGGCCTTTTTTCCGATAATGCACAATATCTTTCGAGTTGGTGTAGGTATTTAATTTCTGCCGGCGGTCCAGCTCGGCCATGATCGAGGCAAACACCCTGGAGGTGGCCGATTGATCGAGGTTGGTGACGATATCCACCTTATGGGGCAGGCGTTTGAATGGCTCAAAAGCTGCGCCGCCTTTATAGTCGATCAGCACAAAATTGAGCACATTCGGATTGTAATTAAGCGCCAGGCCGAGGATGAGGGTCATCAGGAGTTCGGATTTGCCCGATCCGGTCGAGCCTGCGATCATTCCGTGCACGCCGTCTGCCTTGGCAGAGAAAGTGAGCATGCGCGGTTCATTTCCAGAAAGCAGGCCAACAGCAGTATTCAGCCAGTCAGCCGAGGCCGGATCCATGCTTCGTCTCCAGTTCTCCACGGCCAATTTCTGCAGCTCATCGATGGATGTAACGCCCAGCATCTCCATCAAGGTGACCGTCGAGGCCAGACTGGAGCCAGACCCGCGGCGGAATTCCACCGACCCAAGCTGCCTGGAGAAATTACGGGCGGCCTCCTGGTTGGGAACCAGGCTCGTCCGGCCTACGAAAAGAAGTGGATTGGCGCCCGTCTCCGCGTAGCGAAAAACAGCCGCGTCTTCGACATGTTCATCCTTATCCACTTCAACGACCGCAGTGCAGCGGCTGGGTACGCGGGAACGATCCGGCACCAGGAAAAGGATGGCCGCTCCGAGATCCTGCCCTCCCATAAGAATGGTGGAGATCGCCGCTTCGCTTTCCAGGTCATTCAGGCTGGACCATTCCGGCACATCGGAAAGAACATCCACCACAACCAGTAGAAATGGCAGCCGGACATCCCCCCCGCTTTCCTTGTTTTGCAAGCGCATCCGCCGGCGTTCCAGAAGGCTGCGCATGTTTTTCCAAAAGAGGCGCATTTGATCCGCCTCATTCTCCCCCGTCCTTTGCTCGTTTTCAAAGCACAGGGTCTCGGCCTGATCCGTCCCTTTGCAATGTGGTAATGCATACGCCCAGCGCCAGTTCTGGCGGCAAGCTGCATTCCCGGCAACATACAGGGTTGTATCATCGGGGGAATGGAAGGTTGCATAATCCACCAGCAACGTTCGCACGTACGCATAGGCCGTCTCTGGATTGGCACTGACGATCCCGATACTGTGGTGGACCGTTGCCTTTGGCACCGAATTAGCCTCTTGTCCCTGGGGAGCCGCCCCTCCCCCCGTTTGATACATGGGGATGGTAACAGGGACATTCTTCAGCCAGAGTGAATCTTCTGCCAGACGGTTGGCCTCGCGGAATAATGGGCTCCCCGCCTTCCCCCCAGAACTTATCTTGTAGATGACCGTCGAGGGGATGTTGCTCTTCCCCAGCCTCAAGTGCATGAAATCATGGTCGGATGGACGTCGTTCCCATAAACGGGTGCCCGAACGGGTATCTTCCTGGCGCGCATCCGGCTGACGTTCGAGATCATCCGCAATCGCTAGGGTCCGGTCAGGGTCGGGAAAATTGTGGTGATAATAAATGCGCTGCTGCTCGTGCTCGCTTTCCATTTTTCGCCGCAGCTCACCGATGCTCTGGCGATAATTGGTTTCCAGGGCGGTGCGCTTCTTCTTCTCCTGGCTGAAGGAGTAGATCCCAAGGGCGACCGAAGCCAGCACGGAGATAAACATGGGGACCATCAAGACCAGGGAGCGCTGCCCGCCGCTGGACATGGCCAGGATGGAACCTAGGATCATCAACATGGGCAGGGCTGCCTGGGCGATGATCTGATTCCCGCCTTCCTGGGTATCTGGAG
>CAIKOL010000310.1 GCA_903829085.1 uncultured Anaerolineales bacterium | reverse complement strand
TGGCATCCTTCTGTGCTTCCACGGCAAAGAATTCATTTTCAATTTTGTATGGAGGCCGGGCATAGCGTTTGCGGGTGGCGAGTTTCTGAATGAAAGGTAGTCCGGCCAGAGGCAACAACGCTTGCACGAGTGGATTGATGTGGATAGGAGGCTTACCCTCAGTAATACGGGCGCGCACCCACAAAGCCCGGTAGCCATGACCGGGCACATCCGGGACGGTCACGACGATCTGGGAAGCAGAAGTAGAACGGGCATGTACATGATAAATGGTAACGGAAGGATCAGCAAAATAACCATCTATTTCCTTGCGCCTGGCATTCCAAACTGTCAGGTTGGGTTCGCCACCATCCGCCATGATGGTTTCGATGAATACTTCCGAACCGGAGCGCCGGACCTTGATATCTTGGATGGTCATCCCAGCTGCACGACCATCGCTGATATTCCCGAAAGCGGATTTCAACCCACGGGCGTCTAGATCCATATTGATAATCTCGTGGCTTCCAAGTCCATGTTCCTGATAAGGGAGGCAGAGCCCGTTCTCGTCAACCAGATCGAATTCGGAGGTGTTGGGAGGAAGTTCGATGGCGGCAGTGACGGCGTCAGTGCGGGATAGTGGGGACGGATTAAAGATTACCACTGCAGTGGATAGCGAAGAGTTTATGGCTAGTGGAAGATGATCGGTTTCCACACAGGCCGCGATGGTTTCCAGAGCCTGCCTGGAGATCTCTTCTCCAACCTGCTCGACCTGGTCGAAGCGGACTTTCATCTCCTCATGAACTTGGTCAACCGAACAGCCGCAGATAGAATCGTGTGGATGGTTCTCCATCAGCAGACGCCAGGTTTGAAGCAGTATGCCGGATTTCCGGTTGAGGAGCGAAGTCTGCGGACCGGTAATGCTTTCCTGCCAGGTGGTAAAGGGTTCGGCCCAACGGGTGAGCAGGGTTTCACAGGCATGGTTTCGCTGCTTGATCCACATACGGGTCGAGAGAACACCCGGGAGAAGGTGCATCCTCCTGCAATCGCGCAACTCGCCAATTACTGTTGGAAGTTCCACTTTCTGTTTTTTTATGGAGCCCTGGATTGCAGCCACATATTGTGGGAGTGTCGAATGGAGCACGTGTGTATTCCGAAGCATTTCATCGGCATAGGCAATGGCTTCAGAAGTATTGCGAGGGGGCTCCATATGGTCGGTTCCGTACATGATGAGCAAGTCCGACGTTGCAGATGCAGCAGCGAGTACTGCGCCTTTTTCATCGATCATGCTGGCGAAGCGTTCAAGGTTATTGGCAGGCAACTCGGCGCCGTTCCCATAGCCTTCACGCAAGTAGGCCATCAAGACACGCGAGCCGTCGGGAGCCTGCCACCAGAATTCAGCCGGGCCTTCCTGCACACCACGCCAAAGGGAGGCAACCTCGATCCCAAAACCGCGCAGGATCTGGGGAACTTGTCCAACGTGACCGAAGGAGTCAGGCATGTAACCGATCATCATTTTAGGGCCAAATTTACGGGCTGTACGGTCGCCTTGTTGCAAGTTACGGATGTGGGCTTCGGGACCCACCAGGAACATATCCGGCAGAATGTGCCAGGGACCAATGAGAATGCGTCCTTTCCGTATGTAATCACGGAGAATGGTTTCATTCTCAGGTCGCATGGCCAGATAATCATCGAGCACAATGGTTTGGCCATCGAGCATGAAATATTTAAATTCACGGTCTTTCTGGAGAAGATCGAGCATTTCATCCACAAGGTGAACGAGTTTCAGACGGAATAATTGAAAAGGTCGGTACCACTCGCGGTCCCAGTGGGTATGAGAAATAACATACAAGTTGCGCATAGTTACTCCGATATCAAGTATTTCAGGATTTCTTCCCAATGAGGGAATAAAAGCAAATGTCCTTCCCCTTCGCAGATCATGGTTTTACTTCCTGGAATCTTACCAGCCATATACCTGGCCATCGAAATGGATGTAACGTTATCCGCTGTACCATGCCAGAGGGTTACCGGGATCTTGATCTCTTCCAGATTAAATCCCCATGGCCGGGTGATCAAGCGCGTGTCCCAACTCATGCCTTCCAATCCAGGACGGAACGCTTCTAATTCAGACTGGAGGCAAACTGTGCGGATCTCTGGCCTGCTGATCAATTCATCATCGGCTACTGGCCGATGACCGGTCTCACGGTCCATGGCTTTAGCGGGATCGGCGCAGCGCTCGTGGAAAAAGAACCAGGATAAGGTTCGACCAACAGCCCATGGAAGGTACTGGCCATATTTGAAACCGAATTTGTTAAGCGGGATCATGCCATCCGTAGCGCCAGGGGCATCCACTGGACCTGCGCCGGAGAGAGTAGCAGCCTGAGTTATCCTGTTTGGAATGGCGTAGGCACAGGCCAAGGTATGCGGCCCGCCACCAGAATGACCGACGACGGCGAATTTCCCAATTCCAAGATGATCGGCTAATTGGGTAATGTCAGCAGGCCAATCCAGGAGACGCCGATCACGATGGAAAGTTGACTCCCCATAGCCGGGGCGATCCGTGGTGATGAGACGAACGCCCAGCCGGGTTGTTATTTCCTCGGAAGGATGGAACAGGCGCGAGCCAGGGGTGCCATGGATAAAAAAGACTGGTTTGCCACGCGGATCGCCGTATTCAGCAAATGCAAGTGTGCGACCATCCATTAACGTAATTGAACCCATTTTTTCCTTCCTTTCTTGATTTCTTATTTTTCTCCGATATATCTCCATAAATGGGTGAGGAACGCCACCTTGCGCGCTCTCCACCGTTCTATAAAAATATGTTGTTACAATTTTACTTTCTCTTCGGTTAATGCTTTTGCTTCTTTCATTGCTTCAACCCGGTTGGTGATCGGGAAGCGATTATTCAGCGGACTGATACGTGCGCCCAGGGATGTTGGCTCGTACATTCCCCAACGCGTCAACCAGCGCACACTACCGGTCAATGCGACAGCGTCTTTGAGTTCGGCCAGTGTAGCTTCATCCCAGCCACCAAATAATCCATACAGGAACATATAGAGCGGAAAGCTAGGCAGGATGCCGATCAAGAAGATTAAAACGCTGGTAATCTGGTCACCTTTCCAAATGAAACTGTTAATCCCAACCAGGATTCCATAATGCACCCCGGCAGCCAGTAAAGGGGCAACCAGTGACTGCCAGATATAGAAACGCTGAGGAAAGCAAATCTTGTGGTTGATGATATAAGCAGCAAAACCCTTTGAGAACAGTCCAACAAAGTAAGCAATAATCAGCCCCGTCACCTGGAAGCGTGCCAGCAGGATCCAAGCCAGTGTTACCCGAATGATCTGTTCCGAGAAAACCAGAATCGATTTCAGGTAGGGCTTATTGGCTCCCAATTGAACATTATCACCCACCCACGAAGGAAATTGAACAGCTCCCCAGATGGTCAACGGTATTACATAGACAGCGGCGCGGGTGAACTCAGGTCCCAAGGAGCCCAAAATGAAATGAGGGGCAACCGCCAACAGGACGGCACCGATGAATGCACTGGTCAGACCATTGTACTTGTATGCCATCACGCTGTAATACTGGCCTAAAACCCGTTTCCCGCTCGAAATCGCTTCTGAAATAGCCGGCATGACCCCATCATTGAGTGTCTGCGTGACATTGAATGCGAAAATGAAATTCTGTGCAATTCCCCAGTTTCCCCAGATCTCAGCGTAATTGATCAGACGTGCCTGTGTGATGGCAATCTCCATCGCCTGCCCAAAAGACCAGGCGGCCGAACCCAGCATCTCGAAGACGCCAAATTTGAAACTGGTTATGACAACTTCCCAGTCAAAATGTGCCAGGAATAAGATACGGGTGTTATATCCCACCCGGCGATAAAGCCATAAACCCAATAGAAAGGTTAACAATTCAGCTGCGTAAGCCGCGATGCCCATGCCGAGCAACCCGCCCATGGCTCCACCAAAGACAGGGTGGGCGCGTCCCCAGGCGAACATCAGGGTCACAAACACCGGTTGGACCAGCATCGGAAGAACCATGTTCAACCCGATATCGAGCAGGCGGCTGTAATCAAGGCGTTGGAAGCCAGTGAGAGCATGGCGCATGACCTGATAAAAACCGGGGATCTGGATGAACGAATGGATGATCACGCTCCATGCATACAGCGCGTAGGCGGAATTCGGTGCCAGCGTGCTTGCCAGGCTGATCACCAATGCCACCTGCACGGCTCCTGAAAGCGCCTGCCACCAGACGAAAACCTGTCCATACTGGATACCCTTCCTGGGATCGTGAACGCGGTGCTCAGAAAGAAATTTAATGAATGCGATACTTGTTCCCATATCAAAGAAGGTCCACGCCAGGTTGAAAAACTGCGTCACGCGCCCCCAGATACCAAGCGCCTGGGCAGATGGCAGGATGTAAGATGGCAGGATCAAGTTCTGATAAATGATGAGTGGAATGAACAGAACGAGGCCGATGCTCAAGGCAACCAGGAATCCACCCAAGGGACGATGAAAGCCGACCTGTTCCCACTCTGTGGCTGCTTCACGAGTATCAAACTTGGTGCGGTCCGAGACAATCTTGTCCAATTCCTCAGGATGATTAAGGCTGTAACGCCGGACAACGAAAAATGTCCCGAAAGTTGTCATAATCAACAGCCCCATGACCACCAGGAGGATATTTCGGTCAGCAGAATGCGGAACAGGAGAAGCTGGATAATCAGCGAAGGAGAGCGGAGTCTGTCCCCCCGCGCGTTCGACCAGGTGGTAGATCAGGTAATTGAAATACGCCCATTCCTGAATCTGGGGATTGTAGGCGGTTGTTTTTTGATTCTGAGGGTCGATGTGATTTGTCAGATAGGCATTGAAAATATAAATATTCGGCCGATTGCCAGCCCATAAGATCCAGTCACCGGATTCGTAAGCTGTGACAATTGGCTGCACGGATGAAAGTGGCGTAAGGACTTCCATACGTTCCCGTACTTGCGGAGCACCATTCCAAATAATCTGTTTGACAAGGGGGTCATCTATATTTATTCCTGTCAGGCTGACTGCATTGGTTCCTTCCGTCAGCACAACCGGGACACCGGTGATAGATTCCGCATCCGTGGCAGACAACTCCGGACCAAGTATAAGTACCAACCCTGCACCGCGGTCAACCTGGTTAGAGATCGCGACCGGGTCAGGAATGCTGCCGTTGAGTACAAAGACGTCCGCCTGGGCTGGATCGCTCACAAAGGCGAAAGTTCCCTGTGGAGCCAGGGTCAGCGCGGTATAAACAGCGTTGTCTTGTGGACCGGCATAGTAAACGAGTATCGTACTACTGGCTGCGACGGGTGAAGCGGCTGAAAACAGGAAAAAGATAATTAATATGGGTGGAATAAGTTTGCGCATACAGATCCTTTTGCCGCGGGTCGTGCGGACTTATCTGGGTTGGATTAACGTAGATTGTGAGTGAGATTGCCCATTTATCAGATCATTGGATCGGGACTTCCTGCCTCCGTCCGAGCAGGAACCCGGCGACGATGGTCAATAATGTTCCGGACAGGATAAAGAATACAGCCTGGGAACTTGGCGGAGTAAGAGCAAAGATAAAAAAGTACACCAAAATAGGCGAAATCTGGATCGGAACCTGACCCACTGGTACCACATTGCTGGCCTGTGCGTACTTGAAGGCCAATTGTGTTTGCCAGGTGATGGTGGTGGCACACAGTACCAGTATGAGGGCGGCAATAGTAAAAATGATGAATTGTGGGGAGGTGCTGTTCCCAGACAACACGATGGCGACCAACGCCAGAAGTGGATTGATCCAGAAATCAGACAAACAGGCGAGAAAACCATTCGCCAAGGCGAACAGCATCCCTTTGCGATGGTTCATGCGTGACGCCAGGCTGCGGCTGATAAGACTGAGGAGGAAGAAACTTGCCGTGAACGCGGCAATCCTATACAAAGCGACCTGGTTCGCCAGCATGGACCTGACCTGGGTGGAATTAATTGCCAACCCACTCAGGCCGAGAAGAAGGATACCGAGGATCATCAATCCGATTCCTACCATCTCAGAATTATTCAGGATTTCATGATTCATCCGAACCGAACCGACTGCCAGGACGACCAGCCCGCTTGCCATCAGACCAGGTGTCAAAGCCGGACCAATCAAGTTCTGGGCAAGCATGTAAGCAACAGTTCCGCCACCCATCCGAAAAATACTCCTGATACCCAGACCGGACTCTTAACCAACCGCCGAAAGAAACCAAGTTCCTGAATGTCTTTCCGAAACTGATTGACAGCTCGTTTTTCAAGAAGTTGCCCAAATTGTGTCAGGATACCGCCTATGATTCCAAGAGCAACGCCGGCAAGGTAGTGCAAATTCATCAGTTAATACTCGAAGCCGTCCTCTTGGATAAGCCTGGTAAACCAGTGACCGCTGTCTTTGATGGTGCGTTTCTGGGTCTTGAAATCCACATAAACCAGTCCAAAACGCTGGCTGAAGCCCCAGGCCCATTCAAAATTGTCCATCAGTGACCAGTGAAAATAACCTTTGACAGGCACGCCTTCGTCCATGGCATGATGAACCTGGGCGATATGATCCTTCAGGTAACGGATGCGGCGCTCGTCGCGTACATGGCCATCGAAATCCAAGCCATCCGGGACCGGGATCCCGTTTTCGGTGATCATAATTTCGGGCATCTTCGTCCCGGGTGCAGCACCAGCTTGAAGAGGCCGGAGGTAATCATTCCAGATGCGCATTAATAGTTCATAAATCCCTTCGGGATAGATCTCCCACATGCCGGAATACTCCCTACCTTCCGGGTGAACCTGCACAGCAGCCACAACCGGAAACTTTGAATCGTACTTTGCCACGGTGCGCGTATAATAATTAACCCCCAGCAAATCCAATGTGCGGATCTTTTCCATGTCACCGGGTTTGATCAACGACCCGGCAAGCAATCTACCGATGGCAAATTCCTGTATTGGAGTTGTCCCCTTAAGCAGCGGATCAAGCGTGGAGCGGTTGAGAACTGTGTCCATGCGGGATGCAGCATCGCGATCTTTCTTGGACTCTGAGGCGGGGTGAACCGGATTCAGGTTGAGGGTGATACCCACTTTGACAGGTTGCCTGGCAGAAGCGCGGATAGCTTCAGCTGCCAGCCCATGTGAAAGTAGGAGATGGTGCAAGGCTTTAAAAGCAGCCGGGATATCTTTGATCCCAGGTGCATGTTCTCCATCACCGTATCCTGCCATGGCTGTCACCCAGGGTTCATTGTGTGTCATCCATACTTTAACACGATCGCTCAGACGCTCGCTTACCACGTGGGCATAATCAGCAAAGGCGAAGGCAGTCTCACGCTTGGGCCAGCCACCTTGATCCTGGAGCGCTTGCGGCAGGTCATAATGGAAAAGGCAGGCGTATGGCTCAATCTCATGTTTGAGCAACTCGTCCACCAGACGGTCGTAGAAATCCAGACCGGACTGGTTGACATGACCGGTACCGGTTGGCAGAACGCGGGTCCAGGAGATTGAAAAGCGGTAAGCATCCAGGCTGAGTGACTTCATCAAGGCTACATCTTCTTGATAACGGTGGTAATGGTCAACAGTCACATCACCAGTTTCACTGTTGGCAATATGACCGGGTGTATGCACAAATGTATCCCAGATGGACGGGCCTTTACCATCCTCGTTCCAGGCACCCTCCACCTGGTAAGCAGCGGCAGCGCAACCCCATACGAATTCTTTTGGGAACGCAATATATTTACTCAAGGTTAACTCCATTGGGGAAAAAGGATTCCAATCAATTGGAAAAATGCAATTCTTTCACCATTATTATAATTGGATAGCAAGCCAAGACCAGAACGAAAAAAAAGATCGACCGCCACAGATCCGCAACTCCCAATGTAATAATGCTGATGGGAAGTTCCATAGGATAAGG
>CAIKOL010000309.1 GCA_903829085.1 uncultured Anaerolineales bacterium | reverse complement strand
GTGTCGTTTATAGGGCGTCCCTTTCCCCTTGAAGAAGCGGACGAACACTTCGCCCGCCTGAAAAAGTGGGGCTTCACCTTCCTGCGCTTCCTGACCACCTGGGAAGCCGTCGAGCACGGCGGTCCTGGAATTTATGATCAGGCTTATCTTGATTATTTATTCGCCGTGATCAAGAAAGCAAACGATCATGGCATCTCGCTGTTCATTGACCCCCACCAGGATGTGTGGAGCCGCTTCAACGGCGGCGACGGCGCGCCCGCCTGGACGTTCGCGGCGGCCGGCATGGACTGGTCGCATTTCGTCGAGACTGGAGCAGCGGTGCTCGAACATGCCAGCGGAGGTTTCTATCCGCCGCTGATCTGGGGCACGAATGGCATTAAACTGGCCGGGGCGACCATGTTCACGTTGTTCTTCGCCGGGAACGATTTTGCCCCGCAGCTCAAGGTGGACGGCGAGCCGATCCAGGATTATCTCCAGCAGCACTACATCGCGGCCATGCAACAGGTGGCCTGGCGCCTCAAAGACCTGCCCAATGTGTTCGGCTTCGACACCTTGAACGAACCCAATAATGGCTACATCGGCTGGAAAGACCTTTCCCAATCGGTCGCCATTGCCCGCATGGGCTTAAACCCCAGCCCGTTCCAATCCATGCTGCTCGGTGATGGGATTCCGCAGGAATTGGATTTTTGGAAACCGGCTCTGCCCAGGGCCAGGTCACTTGGCAGGCAGACAGTCAATCCGGAACACCTGCGCGCCTGGAAGGATGGGGTGGACTGCATCTGGAGACAACATGGCGTTTGGGACCTGGGGCCGGGTGGCGCGCCACGACTGCTGCGCCCCGATTACTTCACCAGCGTGAACGGCCGCGCCGTGGACTTCAACCAGGACTACCTGCGCCCGTTTGCCAACCGCTATGCTGCGGCCATCCGTTCTGTCATGCCGCTGGCGGCTATCTTCGTAGAGTCCATGCCCGGGCTGCCCGCCCCACGCTGGAGCGATTCCGACGCACAGAATATCGTCCACGCCCCGCACTGGTACGACATCTACCACATCGCTACCAACGACTTCTCACCCTGGATCGCGATCGACGGTAAGAACAGTAAACTCCTGTTCGGACGCAAACGCATCCGCCAGGCCTTTGCTAAACACATGGCCGCAGTCAAGGCCGAGGCGCAAGAAAACCTCGGCGGAGCGCCGACACACATCGGAGAGTTCGGCATCAGCTTCGATATCAAGAACAAAAAGGCTTACCAGACCGGTGATTTCCGCCTCCAGATCCAGGTGCTGGACCGTACCTTCCGGGCGCTGGAAGATAACCTGCTCTGCGGCACCCTCTGGGACTATACCGCCGACAACACCAATGCAGCCAAGGACAAATGGAACGCGCAGGATTTTTCCATCTTCAGCCGCGATCAGCAGGCAGACCCGGCAAACATCCATTCCGGCGGGCGCGCCCTCGAGGCAGTCGTCCGCCCGTACGCGCAGAAGATCGCCGGGGAACCGCTGCGCATGTCGTTCGATATTAAGAGCCGCAGGTTTGAGTTTGAGTTCCGCCATGACCCGCAAGGTACCGCCCCGACCGAGATCTATATCCCCGATTTCCAGTACCCACACGGTGCCAGCGTGACCATCTCAGATGGGTCGTACACACTTGAACCAGGCACACAGACGCTTGTCTACCGCCACAGCGATGCAGTCAGCCTACACAGGATCGAAGTCCAGCCACGCAGAGAAGGAGAATAAACCAATGAACGCCATCATTTCCGGAAAACGCCGCTTTACCTGTCTCACACCGCATCTAGTGCGGCTCGAATTCTCGCCGACCGGAACCTTCGAAGACCGGCGCAGCCTGGTTGCCTTCACCCGGCCCGAACCGATCCCCTTTGAGAGCCTGGAGGAACAGGATGGGGGCATCACCCTGCACATCGGCGGGTTGACGGTCATCTCGCAGCAAAACGAATCCGATTTTTTTCCGTCCAACCTGCGGATTGATTTCAAGATGGGCGACCGCACCCAGACCTGGCGCTTCGGCGACCGCGACTATCGCAACCTGGGTGGCGCGGTACGCTCGTTGGATTACTACGGGCGTGACAGCTTGCTGGATGGCGTGCATCCGGCCTCGACCACTTCTCCCAATGATTTCTTCCACGTGGACGCGGAACTTTTTGACACTGCCCAGGTTTACATGCAGGACGGGCACTTCGACTGGCAGATGGAGATCATGCGCCAGGGACTGCACGGTTCCCTGCAATATGCCCCGCACATGGTCTACAACCGGTATATCAACATGGCTGCCGACCTGAAGCGCTACCAGCCTGGGCTGCTTTCCCGAAACGGTTATTTCCTGCTGAATGACTCGGCCGGCGCGGTATTGGACGAAACCAGTTCCCCCGTCGAACGGGACACCCCCGGCACGCGCGATCTGTATCTATTCGCTTACGGTAACGACTATAAAACCGCGCTGGGCGATTACCGTTTGCTGAGCGGAGCCATCCCGCTGCCTGCCAATAATATATTTGGCATCCTGTTCAGCCGCTGGCCCGCATTCAGCGATCCGGAAGCGCGGGACATCGTCAGGCATTTTGAACAGGAAGGCATTCCTCTCTCGGCACTGATGCTCGACATCGAATGGCACGTTCCCGACTTCTCACACTGGGACTGGAACCCGGAAACCTACCCGCAACCAGAATCCTTCCTCGAGTGGGCCCACAGCCGAAATCTATTGGTGGCGCTCAACGTTCATCCGCAGAGCATCTTCTCCACTGATACACACTTCGAGCCGTTCATCAAAGCAAGCGCTGCGGAAAATAAAGTCAAGTCCATCTGGGAAAATCCCATCGTTGCCATGACCGTCAAAAGCGGCGCAGACCAGATGGTCACAACCGACCTGGCGAACCAGGCCGAAGCACGCGCTTTGAAAGAGCTGTGCTGTGACCCGATCATCCGTCAGGGTGTGGATTTCTGGTGGCTGGATGGGGCCAGCGCACAGCTCAATGGTGCAGACGGCCAACTGCTCTCCACCAAAGTCTTCTACGAAACCACCGAGACTGGCGACCGGCGCGGCATGGTGCAGGCCCGCTACGGCGGTCTTGGCTCACACCGTTACGGTGTACTCTTCACGGGCGATACCCAGTCGCAATGGGAAGTACTTCAAAGCGAATGTGAATTTAACATCCGCGCCGGGCAGGTCGGGATGGCTTACATTTCGCACGATATCGGCGGGTTCAGCCACTCGGAAGCGCCGATCATCGACCCGGACCTTTACATCCGCTGGCTGGAGTTTGGTGTGTTCAACCCGGTGCTGCGCTTCCATAGCGCACCCGGTTCCGGTTCCCGCCAGCCGTGGGATTACGGTGAAAAAAATCTGGAGATTGCCAAACGCTGGTTGAAATTGCGTCACTCGCTGATGCCATACATTTACTCCATGGCGCACAGGGCGTACGAAACCGGACTCCCGCTGGTGCGCGGACTCTACCTTGACCACCCGGACTCCGAAACCTGCTACCGCTTCGATGAATATCTCTTTGGCGACAGCCTGCTCGTGGCACCCATCCTGACCCCTTCCAACCACCGCACCCTCACCCTGCCGGAAGGAACATGGTACGAATTCGAGACCGGGAAACTGCTCACTGGCGCACGGGACATCAACGTCTTCGCCTCGCTGGAGCAGGTACCGGTCTATGTGAAAGCTGGAGCGATCCTGCCGCGGCAGGCGGAGTCCATCCCGCCCGCGCAGGCCTTCGTCAGCGACCTGTTGCTGGATGTGTACCCCGGCGCAGACGGCGAGGCAGTCCTTTACGAGGATGACAGCCGGACACGCCTCTACCAGCAGGTTGGATTCTGCCTGACACATTTCAACATCCAAGAACACGACGGGGCGGTAATCATCACCGGTACCGCGGCAGAAGGGAAATGCTTCGGTGAGGCGCGCAGGATCCACATCCGCGCCGCTGTGGCTGCTTCCCCCGCCAAGGTGATCTGCAACGGCCTCGAAATATCCACCGAAAAAATAACGTTCGAATCAAGCTCCCAGCGCGTGACCGTTGACCTGGGCACACTCCCGGTCAGCCAGGGCTGGGAAGTCATCCTCACAAGGTAGGAAAGCCAATGGATTTACTGCGTTCCGTCATCAAGATGCGCGGCCCGTTCGAGCGCAAGCCGGATTTCGACCGTTTCCGGCGCGCCATCACCACCCGTGAACCCGGACCGGTGCCATTTGGAGACATCTTTGCCGACTATGATACGGTGGGGAAATATCTTAACGAAAAGGTTTTCGATTACACTGCGCTGGCCGAACCGGGCGGGAAGTTGACCGCCGACCTCGCCCGCGGGGCGCTCAAGTATCTCGATCAGAGCATCCGCTTCTGCGCGGGCAATGGCTGGGATTATGTCTACTGTTTCAGCATCATTCCCTTCACGGGAATCACTTATCGCAATACCGATGGCGCCACCAACGAAGAGCAAGGCCGCCGTCGCTATTATATGAAAGATGACGAAGGCCCGATCCGCAATTGGGACGACTTTGAGCGTTACCCCTGGCCCAAGGATATTCACAACATCAACCTCAGCGCACGGCTGATGGCAAAGCGCGTGCCCGATGGGATGAAGGTGATGGTCATCCCCGGTGGACTGTTCGAGTGGACCACCTGGCTGATGGGCATGGTGCCGTTCAGTTACGCCCTGGCGGACCAGCCTGATTTGGTGGACGCCATCATCGCCAAAGTCAGCGAAATTATCTATGCCGTGATCGAAGACATGCTGGAAGAGCCGAACATCGGCGGCATGTTCCTGGGGGATGATATGGGTTTTGCCAGCGGGACTTTTATCTCGCCCACCTTGTTGCGTCGGAAATTTCTTCCCCACCTGAAGCGGGTCGCGGATCTGATTCACGCCGCTGGCAAGTTGTTTGTGCTCCACTCCTGCGGCAACATATATGCAGTAATGGATGATCTGATCGCGGCAGGCATCGATGCCAAGAACAGTTTCGAGGACAAGATCCTGCCAGTGGAACAGGTCTACCAGCGCTGGGGCGAACGCGTAGCCCTCATCGGCGGGGTGGATATGAATCTGCTCGCCGCGGGAGATGAGACCCAGGTGCGGGCCCGCACGCGGCAGATCTTGGATGCCTGCGGTCCCGGTGGGCACTATGTTTTGGGCACCGGCAACTCTGTGGCGAATTTTCTGCCCCTGCAAAATTATCAGGCCATGCTGGACGAAGGCCGTAAGTGGAACAAAGCACATTTCGGAAGAGAATATTGATCACAGCCCAAGGAGCTCGAATGAGAAAAAGCCGTCTGCGGTTCCGCACCATCGTATTCGTTCTGACTGTTGTCGCGTTGCTGATCGCCGTGTTCCCGGTCACTGCCCAGGGGGAGCAGACCCGCGTTTATTTTGTTGGACCGGAAACTGGCAGCGTCCACCAGGCACTCACCCTCACGGACCGGATCGTGTTCGTCACGGACCCGGCCCAGGCGGACGTGTTCGTTGTCAACGGCAAGACCGATAACCCACAGGCAATCGCCGCCGCGGTCCAGGCCGGAGCGGGGCTGGTGCTGTTTCTTAGTCCCGAAAACACCGCCGAAGAGTTAAGCATCCTGCTGGGTACTCCAGTCACGGTGCAGGAGCAGGTCACCGCTCTCAGCCTGACCACTCCCGACAAAGCGACAGACATCACTGCCACCGGGATCGTCTGGAACAGCGGTCCACAGGTGCATGAACGGATGCTGGTGACCGGGGCAGCCCTGAACCCGATCGTGATCGGTTTTGAAGATAAATCACTTGTGCTGGGGTCCGGTCAGGTTGGCCAGGGCCGGGTGTTCCTCTTCAGCCCGTACCTGGGTGATAAGGTCAACCCGCAGATCCAGGATTGGGCGTATTACAACTACCTTGTGTACCACCTGGTGCAGCGCGCCGCCGGTAAGACCCCGCTCACGTTCGGCGATTATCCGGCCTCCCCTGTGCCTCATGCAGCCACGCGGAATATCATCTTCATTGGACTGAGTGTCCTGATTCTGACAGTTGCTGGCATCTTCATTTTCGTACGGCGCTACAGCCTGTCCCATCCCGAGGCGCTCGATTCGCTGGTTGTGGATAAAGATGAATTTGTCAACCGCCAGGAAAAAACGGACTGGGAACATCTCGGTTTCCACCGGCCATTGAGCGGTTTCCTGCTGGCTTTTGTTTTCCAGCTGATCCTGGCGATCCCGCTGACGATATACACCACCGTCATCCTGCCGGTCTACATTTTGCCATCCGCACAGGCGTTGGGCATTTGGGGCAGGGTGACCCAGGTCTTTTCCTTGTTATGGATGGTTTTCGACGTAGGCACCAGCACCGCCTTTGTAAAATTCTTTTCAGAATACCGGGTGCATGATCCGAAGAAGGCCATTAAGTATGTCCAGTTCTATGTCTGGTGGCAGGCGCTGACCGGTGCCTTCCAGGTAGCCTGGGTGACAGCCCTTGCCAGCACCCTGCTGCCCCGCACCTCCCTGGCCTTGTATGCCTGGGTGATCATCCTGCACACGGTCATCCAGATCCCCGGGTTCCTGTCCGTTTTTCGCAATATTCTCAGTGCCTGGCAGCGCTTTGATTACACCCAGATCCTTGACCTGGCGGTGGCGATGTTCTTCCCCATGATCACCCAATCAGCCATGGTACTGATCATGGTAGCCTGGGGCAGGAGCCACCCTGTTTTTGGCAGCTCCATGGGCGGGCTTTTGGGGATGCCCCTGGCTGCCTACCTGACCGAGTTCCTATCCTTCCTGCTGGGCCTGAGGCTTTACCGGCGCCTGGGTTATAACGCCCGGGTGATCTTTATGGCCCACTTTGATAAGGAAACGATCAAGAGTGCACTTGGCTTTGGCGTTTTCATCATGGGCGGTGGTGCTGCCTATGGCATTGGGCAGGCCGCCGAAGTGGTTATCATGACCATCTTCCTGGTCAACTACAACGAGGTCTGGGGCAACTGGCAACTTGCGCAGGGACTGGCGGTCTCGTATGCAGTTCTTCTAACCCTGAGCGGGAACCTGCTCCCATCCATTTCGGAGGCGATCTCCAACGCCCGGAAGATCCTCAGCAAGTATTATGTTGCCATGGCCTACAAATGGGGCGGGTTGATCAGCGGATTCTTCTGTGCCTCGCTGCTGGCTGTGGCAGACCGCTTCATCCTGGGAGCCAGTGGGCCTGATTTCCAGCGCGCGGCCCTGTATGTGGTTCCGTTGATCGTTTATTACGCCTTGGGATTCCCGACCTGGATCAACGATGTTGTCCAGCAGGGAGCCAACCGTCCAAAGATCAACATGTTCATGACCCTCGGCGAACAGGTCATCCGTATCACTCTAATTCTGCTCCTGATCGGTCATTTCCAGATCTACGCCCTGATCATCGCCTATATGATCGCCCTTCTATTGAAGGATATCATTGGCTACATTGTCAACCACAAGATCAACTTCCCGCTTCATCTTTATCTCTGGCAAACCTTTGCTGCACCACTGCTGGCTGGTGTGGTGCATTACTTCATCCTGCGCACCCTGACCGGTCTCATCTGGAACAATAATGCCGGCACATCGATCTTGATCTACATCATCGCTGTGACCCTGTCCTTCCCGCTTTACTCTTTCTTCTACGGCCTGTTCGGGGGCTGGGATGACAATACTTTGGCAGATTTCCACCGGGCAGTTAACATCAGCAACTTCGCCAAACCCATCACCTGGCTGTTCTGGAAGACATCCTCGCTGGGGGCACACATCAGCCCGCTGCATGGAAGGTTCCCGGTCAAGATTTATGCTGAAGCCATGGAAGAAGCCCGCACGCTGACGAACGAACGCGTCGGCCTTGTGGAAGGCAATCTGCCAGGTGAACCTGCCGCAGATTAACCACTTGCCCCATTTCTCAAGGAGATGCATATGGCTCAAAAAGAGTTTGGTTCCGGTCATTTCGGCGAATGGTTCGAGGACGAGCATGGTCTGCCCGCCTATCGTTACACCTGCGACCAGGTGCACGATCCCAAAGCCGTTGTGCCCACCAATCCAGTCTGGCGCATCCCGACCGACCACTCCCACCAGGTGGGCAATGACCGGCTGGTGGCGGTGGCATCCAACTATGGTTATGTCCAGGTGCGCCAGGACGAGGGCGGGCCAAAATTCCTGAACGACTACGATCCCGCTCATCATCAATACGCAGGGGGCTTCGGCTACCTGACCGATGGGCAAACCACCCTGAGTACGTTCTACCCCGCGGATGCAGACTCCTTCGAGCGCATCTTTGGGATCGGTTATTTTCGCAAGTCAGTTGAGAAGGATGGCTACACCGCCGACCAGGTCATTTTTGCGCCATTTGGGGATGATCCACTCCTTATCTCACAGGTGACGATCACCAACCAGACTGGGAAAGCAGCCAGCCTGCGCTGGGTCGAATATTGGGGTTGCCAGCAGTACCAGTTCTCCCACCGCTCCCAGGTGCTCGCCACCCTCAGCCGTGGTAAGCGGCAACCTGCTGAGCTACGGCGGGAGTTTGCCACAAGGTTTGCCCACCACTTCCAATTTCTCGATGACGAGAGCGGATTGGTCAATGAGAAGAAATTCCAGGGTTACTCATCTGGCGACCGTTCCACCTGGAGAACAGCCCAGTTCCTGCTGGCAACGGTGGCACGCAAGGCGACCGGAGGAGCGCTCAACCCCCCTGTCAAGGAAGCCTGGCTGGAAGATCTGAATCCCCCGCCGACTTTCCTGGTCTCCCTGGATGCCCCTGCGGATGGCTTCCTGACCGACGAAGCCGCCTTCTTTGGCAAAGGAGGCGTGGCGGCGCCGGACCTGCTGCCTGCTTCCCTGCCCGTTCAATTATCCAACCCCGACGGCGGGACCGCTCTTCTGCTTGAACGTCGTCTTGATCTGGCAGCGGGCGAAAGTCGAACGTTGTACTTCGCTTATGGATATCTACCGCAGGGCGTGGAACTCAAACCGCTGCTGGACAAATATCGGAACGAACTGCCCGGGTTGTGGAAGCGTTCGAGTGCAGCCTGGAAATCAGACCGTATCAGTCTTGAGATCCCGGACGAACCGTGGGTGAGGCGCGAGCTCCTCTGGCACAACTATTACCTGCGCAGCGGCCTGACCTACGACTCGTTCTTCCAGGAGCACATCCTGTCACAGGGACATGTCTACCAATACGTGATCGGCTTTCAAGGCGCAGCGCGCGACCCGCTCCAGCACGCCCTGCCTTTCATCTACAGTCGCCCGGAGATCGTCAAGGAAGTGTTGCGCTACACGTTGAAGGAAGTATTGCCGGATGGCGAGATCCCCTACGGCGTGACCGGGCACGGTATGCGCATGGCTGTTCCCTTCCGACCCAGTGACCAGGAACTCTGGTTGCTGTGGCTGGCAAGCGAATATGTGCTGGCGACCCGTGACACGGAATTTCTCGACGAGAGACTCTCCACCTTCCCGCTTTACGGACCCAAAGCCGGTCACGCCACCGTATGCGAACTGCTTGTCCGCTGTTACCGCCACCTGACCACTGTCACCGGGACAGGGAAACATGGACTCATGCGCCTTTCCAATGGCGACTGGAACGACGGCGCGGTGGTCGGTTTCGTGCCTAAAGACCAGCACGAAGACGTGCGCCTGCATGGGGAGAGCACGCTGAACGCCGCCTTTGCGACTTATACACTGGATTTGTATTCCCGCATGCTCACCTTTGCTGGCAATCGCGAACTGGCAGACGAAACGAAAAAATGGGCTGAGGGACAGCGGAAAGCCGTCCGTGAACAATGGACCGGAAAGTGGTTCCGGCGTGGCTGGTTGAACGAAAAATTAGGCTGGATTGGTGAGGCTGAGATGTGGCTGGAGCCTCAGCCCTGGGCGATCATCGGCAAGGCGGCCACCCCCGAACAGACCGGGCAACTGGTGGACAATATCAACGAATTGATGCGCAAACCGTCCCCCATCGGTGCCATGCTGATGAGCCGCACGCTCAAGGAAATTGCCACCCAGCCTGGCACGCTGACCAACGCCGCAGTCTGGCCTTCGATCAACGGAACACTGGTCTGGGCACTGGCACAGGTGGATGAAAAATTTGCCTGGGATGAGTGGAAGAAAAACAGCCTGGCCGTTCACGCCGAAACCTACCCGGATGTCTGGTACGGGATTTGGTCCGGGCCGGATACCTACAACTCATCGTTTTCAAAATATGCCGGGCAGACCTTCTTTGACGAGAAGGCTTTGAAAAGCGGAGAATCTGAAAGCCCGCTCGGCTCCGGCGTGAACTGGACCGATTTCCCGGTGATGAACATGCACCCGCATGCCTGGCCCCTGTATGATACGGTCAAGCTCATCGGAGCGGAATTCACACCGCAGGGGTTGATGTTATCGCCCGCCCTACCGCAAGACACGTACCATTTTGAATCACCACTGCTGGGATTGGAGAAATCGGTCAAGGGTTATTCCGGCTGGTATGCGCCGTCCAAGGCCGGCACCTGGCAGATCAGCCTGCGCCTGTCACAGCAGGAGAGGGGCCGTTTCAGCCGTCTGGAGGTCAATGGGCAGGCGCGTCCTCTCCAGGTCAACGCGGATGGGGCGATCCAATTTGCCGGAGACAACCTCCCCGGTCAGCCTCTGCGCTGGTTGATCCATTAGGAAGGAGGAATAGATGGCACTGATCCCCACTCTGGTAGGTTATATCTTGTTCATCCTGGCAGCCTGGCATGCCTGGTTGGATGCGCCTCGGAACCGTTTCCAACGCATGCTCATGTTGGTATCGCTCTTTGGGTTTGGAACGCTGGTGGAGCTCATTGGCGTGACCAGCGGAAACTATGCCTACCCGCGCGAGCCAGTGCTCAACATGGGTGTGGTACCCATGTCGGTCAGCCTGGCATGGGTGGGGATTATTTACAGTGTCATGATCATTGCCGAACGTCTGGAGCTGCCTTGGTACCTGCGCATTCTGGCGACCACGCTGATCGCCATCAGCCTGGATTGGGGCATGGACCCGGTGGCTGTTCACATTGGCGCCTGGTCGTGGAGTTTTAAAGGGGCTTACTTCGGCGTGCCTGGCTTCAACTTTTTCGGCTGGTTTTTTATTCCAATTGCCTATCTGATTGCTTACGGCCTGGGCTGGGACCGGCAGCACCGGCGCCTCCGCCTGATGAATATTCAGGAAATCGATGGGGTCCGTTCCTGGACCCGGAAACTGTATACCCTGTTGGGCGTGGTCCCGTTAGGCCTGGGCTTGCTTATGGCTGCTACTTTGCCGTTGGCGAAAGTTCCCGTTCTCTACAATATGCCTCTGCTCCCTTTGGTAATTTGGGCGATTCTCAGTGTAGCTGGCGCAACTGCCCTGATCATCAAGCGGCGCGAGCGCCTGGTTCGCTCCCATGGATTTGATCTGATCCCGCCTGCCATTCTGACGTACATCGGCTTGAATTATGCCCTTTTTGGATTTGTGACCGGTCGCGCCGATATGGGCTTGATCATGTTGGTCACCGGCTTGCCCTTATGGCTGGCGTTTATTTTCACTTTGATCAGGAAGAAAGCTGCCGCCTGAAAGGAGGTTCGAAAATGACCCTGAAGAATTCGACTGAAGGACAGATGAGCACCCGGGAACGCATCCTGGCCGCCCTGCAGGGGCAACCTGTTGACCGTATCCCATTCGTCCCGTTGATCGACACCTATTCCGTTCTGGATATGCCCGCCCATGTCCAGCAGGCGCTGCAGGCCGCCGCCAGCGCTGGGTACTGGCAGGGAATGCTGGCCGCCATTCGCGAGATCGGCTGCGATATCTTGCTAAGGCATGTGTACGTGACCCAATCGGCCAGCGGCGCGCCACACCTGAACGGCTTTGGATTCTTCGACCCCCCTGTGGTTACCTCCTCCCGCATGGATGGGTCGCTGCTGGTCGAGAGGCTGGAGACCCCCATTGGCACGCTGACCGGCACCTGGGGCTTCACCGACATGCACGGCTGGATCCCACACCCGGTCAAACACCTGGTAACAGACCACGAAGAGTTAAAAATATTTGCTTATGCCGTGGAACATTTGCGCCTGGAAAAGCCGGAACCGGATTTCGGGAATATCATTCAGGCCGAGAAAGCCATCGGCGAGGCAGGCATTGCCACCACTTCCTTCCTCAACACGCCGCTGATGGATCTGATCGAGACCTGCTGGGGGTTGGATAATACTTATTTTATGCTCCACGATTATCCCGACGAAGTGGAAGCCATCCTGGACCGGCTTCACCGGGTGCAGCGCCTGGTGGTGGAACGCATCGCCGAGTCGCCGGCAAAGGTGGTCATCGAATACGAGAACACCTCCAGCACACTGCTCTCGCCAAAAGTATTTCGCCGCTACTGCCTGCCCCTGCTCAACGAATATGCTGACATTTTGCATTCGTCCGACAAGATCTTTTTGGTGCACATGTGTGGGAAATTAGCAGCCTTTGCTGGCGATCTGGCATCCGCCCGTTTCAATGGGATCGCAGACATCTCGCCCCACCCAACCGGCAATTTCACTTTGGATGAAGCCGTGGCAGCACTGCCCGGGAAGATCGTCATTGGCGGGATCGACGCCACCACCTTCATCGAACCGGACCTGGGTCAGGTGGAGGCGAAGGTCGCCGGCCTGATCGGGCGCATCAAGCAATATCCAGGTGTGCTGTTGGGCAGCGCCGATACGGCCCCGCGCGGTACGCCGCTCGAAACCTTCCAACTTATTCAACATTTGGTGGAAACGGCAGGCTCGTATCGTACTGTGGGCGGTTACCAACCGGGAGAATTCCATGCGGCCCGAACACAGTCCCCTGTGCCATCCAAGGAGACACCGGCTACCGGGACGGAGCCTTCCGGCGGGTTGGATATGCACCAGGTACTTCTGGAACTGTCCCGCCGCCTGGACGGAAAACGCCCGGAGGTGACGGGCAGCATCAAGTTCATCGTCACCGGCGACCGCATCTACCGCCTGTTTATTGAGCAGGGCAAATGCCGCTTGGAAATTTCGGATGGTTCATCGGACGCAAGCATGGCAGGCACTCCCAAGAACCTGCTGGCATTATTCACCGGCAAACTCAATGCCATGGCAGCCTTCATGACCCGTAAAATAAAATTCGATGGGGACCTGAAATTGTTGGGTGTCCTGACCGCTGCGGCGGAATGAACTCTTACGAGGAGAATTGAAAAATAATGAAGATCGATCCATCCGATCCCAACAAGTCAGACATCAACAGGTTGCTCAAAGCGTTCCACCATCAGGAGCCTGACCGTCTTCCGCACATTGAGTTGTGGGTAACGAGCCAGGCAGTTTACGAGTACGTGCTGGAACGAAAATTAGCATATGGTATCGGTGATGCCGCCGAGGGCGGGCAGTCCATCACGCCCGAGGATGATGTCGAATTCGCACAGCGGCTGGGACAGGATGCCGTGTTGTGCAATTTCAACTGGAGGCCTAACAATATCTTCAAGAAAGCCGCGGATGGGACGCGTCATTACGTGGATGGCTCCATCAAAACAGCGGCCGACCTCGATGACCTGGAACTGCCCACGCCGCTCGATGATCAACTCCGCCACCTCGAGCGTTATCTTCGCGCCGCGCAGGGCACGGGCGTTGGCATCATCCCCAATCTGACCTCGTTCTTCGACAGCGCCATGCTGGCGATCGGTGTGACCGAGTCGCTTTATATGTTCCATGACAACCGCCCGCTGGTTGAGAAGTTGATGGACACGCTCCTCGATCATCAGGAAAAAGTGATGCAGGCGGTCCTCGATCGTTTCAGCGCGGACGTGGCACTGATGATGATCAACGATGACATCGGCTACAATTCCGGCCTGTTGATCCATCCAAAAATGTTCATGGAAATTTTTCCGCAGCGCATGAAGCGCCTGATCGCGCCTGCCAAGGCCCATGGCAAACTGGTGCTGATGCACACCGATGGAAAGATGGACAATATCCTGCCCATCCTGTACGCTGTCGGGATCAATATCGCCCACCCGATAGAACCAGAGTCCAATGATATTGTCGAAGTGAAAAAGAAATGGGCCGGGAAGATGGCGCTGATTGGCAACATCCACACACCGCTCCTGGCGTACGGGAGCGCAGTGGAAATTGAGGCGAAGGTACGGGAGTATTGCATTAAACTTGCGCCCGGAGGTGGGTACGTGCTGGGTTCATCCACCAGCATCATGGAGGGTATTCCTCCGGAAAACTTTGTAACGATGATCGAGGCGGTACATAAATATGGCCGCTATGACTCTCTCGGAAAAGAAAAGGAGAACTAACATGGACAAAATACTAGAATCTATCTACAAAGGCATCCTGGATGGCGACCAGCACCTGGTGGCACAGCAGGTGCCCGAAGCGTTAAATGCAGGGCTATCGCCAGACCTGATCCTGAAGGATGGCCTGATCGCAGCCATGAGCGAAGTTGGGCGGCTTTTTGAGAACGGTGAATACTATGTGCCGGAAATGTTGATCTCGGCGCGCGCCATGCAGGCCGGGCTTAAATTACTCAAGCCGGGCCTGGCAGATACTGGCGTCAAAGCAGTTGGGCGGGTCGTGATCGGTACCGTGTCTGGCGACCTGCACGATATTGGCAAGAACCTGGTCGGCATGATGCTGGAAGGGGCCGGGTTCGAGGTCATCGACCTGGGCACGGATGTCAAGCCGGATGCCTATGTTAACGCCGTGCGTGAACACAGGCCGGATATTGTGGCCATGTCCGCCTTGCTGACCACGACCATGCCGAACATGGAAGCAGTCATCCAGGCATTGGCTGCAGCCGGTCTACGCAAACAGGTCAAAGTGATCATTGGCGGAGCGCCAGTCACAGAGGAATTCGCCAGGAAGATCGGAGCGGATGGAAGCGCCTATGATGCCAGCCTGGCGGTCAAAGTAGCCCGATCCTTATTAGTGAGTTAGTGGGTTCACTGGAATGACTCGAACACCGTTTTGCGCGGCGAAGTTTGGACCGGGCGAGACAAAGCCTCTCAGGTCACGTATCTCCGCATCCGCTTTTAGCGGGTCACCGCGAGTTCAACGTGCAGGGTTGCCAATGAGTCGGCGCCGACCCAGATATCGAAGGCTTCTGCGTCCTGGACCCACTTGCCAGCGTTCGTGCTCCAGTAGCCAAGTTCGGTCGGGCCAAGGGAAAAGGGTACCGTCTTCACCTCACCGGGTTGGAGCGTGAGACGCTCGAAGCCCTTGAGCTCGCGCATCGGACGCGAGTCGCGGCCAGCTTTTTGGTGGATGTAGAGCTGCACGACCTCGTCACCTGCCACCGATCCCGTGTTCGTCACATCGGCAGTTACAGTCACCGAGCCGCCCAATTTCACCTGGGAGGCGGAGGCCTTCAGGTTCGAGATCGAGAAGGTGGTGTAACTGAGACCGTAGCCAAAGGGATAGAGGGGTGTCGTCGGGCCGTCCCAGTAGCGCGAGCGGTACATTGGGCTGTCTTCGGGTTGGTGCGAAAGGTCGCGTGCGTAGTAGAGCGGGGCATGGCTGGCCTTGCGCGGGAAGGTAACGGGCAGCTTGCCGCCCGGGTTTACATCGCCGAACAGGATATCGGCAATGGCGTGCCCGCCCTCACTGCCGGGTTCCCAGGCCTCCAGGATCGCCGGTACGTTTTCTGCCGCCCAGTTAATGCTCAGCGGACGGCCGTTCAACAGGACGAGCACCACGGGCTTGCCGAGGGCCACAACCGCCTTGAGCAGTTCTTCCTGCCTCCCAGGCAGGTCGAGCGAGGCGCGCGAGGCGGCCTCGCCGGCCATGTTGGCATTCTCGCCCAGCACCATCACAATCACATCCGCTGTGTGCGCGGTGGCAATGGCTTCCTGGAAGGCAGCCTCGGCCTGTTCAGGTGTCTGCACGGCCTTCTCGTTGGAGCCGGGCATCATCTCGTCGAAAAGCGAAGGGATGTCGCGGCAGATCTCGGGACCGGGGGCATACTTTACTTTTACACCCGGCAGCCTGGCGCGGATGCCCTCGAGGACCGTCACAGCCGCCGGCGTGTGGCCGAAGACCATCCACGAACCCTCCGTGGCCTCCATCGAGTCGGCCAGGGGACCGATCACCGCCACGTTCGTCAGGCTGTTCGAAAGCGGCAGGAGCCGGCCTTCGTTCCGCAGCAGCACCATCGACCGCTGGGCGGCAAGCCGCGCTTCCTGGCAGTGTTCGGGTAGTGCTACAACCTGTGCCAGCTTCGCCTCGTCGGTATAAGGCTGCTCGAAGAGCCCCATGCGGACCTTGATGGCGAGGATGCGTCGCACGGCTGTCTCAATGTCGGCCAGTTTCAGCGTGCCGTCCTCGACCAGCCCGGCAAGGTACTGCGGGTAGGTCCCGCTGGCCATATCCATGTCCAGACCGGCGCTCAGCGCACGCAAAGCCGCATCACGTCCATCGCGGGCAAAACCTTCAATGACCAGGTTCCCGACGGCCATGGCATCGCTGACCACGAAGCCTTTGAACCCCCACTCCCCCCGCAGCACATCGCTCAGCAGGAAACGGTTCCCACTGGCGGGTACGTCGTTTAGATCCATGTAAGCGCTCATAAATGTGCCGACCCCCGCCTTCACTGCGGCCTGGAAGGGCGGGAAGTAGACATTGCGTAAACGGCTCTCGGGCAGGTAGACTGGATCGTAATCCCGCCCGCCATCTGCCGCGCCATACCCAGCAAAGTGCTTGGCACAGGCCACGACATGCTCGGGCGTGCCCAGGGAAGGACCCTGGAAACCGCGTACCTGGGCGGCCGCCATGGCCGCGCCCAGAACGGGGTCTTCGCCGGCGCCTTCCACTATGCGGCCCCAGCGGGCGTCACGGGCGATGTCGAGCATCGGGCCGAAGGTCCAGTGCAGGCCTGCAGCACGCGCTTCCCTGGCAGCCACGGTCTGCGCTCGTTCGGCAACCGACGGATCCCACGACGAGGCCATGGCCAACGGCACGGGGAAGATCGTGCGGTAGCCGTGGATCACGTCCAGGGCAAACAGCAGCGGGATCTTCGACGGACTCTCTTCAACAGCTATCTTCTGGAGGACGTTGAACTGCTGCGTGTCATTGAGCCACAGGACCGAGCCGGCTCCGCCCTGCCGGATAACTTCCGCGGGCTCCGGCCCCGGGAAGAATGGCGCGCCCGCAATCTGGGTGAGCTGCCCGACCTTCTCCTCGAGGCTCATCCGGCCCATGAGGGCCTCAACCCGCGCCACCACCTCAGCCTCTGTTGGTATTGCCTGTGTGTTCATCTTGTTGTTCATATTACCTCCTCATGACGCTGTGCTCCGATTCCAAGGGCAGATCTGCCTCACACGGGGCAACCGTCCTTCCACCGGGTCGATGTCAACTACAACTGCAATCATAATGGCGCTCGGTACCGCTGTCAACAAGCTGTTCTACTCTGTGCTAGAATCCGCCTGGAGTCCTCCATGCCACCCATCTCTCCCACCCCCGCCTACCTCGATCCCACCCTGACCGTTGAAGAACGTGTCTCCGACCTGCTCGGCCGCATGACCCTGGAGCAGAAGGTTGGCCAACTGATGCTGTGGGATGCGCGCAGCGAGGACTTATCCTTCATCACCACCCGTCAGCCCGGCTCCCTCCTCCATATTCTCGGGGCCAAGATCAGCCGGGCGATGGACCTGGCCGCCCATAACCGCCTCGGGATTCCGCTGCTCATCGGTGAGGACGCCATCCATGGGCACTCGTTCTGGAAAGGATCAACCATCTTCCCGACCCAACTGGCGCTCGCCGCGAGCTGGAATCCCGGGTTGCTCGAACAGGTCGGGCGTGTAACCGCTGAGGAGATGACTCCGACGGGCATCCACTGGACTTTTTCGCCCGTGCTCTGCCTGGCGCGTGATCTGCGCTGGGGCCGCACCGGCGAAACGTTCGGCGAGGATCCGTATCTGATCGGCGAGCTCGGCGCGGCGCTCATCCGCGGCTACCAGGGCCAGGGCCTCGAAGACCCCACAGCCGTGCTCGCCACCGCCAAGCACTATGCCGGCTATTCCGAGACGCAGGGTGGTCGCGACTCCTCCGAGGCTGACCTCTCGCGCCGCAAGCTGCGGAGTTACTTTCTGCCGCCGTTCGAGCGCGCCGTCCACGCCGGCGTGATGACCTTCATGACCGGCTACCAGTCGATCGAGGGTGTGCCTTCCACCGCCAACCGCTGGCTGCTCGTCGACGTGCTCAAGAACGAGTGGGGTTTCCGCGGCGTGGTCGTGACCGACTGGGACAACGTCGGGCGCCTCATCCGGGAACAGAAGGTCTGCGCCAACTATATGGAAGCCGCGATCGTGGCCTTGCGCGCCGGTAACGATATCATCATGACCACCCCGCAGTTCTACGAGGGAGCCATCGAGGCCGTGCGCAGCGGGCGCCTCAGCCAGGCGGAAATCGACGCGCCCTGCGCCCGCCTGCTGGCGCTGAAGTTCCGCATGGGTCTCTTCGAGGATCCCCGCCGTCCCGACCTCGAGCGGGCTGCCATCGAAGTCACACGCCCCGACCATCGTGCCGTCAATCTGACCGCCGCGCGCCAGAGTCTCGTGCTGCTCCAGAACGATGGGCTGCTCCCGCTCGACCCGGCGAAGGTTAGATCCATCGCCGTGGTGGGCCCCAACGCGGATGACGATCAGCAGCAGCTTGGCGACTGGTCGCTTGGCTCGTCGCAACACCTGCCGGAGGCCGGCAAGCAACCACGCGAGAAGACGACCACCGTACTGGACGGGCTGCGTGCCCTGGCACCAGCCGGCTGCTTGATCCGCCATGAACGCGGCTGCTCGATCGTCGACAACGATCTTTCCGGCCTCCCCGCGGCGGTCAGCGCAGCCC
>CAIKOL010000308.1 GCA_903829085.1 uncultured Anaerolineales bacterium | reverse complement strand
GCCCGAGCCGTTGGGGCCGATGATGCCCACCCGGTCGCCGCGCTGGATGGTGGTCGAAAAATCACTCACCACCGGCCTGTCGCCAAAGGCAAAGCTGACGTTTTCGGCTTCGATCACCAACCGGCCGGAGCGGCGCTCGGCCTGCACCTGCATGCGCACCTTGCCCGGCTGTTCCCGGCGCTCGCGGCGGATCTCACGCAGGCGCAGCAGGGCGCGCACGCGGCCTTCGTTGCGCGTGCGGCGGGCTTCGATGCCCTGGCGGATCCACTGCTCTTCCACGGCCAGTTTTTTATCGAAGAGCACGTTCTGCTCCTGTTCGGCTGCCAGCAAGGCCTCCTTGCGCTTAATGAAGGTGGCGTAATCACAGTTCCAGTCGAACAGGCGGCCGCGGTCGAGTTCGATGATGCGGGTGGACAGCTTTTGCAGGAAGACCCGGTCGTGGGTGACAAACAACAACGTGCCAACCCAGCGCTTCAGGAAATCCTCCAGCCAGTCAATGGACTGGATATCCAGGTGGTTGGTGGGCTCATCCAGCAGGAGCAGGTCGGGGTTGCGCACCAGGCCGCGCGCCAGCAGCACCCGGCGCTTGAGTCCCGCCGAGAGCAGTTCGAAACGCGCCCGGGGGTCGAGACTCATGCGACTGAGCACCTGCTCCACCTGCAACGAGCGCTGCCAGGCGGCATCCTGCGGGCCGGCGCCCCCAATGGAAGAAGCCTGTTCCAACCCGCCAGCAACGATGCCGGCCACCGTGCCGGTCAAGCCAGGCTGGGCTTCCTGGGGCAGGTAAGCCAGGCGGAGGTTCTGCTGGCGCGCCACCAAGCCGCGCTCAGGGTTGATATCTCCACTGGCCAGCTTCAGCAGGGTGGATTTGCCCATGCCGTTGCGGCCCAGGAGTGCCACCCACTCGCCGCGCTCGATCTGCAGATTTATTTCATCCAAGAGCAGCGGCCCGCCGAAGCCCAGGCTCACGCCCTGTAAACTGATCAATGCCATTTATGCTTATGCCTCTGAGGGGGATAATATACTACCAAAAAACGGTCTTGCTACCTTATTGCTGCTAAAGAATTATAGAAGCCAGTGCAATAATCTCTGTATATAACCCTAATATTTGGCACAAAGGTTAAGACAAAAATCGATCTATTTCTCAACAACCGGCTGGATCATGCCAACGGCTGGTTCGGCCACGACCACGCGCGCCCGCCCGTCCCGTTTTGCCCGATAGAGGGCGGCATCGGCGGATTTAAGGACCACTTCGCCGGTGGAACCGTGATCGGGAAAAACCGCCACTCCCGCAGAAATGGTAACAGGCTCCCGGGTCAGGTTGGGGATTTCCACGCGCATCTGCCTGACTTTATCCAATATCTGTCCTGCCCGTTCCAGCGTAACATCCAGCGAGGCCTCCGGCAGGACAAGGACAAATTCATCGCCGCCGTAGCGGCAGGCAATATCGGCTTGTCGAACCTGCTCCTGCAGTAATTTCCCCAATTCCTGCAATAAAACATCCCCGGCGGCATGACCCAGCGAATCATTGATTTCCTTGAAATTATCCAAGTCCAGCATGATCAGGCCAAGGGTGGCATTTTTCCGCGCAGCCCGCTGCACTTCGCGTTCCAGCGTCTCTTCCAGATAACGCCGGTTGAAAAGATGGGTCAGGTGGTCGCGGATAGATTGTTCGCGCATTTGTGCTCCGCTTCGTTCCAAGAGACGGGTCTGGCGGTCAATTTGCTCCAGGTCACGCTGGCCGATCACGTTGGTGAGAATGCTGAGCACGGAGGTAAAGAAGACAAAGGCCAGAAAACTGGGCCAATTTATCGAGGCAGTGGCGGGACTGAGCAACGGCACAAGCATCAACCCCAGCCATTGCAGGGCAGCCAGGATAATGGTGATCAAGGGGGGTAGAAGGATGCTGGACAACATAATCGTGAGCGCCACATAGGTCAGTGGAACAAAATCCCCATGCAGAACAGTGGGATCCAACAGAAGCGAGCCCCAAGATCCAAAAACGGCGCCGGCGACGAGCAATCCGGCAGATAAATAGTAATGGCCAATGCGGTTGAAGGCATATGCGAGCGCAACCAGCACCATCAGGCCAAGGATCAGCCTGCCATATTCGAGTCGGCGCGGGCCGGTGGCCGGGTCAACGGCCAGCACGAGCAACAGGGTGGCGGCGATCAGCAGAAAAATGGACAGCAACAGCCAAGCCAGCAGGTGTGACCGGCGGCGCAGCGATTCAGGGAGCGAAGCGGCTGATTTCGTCAGCCATCCAAATAAGGAGATCAGGCTAGTAATTGCGTTCAAGTTTTAAACCAATTTTGGATTACCAGAACTCCACGTCGAAATAAATTTGCCACCATTTTATCCCAAACCGGGTGATAATTTTGAGGGAACGTGGTTAAGTTTAGCATTGTTTTTGTGTGTGTTTTGTATTTTTTGACGTAGTATTCGGATACTACGGAAATGCGTCGAATGGATAAATAGATACGGAAGGGCACAGCGTCACTGTGCCCCTATAAAATATCAATCCTCTTTCGGCGGAGCTGCATCCCCGTAGTCCAGCACCTCGCGCACGCCGGTGCCCTGTTCGGGCGGGCCGACGATGCCCTTCTCTTCCATGGTATCCACCAGGCGGGCGGCACGGGTGTAGCCGATGCGCATGCGACGCTGCAGCATCGAGACCGAGGCGCGCCCCTCGCGGCGGACGGTGTCGATGGCATCCTTCAGGAGCGGATCGCCCTGCAGGGCAGTGATGTCCTCGAACATGGGCACCTGCTTGAGCGGGACCCCCGCCGGTAGAGTCCCGTCTGCGGCAACCGTGCTCACGCCTCCGGCGGCGGCACCATAGGGGCTGGAGGCAGCCGCCTGCTGTTTCCAGTAGTCCACCAGCCGGTTGATCTCGATATCCGAGACAAAGACACCCTGCAAGCGCACCGGGGCAGGCGAGTCGGGCGCCTGGAAGAGCATGTCGCCGCGCCCCAGCAGGCGTTCCGCGCCAGGCTGGTCGAGGATCACGCGGCTGTCGGTGTTGGAGGCCACGGCAAAGGCAATGCGGGCCGGGAAGTTGGCCTTGATCAGCCCGGTCACCACATCCACCGAGGGACGCTGGGTGGCAATGATCATATGGATACCGGTGGCGCGCGCCAATTGCGCCAGGCGGGTGATGGTGCGCTCGGTCTCATCCGGGGCGATCATCATCAGGTCGGCCAGTTCGTCGATCACCACCAGCAGGTAGGGCAGTTTCTTGCCACCCTGGGCAGCATGACGGGCATTGTAATCGGCAATATTGCGCGCCCCCAACTCGGCGAATTTATGATAGCGGTTATCCATTTCACGGGTCATCCACTGCAGCGCACCCACCACCCGTTCGATCTCCACCACCACCGGCGCCAGCAGGTGCGGGATGCCGTTGTAACCGGTCAGTTCGACCCGCTTGGGGTCCACCAGGATCAGGCGCAGGTCGTCGGGGGTATTGGTCAGCAGCAGGCAGGTCAGGATGGCATTGACGCAGACCGACTTGCCCGAGCCGGTGGTGCCGGCGATGAGCATATGCGGCATGGATTCCATGTTGGCGGCCTTGGGGTGCCCGGCCACATCCTTGCCGAGCGCAAAGCGCAGGGAGCCCTTGTTGCGGGTGAACACCTCGCTCTCCACCACCTCGCGCAGCGCCACCAGGGCCATCTCTTCATTGGGGACTTCGATGCCCACGTAGCCGCGCCCCGGCACAGGGGCCTGGATGCGGATGCGCGGGGCAGCCAGGGCGAGAGCCAGGTCGTCCGCCAGCGAGGCGATCTTGCCGACACGCACGCGCGTCTGCCCGGAGCGAGACTCCACGAAGAGCGGCTCCACGCCGAACATCGTCACGGTGGGGCCGCGGCTGATCTCCACCACCTGGCTGGGGGCACCGAAGGAGGCCAGCGTCTCTTCGATCAGGCGGGCGCGCTGCTCTACAAATTCATCGTTGATCTTGGGCGCTTCCGGCGGTTCCAGGATATCACCCACCCTGGGCAGCACCCAGGCAATCGACGGGGTGGAGGGCAGGTTGGTCCGGATGGTCACCCCAGGCGGGACAGGCTGCGACTCCGGCGGGCGCTGCAGCGGAGTGAAATCGTCCAGCGGTTCTTCCGGCTGTGCGTTCCCCCCGGGGTGGCGAACCGGCCGGTGCAGCAGCTGGGTCAGGCGCACTTTCAGCTTTTTCCCCAGCGGGCCAGCCCATTTGAACATCTCGTGCATCGAAACATCCAGCGTCATGGCCAGAGCGATCACCAGCCAGGCAATCACCACGATGACCGTCCCGGCAGCGCCGATGGCCCCCACCAACCCCTTCTGGAACAGGGCACCGATGGAACCGCCGCCGCCCCCGGCCTGGAATGCCACCAGCAGGCCGGTGAACAGCAGCAACATGCCAATCACGCGTTCAATGTTGAGCGCCGGGAGCCGTTCCACGTTGCGAGCCACGAGCCAGACCCCCAGTACGAGCAGCCCGACCGGCAGGATGTAGACCCCCCAACCGAAGACATATACCAGCATGCCCTTCCATTCACTGGTCAGGCTGCTGTTGGTACCCGAGAGGAGACTGAGCAACGTCAGCAAGCCGACAAGCGACAGGACCACGCCCAGGATATCCATTCTCCGCTCGGGGGAGATGCTATCGAGCAGCGAGAAACGTTCCGGGGCGACTTTCCGCCGGGAGGAGGTGGAACGCTTGCGCGGAGAAGGGCGTGCGGCGCGGCTTACCGGCAACGGCTCGCGCTCAAAAGAGCTGCGGCTGCCGGGGCGGGCGGTTGGCTTTTTGGAAGGGCGTTTCGAGCGGATGATCGGCATGGCAGAAGGATTATAGCACAAATGGTCTAACCCCCAGAGCAGGCTACCCGCCCGCATCCAGGGATTCAAGGTCGCGCTGCACCGTCCGCAGCCCGATCCCCATCAGCTCCGCCACCTGGCGGGGAGACAGTTCCAGCCCCTGGGAACGTGACTCGCGCAGGATGCGCGCCACCCGTTCCCGGCGCAAGGCGATCTTTCCCCTGGCATTTTTCAGGACCTGATCCGAGGGGCCGGCATCAATTGTCAGGGATACGCGCACAGCCGATCTCAGGCGGGGTTCATTTACGGTGGTGACAAAGCGCGGGCCGGGGGCAATCCCGCGGGCATAGACCTGCTGCATCAGGCGCCTGACCGTTGGGTCACGCCGGAAGAAAGCCTCGCGAGCCTGTGAGTCTGCAATATCCTCGGCATATTTCAGCAGATTATGGTAAGCGCGCTCAAAATAGCCAGTGGCTTCTTCATCGCGGCCCAAGGCTGCCAGGACAGACGCATGGGCATAATAAATTTCAGAACCGATATCGTGCAAATCACTGCGGGTGAGAGCGCCCATTGCCAGGGTAGTATTCTCCAACGCCTTTTCCACCTGCCCCATTTCCAAATACCCCAGGCCGATATAAGCGTACATTTCGGGGATGTAATCCATTTCATTCAACGATTCATGGATGGAGATGGCAGCCCGATAGGCCTGGAGGCTTTGGCGCGGTTTTTTTCGCAGCCACTGGATATAACCGATGCAGGAATAAGTGGAAGCTGACCAGGCGCGATGGCCTTTCTTCTCAAGGATGATCCGTGCCTGGCTGGCAAGTTCAAGCGCCTGGTCCAGTTGCAGTTCATCGTGATAGGCCATGCCAAAAGCCAGGTGATACATATTACGCGCCAACCCCAATTCGTCTTCAAGCGCCTGGTATATTCTGCGGGCAGCTTCGAGAGCCACCAGGCTCTTTTGTGCCTGCCCCAGGTAATCATAGTCTGCAGCCAGCTCCTGTAAAATCTCTGCTTCCAGCCGCTGCAGCCCAAGGTCCCGGCTGAGGGATAACCCGTCTTCAAAATGCTGAATGGAGGTGTTGAATTTACCACTGAAGCGGTAGTTGATGCCCAGTTCCAGTTCCACGCGGGCAAGCAAAGGCCGGTAGCCGCGCTCGCGGGCAAAAGACGCAGCCTGGTGCAGGATCTGGATGGCGTCGTTCTCAACGCCCTGTTTGCTGACAATAAATCCTTTTGCATACTGAGCATAGCAATTGGCATAGGACAGGTCTGTTTCCAGGGCGATGTTGATGGCCTGGTTGACAAATAATATCGCCTCGCGGGTTTCCCCTTGTTCCTGTTTTGCCAGAGCCAGGTCGGTCAGTAAAATGGATCTCAGCCAGGCATCCTGGCTGCTGTGGACATCCAATAATACCGGCAAGGCCAGGTCAATTACTTGCTGGTAACTTTTTTGCTCCAAAGCCAGATGGATGCAGCGGGCTTTGAATGACAGGGATTGTTCTTTGGAGCAGGAGACCAGGCGGGCGGCAGATGAAAAATCGCCGCGCAAGATCGCAAAATCAATCTCCAGCAGATCAATTTCCGGGTCTCCAGGTTCCAAAGGATGGGCTTTCCGCAACGATTGCAAACCGTCGACAACCAGGCAGAAATCGCCGCGCAGCAACGCTTGATGGCATTGCCTCAGAAGGTCCGGCGGGGAATGCAGGTCGAGCATCTCCAATGACCCGGACTGGCAGGGGAAAGCCTGGGTTTGGATGGCCTTGACCAGCGCCCGGGTTGCCAATTCAGGTTCCAGGTCCAGCTCGGTACGCAGGTTCACCACGAACTGTTCATAGGCTGCCAGCGCCGCCCCGCGTTTTCCGGTAGACTGATACACCCGCAGAAGGTCCCTCAAATTGCTTTCATCCAGTGGCTCGATCTGGTTGAGTTTTTCCAGGAGAGGAATGGCGGCCTGGTTTTCGCCCAGGCCGGAACAGGTTTTCGCCAATCGTTGCAGGCTTCTGGAATAGAGGCCATGCAGGCTTTCGCGTTCGACCAGCAGCCAATCATCATAATGCTCGGGCAACAATTCACCGGCATAAAGGGCAATCGCCTCAGCCAGTTCCCTGGAGCCCGCCTTTTGGGCAAGTTCGCGAAAGGCGAGCGCATCCACCCATACCTTATCGCGCACAATCACAATTTCCGTAGAAGTGATATTAAATGGGAAACCCTGGAGATGCTTTTTCAAAAGCCACAGCCGGTCACTGAGGCGGGCCTTGGCCTGGTCTTCCGACAGGTCCGGGAAAAACCTGCCGGCGAGAACTTCACGCCTGGAAAGTGTGGGGTTGAGAAGCAATGCGACCAACAGGGTTTGACTGCGATACGGGGGCGGAGCAATCTCGGTTTCATCCTTCTGGACGCGAAATCCCCCCAATAGATGGATTCGCCATGAAGAAGAGCTACCCGATGGATCTGATCCAGTTTGCATGGTTGATTGAGAAAGCATCCTATCAATACGTGGGGCTGGATAGGGTATGAGTACGCGGCGCCTGGAGCAGGGTCGCAACATTAGTTTAGCATAAGGTTCTCAAATCCGAAATAGGATATCAATCCCGGATCACAGCTTTCACAAAGTAAGAAAGGCAGGTTGTTCCCACCGCCTGCACCCCACCCCAAAGCGAGGGAAAGAAGATCTTGGGGTATTGGCGAGTTGCAAAGCAACCCGCCAATACCCCAACTTTGTGATAAGCGTGGATCCCGGTTCCAGATTTTCACAAAGAACCTATCCGGAAATTATTTACGAACATCTCCCGAATTTTCGGATAGATACAAAGGCAAAGAGCCCGGCAGGGCTGCCGAGAACGACAAAAGCACGAGACCTGCAAGAGAGCCGGGGCGTAAGATAAGGCTAGAAATATGATTGAGATGCCTAACGCTCCCTTTAGTTTTGTAGTGCGCTGCCGGCGCGATGCATCCGGGGAACTGAACGGCTGGCTGGTGGATGTTTACACCGGGCAGTCGCATCCTTTCCGAACGATCCCCGGGCTGGTCAAAAGCATCGAACGCTGCCTTTCCGCTTATCCCCAGGTAAGTGAGCCAACACCTGCCGCCAACGAGGCGGGCGATCCAGACAAAGGAGGCCCCGACAAAATTTTGCCATGAGCCCATCCATATCCTTCATAATGATATTCCCATCCACCATTTCTGTTCAACTTGAGGAGAAGAAAAAATGAAAACCAATACGATTAAATTGATCTGCGCAGCCCTGATACTGACCCTGTCCAGCCTGGCCTGCGGTCTGGGTTCATCCGCCGCACCGGCAACGGCGACAGTCGTGGTGCTGCCAACAAGCGCGCCGCTGCCGACAACTGCACCAAATGAGGATGTCAACCAGTGGGCTGTGGCTGCTTCAGCCAGTTCGGAATTTGGGGTGAGCGGCTGGATCGCCAGCCAGGCCACCGGCGCGCCGGATGTAACCGAATGCGGAGATAACGCCGCGGCGTGGGCCTCCTCATCCACTGACGCGGTGGAGTGGCTCCAGTTGGATTACGCCACCCCGGTGTATGCCTCGGAAGTAGTTATTTACAACACCTATAATCCTTCCTATGTGATCTATGTGGACCTGATCGAACCCAATGGCGGTACCCACACAGTCTGGTCCGGAGTGCCGGAATCCATGGACTGCCCGGCCAAATTGATGGTTTCCTTCGAAAAGACAGACTACCTGGTAAACGGCGTGGTTGTCACCATTGACCAGTCCACACTCAATTCCTGGAGCGAGATCGACGCGGTGCAGTTGATCGGCACGCTGAAATAATCCACTGCCAAAAGAGAACCTGACCGATGAGTAGAGCCATGAAACCTGCCTGGAGTGTGCCTGCCATCATCCTGCTGCTGGCTGCCCTGGCATGCAGCACGCAAGCTTCGGCTCCCGTCACACCCGCACAATCCTTGAATCCGCCAACCATAGCAGCCCGGACGCCCACTCCACTGGCCTCCCTACCAACCGTGGGAGCGGTCGAGCCGCCAGGCCCGGGGGGAACCCCTGCCGGCGTGTCCATTCTCTGGCGCGTGCCGGTGCCCGGTAACGGCTCACCCGGCTTGCTGAACGTGGACCCGCTCGGGGACGTATCCCTGGCAACCGGGCAGGGAGGAGCCTATATATTCGACCCAGACGGCAATGTGCTCGTCGATTTCAATCCCGGCGAGGGCAGCCTGATCGTGGATATCAAGATGGACCTGTATGGCAACCTGCTCCTGGCTGACCCACCCCACCACCAGGTGATCGTTGCCTCGCCGGGAGGCGAGTTCCTGGGCAGCTTTGGCAGGCAGGGCACAGCCGACGGAGAGTTCAGCCAGGACAGCCCCCTGGCGCTGGAGGTGAGCCCAATTACCAATAATTACTATGCCCTGAACAAGAACCCAGGCGGCAGCCGCCTGCAGGTCTTTGATGGTAATGATGGCCGGTTCATGCGCTCTTTTCCGCTCGGAGAGGGCGCCTTCCAGGATATGGCCTTCAGTGCGGACAACCTGCTCTACATCCTTGACCGGGCCAATCCCGGTATCCTGAAAGTCGACCCAGAAACCGGCCAGGTGCTCGAGCGGTTGGGGGCGGAAGCGCTGGCTGGCAGCAGCCCGCGCGGCCTGGCACTGGATGCCGCCGGCAATCTTTACCTCAGCCTGGATTCAAGCCCCAGCCAGGCTGCCATTTATGTACTGGATGCCCAGGGCGGTCTGGAAATGACGCTTGGCGGACTGACCAGCACAGCCGGGGCGGATCGCCTGGAAGGCACTTTCTTTGAGCCGGGCGGCATTGCCGTTACTTCTGACGGCAGGTTGCTGTTCCTGGCGGACGGCGCGCAAGGCAGTGTATATCTGACTGCCTATCAAGTAAAAGATTGACCACGAACTTAAATCACTCAAAAAGGAGCTCTCATGCAATCCAACCCTGGTTTCATGCAGTCATCCAAAACGAATATCTACGCCATCCTTTCGCCCATCAACGGCGGGTTGGCTTTCCTGAGCAATTGTGTCAGCCTGTTAATGATCGTGATCCCGGCGGTCCCCTTTGTATGCGGCGCTTCCGCCGGGTTGTTCAGCCTGGGTGGGTTGGCGACCGGCATGGTAGGGCTTCTGCAGGTGAGACGGGCCGGCAACCAGCAGAAAGGCAAAAGATTGGCAATTGCCGGTATCGTTCTGGGGATACTCGGCCTGATCGGCGCCTGCGTGATCCCCCTGCTCGGCACCGCCATCCTGACCGCCCTCGGTCTGCAGCTGGGGGATATGATCATCGTGCCAAAATAGATCCCGGTTAGACTCTGGTCCCAGCAGGCTGCTGCCGGGCCACTTACCAGGCTTCCGAAGTCATGCCAGACACCCCCAAAGTACTACGAGGAGGCAAAGACTTCGGAAGTCTTGAGTCTGGCAGAGTATAATAGGCCCAATGTTTGAAATCATCTTTCTCGGCACCTCTGCTTCGGCCCCCTCCGCCCGGCGCGGGCTTTCGGCGCAAATAGTCAAGCACGACGAATTCCGTTTCCTGATCGATTGCGGGGAAGGCACCCAGCGCCAGATCCTGCAATCGGGAACCGGCTTCAGGAACCTGAACAACATCTTCATCACCCACGGGCACCTGGACCACATCCTCGGCCTGGCCGGGCTGCTCTCCACTTTCATGCGCTGGGAAACCATCGAAGAACTGAACATCTACAGCGGCAAGTGGGCGCTCGACCGCATCCATGACCTGCTCTACAAC
This sequence comes from uncultured Anaerolineales bacterium, assembly GCA_903829085.1. Lineage (GTDB taxonomy): Bacteria > Chloroflexota > Anaerolineae > Anaerolineales > Villigracilaceae > UBA877. Next base: position 1,101 of record CAIKOL010000308.1, on the reverse strand, counting down.
GTGGTGCTGCGCGGCGGACAGGCGCCCATGATCCTGAACCTGCACGAGGTCAAGCCGGGCGTTTTCTTTGAGACCGAGGATTTCAGCGTGACGGCCTTCCCGGTCTTCCACCGCGGCTCTGACTCGCTGGGATATAAATTCGAAGAGCGTTCCCACCGCCCGTTCCTGCCTGAAAAAGCCGAAGCGCTGGGTGTGCCGTTCGGGCCCATCCGTCGCGACCTGGTAGATGGGAAAACCATCACGCTGGAGGACGGGCGCAAGGTGGGGCCGGAGGATGTGCTTGGGCCGCTCAAGCCCGGGGTGCGCCTGGTGTACGTGGGCGATGCCGGCCGCACCGATGACCTGCTGGCAGTCTGCCAGGATGCCGACGCACTGGTGATCGAGTCCACTTACCTGGAAGAGGAAGCGGAAATGGCGCGTCAATTCTCACACCTGACCGCCAAAATGGCCGCCGGGCTGGCGGTGAAGGCCAATGTACGCCAGCTGGTGCTGACCCACCTCTCGCGCCGCTACCGCGAAAAGGATGTCCTGGCCGAAGCCCAGACCATCTTCCCTTCTGCGCGCGTGGCGCGTGATTTTGACACTTATTCTTTTAAACAGGAAGGCTGACCCATGCCCCGTTTCGAAATAGACCTCAACCCGCTCCAGCATGTCACCGTGGATGCCATCGGCCAGCCGGGGGCACGCGTCTTCTACATTCAAGGCTGGCGCCTGACCGACCCCCAGCCGGTGACGATCATCATCGAAAAAGTGCAGCTGCAGTCGCTGGCCCAGGGCGTAGACCAGATGCTGGCTGAACTGGCCAAACAGAAGCCCGAGCTAACCCTGCCGGTGGCCGATTTCGACGCAGACAAGATGCGGATCACCCCACCGGTGGACCCGCTCTTCCGCGCCGGCGAGATGGGGCTGGGCTATGACGCCGACCAGGATGCCATCGTCATCATGGTGCGCGAGGTGGTGATGGAAGACGGGAACCCGGAAGAGGCCGCCGAAGTGCGCTTCTGGTGCACGCGCCTGCAGGCCCGCCAACTGGCAGACTGGAGCCGGGAAGTGATCAAGCGCGGGCGGCCGCTCTGCCCGCAGTGCGGGGAACCCATGGAG